>CAYTXS010000238.1:0-3881 GCA_964441585.1 uncultured Thioalkalivibrio sp.
CGTTGCGGTGCAATAGCCGCTGTCGTAGGCTCCGCAATCATATGAAAAACCATGTCGACATCGTGCACAAATTCGGCGGCACCAGCCTTGCGGGCCTGGATGAATTCCGCCGCGTCATTTCCATCGTGGAGTCGGCGGGACCGCGGCCCGTGGCCGTGGTGGTCTCGGCCCCCGCCGGCATCACCGACGCGCTGCATGGCCTGGTGCGCGCGGCGGAGGACGGCGAGGACTGGTCTGCCGCGCTGGAAGCCGTGATGGCACGGTGCCACGGCCTGGCGCACGCGCTGCTCGACAGCGAACGGCTCGGCGCCTGGGAAGCGGCGATCGAGCGGGAACGCGAGGACATCAACGATGTGCTGAAGGCCACGGCCCTGATCGGCCGCGCGCCGGCCGCCGTGTTTGCGCTGGTGGCAGGGCATGGCGAGCTCTGGTCCGCGCGACTGCTTGCGGCGGCGCTCGCCACCAGGGGCGTAGACGCAGACTGGTTCGATGCGCGCGATGCGCTGACGGTGATCAACAGCGAGCTCGGCCCCGCCGTCGCCTGGGAACAGACCCGGGAGCGGTTCGCGGCGAGCTGGACACCCGCGCCCGCGGTGCGGGTGATCACCGGCTACATCGCGCGCGACGAGCGCGGCGGACCGACGACGCTCGGGCGCAACGGCAGCGACTTCTCCGCATCGATTTTCGCCGCCCTGCTGGAGGCCGGCGAGGTCGTGATCTGGACCGATGTCGACGGCGTCATGAGCGGCGACCCGCGGCGCATTCCGGATGTGTCGATCATCCGCGAACTTTCCTGGCACGAGGCGATGGAACTGGCCTACTTCGGTGCCAAGGTACTGCACCCCCGCACCATGGCGCCGCTGGTGGCGCGCAGCATCCCGGTATGGATACGAAATACCGCACACCCGGAAGGCAGCGGCACGCGCATCGGTGCGGTGGGCAGCGATGGCGGCGTCAAGGGGGTCACCACCATCGCGGGAATGGCCCTGCTGAACCTCGAAGGCGCCGGGTTGATCGGCGTGCCGGGCACTGCGAGCCGGCTATTCGAGGCATTGCGCAATGCCGGTATCTCGGTGGTGCTGATTTCACAGGGCAGTTCCGAGCATTCGATCTGCTGCGCCGTGCCCGAGGAGGACAGCCTGCGTGCGCGCGACGCGGTGCGCAATGCCTTCGCGGCCGAGATTCACCAGGTGCAGGTCGAGGGCGTCGAGCTCGTTCCCGACTGCAGCATCCTCGCCGTGGTTGGTGAGGGCATGCGGGGGATGCCTGGCGTGGCGGCCAAGATGTTCGGGGCGCTGGGCCGTGCGGGAGTCAATGTGCGCGCCATCGCCCAGGGCGCCTCCGAACGCAATATTTCGGCGGTGATCCCGAGCGAGGAAGCGGATCGCGCGCTGCGCGCCGTGCACGCGAGCTTCTATCTCTCGCCGCAGGCGGTGTCGATCGGCCTGATCGGTCCCGGCGGCGTGGGCGCGCAGCTGCTCGACCAGGTTGCCGGGGAGAGCCCGCGGCTGGCCAGCGAGTCGCGGGTCGATTTGCGGGTGCGGGCGATCGCCGGCTCGCGCCGGATGGTGCTCGCGACGCGCGCGGTGGATCTGGGGACATGGCGCGATGCGCTGCAGGGCGGAGAGTCCACGGACCTGGATGGGTTCGCGGATCACGTGCAGGCGGAGCACCTGCCGCACGCCGTCATCATCGACTGCAGCGGCAATGCCGCCGTCGCAGCGCGCTACACGGACTGGCTGGCGCGCGGCATCCACGTCATCACGCCCAGCAAGCTGGCGGCGTCCGGTCCGCTGGAGGTGTGGCGACGGCTGCAGGCGACGCGCCGCGAGGCCAACGTGCGGTACCTGGGTGAGACTACCGTCGGCGCCGGCCTGCCGATCATCCAGACGCTCCGCGACCTGCGCCAGACCGGCGACGAGATCATCGCGATCGAGGGCATCCTGTCCGGTACCCTCGCGTTCCTGTTCAACGGCTACGACGGTGCCAAGGCGTTCTCCGAGATCGTGCGCGAGGCCCGGGCGCTGGGATTCACCGAGCCGGACCCGCGCGACGACCTGTCCGGGCTCGATGTGGCCCGCAAGCTGGTGATCCTGGCCCGCGAGATGGGGCTGGAACTCGAGCTCGAGCAGGTCGAAGTGGAGAGCCTGGTGCCGGAGGCGCTTGCCGACGGCAGTATCGAGGAGTTCCTCGAGGGACTCGCGGCTGGAGATGACGAGATGCTCGAGCGGCTCGAAGCCGCCCGCGGCCGCGATCACGTGTTGCGTTACGTGGCCAGGCTCGACGGGCGCAGCGGCAAGGCCGTCGTGGGTCTCGAGGAATTGCCGGCCGATCATCCCTTCGCCTATGCGCGGCTCACGGACAACGTGGTGCAGTTCGTCACCCGGCGTTACAAGGACAACCCGCTCGTCGTGCAGGGGCCCGGTGCCGGGCCCGGCGTGACGGCGGCGGGCGTGTTTGCCGATCTGCTGCGGTTGACCGCCTACCTGGGCGCGGACGTCTGATGCAGTTTCTGAGCACGCGCGGCGGTGCGCCGCCGGCGAGTGTCGGGGATGCGATGCGGGCGGGTCTTGCGCCGGACGGCGGCCTCTATGTTCCGGAGCGCTTCCCCGCGGCGGGTGCCGACGCCGTGCCGCAGGACGCGGAACTCGCTAAGGCGGCCGCGGGCGTGCTGGCACCGTTCTTCGCTGCGGATCCGCTGGCGGCGACCCTCGATGAAATCTGCGCCGAAGCACTCGATTTCCCGACTCCGCTGACCGCAGCGGAGGGCTTCCACGTGCTCGAACTGTTTCACGGTCCCACGGCGGCATTCAAGGACGTGGGCGCGCGGTTTCTCGCCGCCTGCCTTGCGCGGCTCGCCGGCGAGCGCGAGCGCACGGTGCTCGTCGCGACATCCGGCGACACCGGCGGGGCGGTCGCGGCGGCCTTCAGCGGCCGGCCCGGCTTCCGTGTCGTGCTGCTCTACCCGAAGGGTCGCGTTTCCGATCGCCAGGAAGCCCAGCTCACGGCCTGGGGCGACAACGTGCTCAGCCTGCGGGTGGACGGCGACTTCGACGATTGCCAGCGCATGGTGAAAGAAGCCTTCGGCGACGCTGAGCTGCGTGAGCGCGCCTGTCTCACCTCGGCCAACAGCATCAGCATCGGCCGCCTGCTGCCGCAGATGGCCTACTACGCATGGGCCTCGACGCGGCTTTTTCAAGCCACCGGCAAGACGCCGGGGTTCATCATTCCCAGCGGCAACCTGGGCAACTCGCTCGCATGCATCTGGGCACGGCTCTGCGGCCTGCCCGTCGGGCCGATCGTGCTTGCGACCAACGCCAACGAGACGGTGGGCGATTTCTTCGCCGGCGGATCGTGGACGCCGCGTCCGACGGTGCAGACGCTCGCCACCGCGATGGACGTGGGCAACCCGAGCAACATGGAGCGCCTGCTGCACCTGGCTGGCTCGGAGGCGGCGGCACGCCGCGAGGCGCGTGCGGTCCGCGTGTCGGACGCCGAGATTCGCGACGCGATCGCGGCGGGCCCGCAGCGTTATGACCGCACCTGGTGCCCGCATACCGCGACCGCGGTGCGCGCTTGGGAGACGCTGGGCGAGGAGGCGGCCGAACGGCCTTGGGTGGTCGTCGCCACGGCGCACCCGGCGAAATTCGAGGATGTGGTCGAGCCGCTGGTTGGCGAGACGGTGCCGTTACCGCCGGCGCTGGCCGAGTTGATGGCGCGGCCGCGGAACTTCGTGGAGATCGGGCCGGAGTTCGAGGCTTTCGCGGAGTTGCTCGGCGATAGTCCGCGGGCCGGGCCGTGACCGGGTCCTTTTGGCCTGCGGGTTCGCGACCGGACCATGACAGGGTTCCACTCGCTTAGAAATCTTTATGCGCTCGTGG
>CAYTXS010000239.1:0-3845 GCA_964441585.1 uncultured Thioalkalivibrio sp.
GTCGAGATTCCGGTAATGGAAGAAGCCCTCGAGCTCGGGCATGCAACGCGCCATGAAGCGCCGATCCTGGCAAATGCTGTTGCCGCACATCGGCGAGGCGCCCGACTCGACGTGGCGTGCCAGGAACGCAAGCGTCGCCAGTTCGGCCTCCCGCTCAGTCACGCGGCTGGCGCGAACGCGCTCCGTAAGCCCGGACTTGCCGTGTTGCCGCGTGTTCCACGCATCCATGGCCTCGAGGGTCGCATCATCCTGGTGAATCGCGATCACCGGCCCCTCACCCAAGATATGCAGGTGCTTGTCCGTCACCACCGTGGCGATTTCGATGATAGAGTCCCGGAACGGGTCCAGGCCCGTCATTTCCAGGTCGATCCAGATCAGGTTCTCAGCGTCTTTCATAGTCTCGGCAGGCCGCTCATTGCAATCATCGAATTCTAACAGAGCGCCCGGTCCAGTCGCGGCAGCCGCGTGGACACCGGGACGCGTGGTCGCCTCCTATGGCCAACGGATGATCGTGGAAGATCCTTCCGGCGTCCGTCACCGCGCCTTCGTCGCACGACGAGGATTGCGGATCGTCTGCGGAGACCGGGTGCGTTGGCGCTTCTCCGGAGAGGACGGCGAGATCGCCGTGCTGGACCGTGAGCCGCGTGAAACGGAGCTCAGCCGCCCGGACTCCCGCGGACGGCCGGAGGTGCTTGCCGCGAACATCGACCAGGTGGTCGTGGTGTGCGCGCCCGAGCCGGCACCGGATCCTTTCATCATCGATCGCTACCTCGCCGCCGCTGAGGTGATGGGCTCGACAGCGATCGTCGCCTGCAACAAGGTCGATCTCCCGACTGCGGACGCCGTGGCCTGCCTGAATGAGTTCGATGCAGTCGGCTATCCGACCTTGAGGGTCAGCGCAACCGCGGAGGAAGGCCTGGAGTCGCTGCGGACCGCGCTCGCGGGACGCACCAGCATCCTCGTGGGACAGTCCGGCGTCGGCAAGTCGTCGCTCCTCAATGCACTGCTCCCCGGCATCGACGCCGCCACTGCCCAGATCTCGAGCGCCTCGGGAGAAGGCCGGCACCGCACCACCGCGACGACGCTTTATGCCCTTCCGGACGGCGGCGCCCTGCTGGATTCTCCGGGTGTGCGCGATTTTGCCCCTGCACTCGCCGACCCGCGCCTCGCAGCCGCCGGCTTTCGCGAGATCGTGGCCGCCGCCGACCACTGCCGCTTCGCCAACTGCCGGCACATGAAAGAACCTGCCTGCGCCGTCAAGGAAGGGGTTGAAGGCAGTGCCATCAGCGCGCGTCGCTACGAAAGCTACCGGCGCCTGTTGCGCCTGACGGAAGATCTGCAGCGCTGAAGGAGCTGCACCCGACCGCGCCTAGATGTTCTGGCGTCCCGCAAAAGCGTGCGAGAGCGTACCGCTGTCCACATACTCGAGCTCCCCACCCACCGGGACGCCATGCGCGATCCGGGTGGCCCGGATCTGGCGACGGGCGCACAGCTCGGCGATGTAATGGGCCGTCGCCTCACCTTCCACGGTCGGATTGGTCGCCAGGATGACTTCCGTGACGCCGCCTTCATCGAGGATGGCCTCGAGCGTCTCGAGGCCGAGTTCGTCCGGTCCGATGCCGTCGAGCGGCGACAGGTGCCCCATCAGGACGAAATAACGCCCGGTGTAGCCGGAACCCGTCTCGACCGCGACCACGTCGGCCGGCGTCTCCACGATGCACAGCACCGCGGCATCGCGCGACGGTCCGCGGCAGATCTCGCACAGCTCGCTCTCGGTGAACATCCGGCAGCGGGAACAGTGCACGATGCCCTCCAGCGCCGCACTGATCGCGGTAGCCAGCGTGGCCGCCCCTTCCCGGTCCCTTTCCAGCAGGTGGAACGCCATGCGTTGCGCCGATCGCGGTCCGACCCCGGGGAGGCGCCTCAGGGCCTCGATCAGCCCCGCAAGTCGCGGCGAATAGCGCATCCGGGTCTCAGAAAGGCAGCTTCATGCCCGGCGGCAGGCCGAGCCCGGACGTCATGCCCGAGTACTTGTCCTGCACCGTACGCTCGACCTTGCGCAGGGCGTCGTTGACCGCGGCGGCCACCAGGTCTTCCAGCATCTCCTTGTCGTCGCCGAGCAGTGCCGGATCGATCATGATCCCGCGGACTTCGTGGCGGCAACCCATCGTGACCTTCACCATGCCGCCGCCCGCTTCGCCGACGACTTCGAGGGCGGCCAGCTCCTGCTGGGCCTTCTCGAGATTTTCCTGCATCTGCTGCGCCTGGCGCATCAGTTGTCCGATCTGGCCTTTCATTCCCGTGTTCCTCCGTAGTGTTCGTCAATCCGCCGGCCGGATGCTGTCGCGATCCACTGTAGCGTCGAAAACCTTCTGCATCTCGCGCACCAGGGGGTCTTCCTGGATGGCCTCTTCGGCCGCCTGCTGGCGCTCCTGGGCCGCGCGTCGCTCGCGATCGGCCGGTGTTTCCTCCTGGGGCGCGGCGAAATCCAGCTGCAATCGGACGGGCGTCTCGGAATGTGCCGACAAAGCTTCCCGCAAGCGTTCCTGCTGCGCGCTCGTGGCGAGAAATTCATGTGCCGGGTCGAGCATGAGCCGCACCACGGCGCCCTCGCGGCCGAGATACGCGCAGTGACGTGCCAGCTGGCGGGTGACGCCGGCCAGGCCCATCGCATCAACCATGTGCTCCCAATCGTCGATCACGCCGGAGTGGCTCGCCGGGGTGTCGGCGGCGAGCGCGACACGCTCGGCGGGCGCTGGCGCGGGAGGCACCCCTGCCCCGGTCACCGGCGCCGTCACCGATGGCGATGGCGATGGCGATGGCGATACCGATGGCGATACCGATGGCGATGTCGATGTTGATGGCGATGCCGCTGCCGCGGGCTTCGCCTGCCGGGCCGGCCGCTCGCCCTCCCCGGACACTGCCGGCGGCGCGAACCGGAACGCCAGCATGCGCAGCAACACCATTTCGCAACCGGCGCGGGGCGACGGCGCCAGTGGCAGATCCCGCCGTCCGGCCACCGCCACCTGGTACCAGAGCTGCAGATCCTCGGGCGCCGCGGTGTTGGCCAGCGGCCGGGCCCGTGGCGTCAGGCCGTCCTCGTCGTCGTCCAGGTCGGGCGCGGCCTGCAGCACAGCTGCCCGTTGCACCAGCGCCGCGATGGTGCCGAGGACGTCGTCGTAATCGGGCACCCGCTCATCGAGCGCCGCCATCTCCGTCAGCAGGGCCGCACCGTCGCCCGAGACCACCGCATCCATCAGGCGCACGGCATGCTCGCGATCCACCGTGCCGAGCATGGCCGCCACCTCGGCTTCGGCCAGCTTTCCCCCGCCATGCGAGGCGGCCTGGTCGAGCAGGCTGAGGGCATCGCGCATGCTGCCGTCGGCGGCGCGCGCCAGCAGGTCGAGCGCGGGGGGTTCGAATTCCAGTCGTTCCTCACCGGCGACGACGCGCAGGCGGTCGCGGATCAACGTCAGCGGCAGGCGCTTGAGGTTGAATTGCAGGCAACGCGACAGCACGGTCACCGGCAGGTTTTGCGGATCGGTGGTGGCCAGCAGGAACTTCACGTGCGGCGGCGGTTCCTCCAGCGTCTTGAGCAGGGCATTGAAGGAATGACGCGACAACATGTGGACCTCGTCGATGAGGTAGACCTTGTAGCGCCCGCGAGCCGGCGAGTACTGCACGTTATCCAGCAGGTCCCGGGTGTCCTCGATCTTGGTGCGGGAGGCCGCGTCCACCTCGATCAGGTCCACGAAGCGCCCGTCATCGATATCCCGGCAAGCCCCGCATACCCCGCACGGCGTCGAGGACACTCCCGCTTCACAGTTCAGCGCCTTGGCGAATAT
>CAYTXS010000240.1:0-3827 GCA_964441585.1 uncultured Thioalkalivibrio sp.
GGTACACTGCGGCGATGACAAGGATTTCGGGCACCATGCCCGGCGCCAAAGGCGAGGCCGCGGGATCGGCGGGGACGGCGGCGTCCGGACGGCAAAGCGCACTGATCGGACCGGGAGAACCCGGGCCGTTTCGCGTCCTGAACCCCCACGGCCGGGCGCGGTTGCTGGTGGTCTGCGATCACGCGAGCCGGCGGATTCCGGCGGCGCTCCAGGATCTCGGCCTGGACGAGCTGGCGCTGGGCCGGCACATCGCCTGTGACATCGGCGCGGGTGCGGTCGCGGAGCTGCTCTCCGAACGGCTCGACGCCCCTGCGGTGCTGGCGGGGTACTCGCGGCTCGTGGTGGACTGTAACCGGGGCCTGGACGATCCCACCTCGATTCTCGCGGTCAGCGACGGCGAATTCATTCCCGGCAACCAGGGGTTGAGCCGGGACGACAAAGCGGAACGCGCCCGCCAGTTCTTCTATCCCTATCACCAGGCGATCCGACGCCGCCTCGAGAGCTTCGAGCGGCGCAACATCGTTCCGGCGTTCGTCGCCGTCCACAGCTTCACGCCGATCTTCAAGCAGGTCCGCAGACCGTGGCAGATCGGCATCCTGTGGGACAAGGA
Organism: uncultured Thioalkalivibrio sp.; assembly: GCA_964441585.1. Taxonomy (GTDB): domain Bacteria; phylum Pseudomonadota; class Gammaproteobacteria; order Steroidobacterales; family XN24; genus XN24. The sequence continues at coordinate 611 of CAYTXS010000240.1, forward strand.
TCCGCGCATCCCGGTGCCGCTGCTCGACAAGCTGCAGGCCCGCGGCATCGCGGTCGGCGATAACGAACCCTATTCAGGCAAGGCGCCCGCGGACCACACGGTGGACCACCACGCGGAGGGCGGCGGCCTGCCCCATGTTTCCATCGAGATCCGCCAGGACCTCATCGATCACCCCGAGGGCATTACCCGCTGGGCGGGCATTCTCGGAGAGGTGCTCGAGGAGATCCTGGCCGACGAGACGCTGTATCGGAAATTTGGGGAGCCAGGGGATGAAAGCTAAAGAACCGAGTTTCACGATCGGCGTCGAGGAGGAATACCTGCTCGTCGACCGCAAGACACGCGATCTCGTGACCGACATGCCCGAATCGATGATCGAGGACTGCGAACACGAGATGGAGGCGCGCGGCCAGGTCAGCCCGGAATTCCTGCGTTCGCAAATCGAGGTCGGCACCAAGGTCTGCGAGAGCATCGCCGAGGTGCGCGAGGAGCTGGGACGCATGCGCGAATGCGTCGGCCGCGTCGCCGAGCGCCATGGCTGTGCGCCGATCGCGGCCTCGACGCATCCCTTCGCGCACTGGCTCGACCAGCGCCACACCGACAAGGAACGCTACGACACGCTCGGCAGGGAGTTGCAGGCCACGGCGCGGCGCCTGCTGATCTGCGGCATGCACGTGCACGTCGGGATCGAGGACGAAGAGACGCGCATCGACCTGATGAGCCAGTTCGCCTATTTTCTGCCGCACATGCTGGCGCTGTCGTGCTCCTCGCCCTTCTGGGAAGGTGAGAACACCGGCCTGAAGTCGTTTCGCCTGACTGTGTTCGACGCGTTGCCGCGCACCGGCATGCCGGAGACTTTCGCCAGCTGGGCGGAATACGCGCGCCACATCGAGGTGATGGTCGATGCGGGCCTCATCGAGGATGGCACCAAGATCTGGTGGGACGTGCGTCCGAGCGCGCGCTACCCGACGCTGGAGACCCGCGTGATGGACGTGTGCACGCGCATCGAGGACGCGATCTGCATCGCGGCAATCAACGTCTCCTTGCTGCGCATGCTGTACCGGCTGCGGGTCAACAACCAGCGCTGGCGGACCTATGCGCGCATGCTGCTCATGGAGAATCGCTGGCGCGCGATGCGCTACAGCTTCGACGAAGGCCTGGTGGACCTGGGACGCGGCGCGATCGTGCCGCATCGCGACAACCTGGCCGAGCTGATCGAGCTGGTGCGCGAGGACTCGGACGCGCTCGGCTGCACTGCCGAAGTGGAGCACGCCTTCACGATTCTCGACCGCGGCACAAGCGCGCACCGCCAGGTCGCGGCCTATGAGCGGGCGCTCGCCGGAGGCGCTTCGCAACGGGAAGCGCTCGAGGCGGTGGTGGACCTGCTGATTGAGGAGTCGCGCGTCAGGTGAAATGGCTCGCCGGATGAACTCGAGCGTCGCGTGAACTCGCGCGTCAGGTGAAATTGCGCGGGTAGGCCTTGAGGTAGGGCAGCAGGTCCATGTCCGACTTCAGCACGTGATTGATCACCCATTCGCGCGCCAAAGCCAGCACCTCCGATTCCAGCCGCTTGCGCACCACTTCGGGATCCTCGGCCGTGGGCCGCGGCACCTCGCCGTCCTGGTCGGCGTCCTCGGGTGACGGCCCGAGTTCCTCGATGACACGGGCGTGAAGCGTCTCGAGCCGCTCGATGATCTCGAGGTGCTGGCGCTTGTGCGGCAGGTAGTTCGGATAGTTGACCTTGAGCTGGATCTGTTCCTCGCGGGAGAAATGATCGGCCGTGTAGTCCACGAGCTGGCGGAAAAACGTCGGCAGGTAGCGCATCAGTTCGGGCTTGCTGAGCGCAAGCTCGATGGAATTGAACAGGGCAAGCAGGTACTTGTGATCCTGGTCGATCAAGTCGTTGCCGGTCGTCATTCGGGAACGCCAGACTACGGGCATGGGAACTGTCCTTGTGTTTGCCCCGGCACGGGCCATCAGTGGCGCACGGGCGCACGAATGGCCCAGCCATCGTTACAGCTTATGTGTCGGCCGCGGCGCGCTATTCTTGAGTGTCAGCGACCCGCAATTCCCGAGTCTTCACCACTCGTAACGCGTCACGCCATGGGCGTACATGCGGTAGCCGGAACGGCCCATCTCCGTCTCGCTCGCGGCGATCTCGAAGCGCCCCTCGACCCAGATCGCTTCCATCATGCCGTGCTCGGTAACCGGCGGATCCGCGATGACATGGATGATCTGGTTGGCCGGCGGCGGGGGCGTGTGGATGCACGCGCCGAAATAGGGCACCAGCAGGAACTCGCGGAAGCTCTCGGCCTGCCAGTCGAGGGGCACGAGGAAACCGGCGATGCGCCCCGCGGTGCCGGCCAGCGCGTCGTTGGTCGGCGCCTCGTCCCAGGCCGCCCGGAGCGTCTCCAGCGCCTCGATCGCACGTGGGTCGGCGTCATCCAGCGCATCGATGTCCAGGTCCTGGAACACCTCGAGCGGATCCCAGTCGGCTGGCATGAGGCTGTCCCACTCGATTTCCGGGTACTCCGAGGCGCGCTCCATCATGGCCGGCGGGAGGCGCTCGCCGACCTCGAACTCCGCCGTGCGGGCCGACGCGGCGGCCGTGCTGCGCTCCGAGGTTTCGCGGGTCGGCGCGCCGGTTGCAGGCGACCGACCGGCTTCGCCCGCAGGCGACCGATCGGTTTCGCCGGCAGGCGACCCGGCGAGGTCCGGCGCTTCCGGGACCAGCAGGAAAACCACCGCGCCGACGACGATTGCTGCGGCGAGCCATGCGAAGAATTTCGTCATTGAGTGTCTCTCATGGGGTCGGTGTCCATGTGGGGTCCGGTGTCCGTGGTGCTGCGGGGCTAGACGCGCGGTGTCAGGCCGTCGGCCAGCGAGATGCGATAGGCGCGCCAGCCGGGCAGCAGGCAGGCGAGCATGCTTACCAGCAAGACCAGTCCAAGTAGCCGGAGTTCCCGCAGGCCCGGTGCGACGAGTTCCAGGCCGAGGCCCAGGCGGGCCTCGACGACGGGCGCGCCGAACAACAGCAGCGCCGTGAGCAGCAGCAGGCCGAGCAGCACGCCGCTCAATGTCACGAGGCCGCCTTCGAGGGCGAGCAGTGCGAACACGTCGCGCGGGCGTGCGCCGCTCGAGCGCAGGATCGCGAGTTCGCGGCGTCGCTGGTCGAGTCCCGTCAGCATGGCCGCGACGAGGCCGACGAGACTGACCACGA
>CAYTXS010000241.1:0-3818 GCA_964441585.1 uncultured Thioalkalivibrio sp.
CCTCATGTCAGAAGTCGCAAAAGAGATCCTCCAGGTCAACCTGGAAGACGAAATGAGGCAGTCCTACCTGGATTACGCGATGAGCGTGATCGTCGGACGCGCCCTGCCCGATGTACGTGACGGCCTCAAGCCGGTTCACCGGCGTGTCCTGTTCGCCATGCGCGAGCTCGGCAACGACTGGAACAAGGCCTACAAGAAATCGGCACGCGTGGTCGGCGACGTCATCGGTAAATACCACCCGCACGGCGACTCCGCCGTCTACGACACGATCGTCCGCATGGCGCAGCCGTTTTCGATGCGTTACGTGCTGGTGGACGGGCAGGGGAACTTCGGCTCCGTGGACGGCGATTCGCCGGCGGCGATGCGCTATACAGAAGTCCGCATGGCCAAGCTGGCTCACGAGTTGCTGGCCGACATCGACAAGGAAACCGTGGATCTCGTCGCCAACTACGACGAGTCCGAGCACGAGCCGTCGGTGCTGCCGACGCGCCTGCCGAACCTGCTGATCAATGGTTCCGCCGGAATCGCCGTGGGCATGGCGACGAATATCCCGCCCCACAATCTGCAGGAGATCATCAACGCCTGCGTGGCGCTGATCGACGAGCCCGGGCTCGGAATCGACGGGTTGATGGAGCACGTCCCCGGACCGGATTTCCCGACCGCCGCATTGATCAACGGCGCCACCGGGATCCGGGAGGCCTATGAGACCGGCCGCGGTCGCGTGCACATTCGGGCACGGGCGCATTTCGAGCCCTTCCGTGACGGCACCCGGGAGGCGATCGTCGTCACCGAACTGCCCTACCAGGTGAACAAGGCGCGCCTCGTCGAGAAGATCGCCGAACTGGTCAGGGAAAAGAAGCTGGAAGGCATCAGCGAGCTGCGTGACGAGTCGGACAAGGACGGGCTGCGGGTCGTGATCGAACTCAAGCGCGGCGAAAACGGAGAGGTGGTGCTGAACAACCTGTTCAAGCACACGCCGCTGCAGACCGTCTTTGGCATCAACATGGTTGCCCTGGTGGACGGGCAGCCCCGGCTGCTCAACCTCAAGGAGATCCTCGAAGCGTTCCTGCGCCACCGCCGCGAAGTCGTCACCCGGCGCACCATCTACGAGCTGCGCAAGGCGCGGGACCGCGCCCACGTTCTCGAGGGTCTCGCGGTCGCGCTGACCAACATCGACGAAGTCATCGCCCTCATCAAGGCTTCGCCGACGTCCGCAGAGGCGCGCGCCGCTCTCACTGGGCGCGCGTGGGCCCCGGGCGTCGTCACCGGCCTGCTCGAGCGCGCCGGCGCGGAGGCGACGCGCCCCGCAGGACTGGGCGTAAACCTGGGCCTGGTCGCGGAAGGATATCGCCTCTCGGAAGCCCAGGCCCAGGCCATCCTCGATCTCCGCCTGCATCGGCTGACCGGCCTTGAGCAGGAGAAAATAATCAATGAATACCAAGAGATAATAGAGAAAATTAAAGAGCTTTCTGAGATCCTGGAAAGCCCGGGCCGGTTGTCGGAGGTCATCCGCGAAGAGTTGCTCGCGGTACGCAACGAATACGGCGACGCGCGGCGCACAGAAATCCTGCCGAACCACCTCGACCTGTCGCTCGAAGACCTGATCAGCGAGGAAGACGTCATCGTGACGCTGTCCCATGGCGGGTACGCGAAGGCCCAGCCGGTGACCGATTACCAGGCGCAAAGGCGCGGCGGCCGCGGACGCGCCGCAACCCGCGTCAAGGAAGAAGATTTCGTCGACAAGCTGTTCATCGCCAACACGCACGACTGGCTGTTGTGTTTCTCGAGCCGCGGCAAGGTCTACTGGCTCAAGGTTTACGAGTTGCCGATCGCCGGGCGGGGCTCGCGTGGCAAGCCGATCGTCAACCTGTTGCCGCTCGAGGCGGAAGAGCGCATCAATGCCGTGCTGCCGGTCCGCGAATTCATAGAAGGACCGTACGTGTTCATGGCGACCAGCCGCGGCACGGTGAAGAAGACGCCGCTGGTGGCATTCTCCAGGCCGCGCCGCGACGGCATCATCGCGATCGACCTGCGGGATGACGATTACCTCATCGATGTCGGTATCACCGATGGCCGGCAGCAGATCATGCTGTGTGCCTCGAACGGCAAGGCCGTCCGTTTCCGCGAGGCGGACGTTCGTCCGATGGGGCGCACGGCCGGCGGGGTCCGCGGGCTGCGGCTCGCTGACGAACATCACGTGATCGCCCTCATCATTGCGGACGAGGGTCACCTGCTGCTCGCCACCGAGCATGGCTACGGCAAGCTCACCCACGTGTCGGATTTCCCCGTGCATGGCCGGGGCGGCCAGGGCGTCATCGGCATCCAGACGAATGAGCGCAACGGCCTGATGGTCGGCGCCTTGCTGGTGCAACCGTACGACCAGGTGATGATGATCTCCAGCACAGGGGTGCTGGTGCGCACCGCCATCGAAGGCATTCCGGTCCTGTCGCGCAACACGCAGGGTGTGCGCCTGATCCGGCTGGACGAAGGAGGCCGCCTCGTCGGCATGGGGCGGGTCGCCGCGGAGCAGGCGGGCGACCTGGACGAGGACGGCGCAGAAGAACCGGATCTCGGCGGCGACGGCGCCGCCGAGTAAAAAGACGTAATAGGGAGCAGACGAATGGAACGGGTATTCAACTTCAGCGCCGGTCCGGCCGCGATACCGCTGGCGGTGCTCGAGCGCGCCCGGGACGAACTGGTCGACTGGCAGGGTTGCGGCATGTCGGTCATGGAACTGTCACACCGAGGCAAGGAGTTCATGTCGATCGCGGAACGCGCCGACGCGGACCTGCGGCGCCTGCTGAATATCCCGGCCGGCTACCGCGTGCTGTTCCTGCAGGGCGGCGCCTCGGCGCAATTCAGCGCGGTGCCGCTGAACCTCGCGGGAGCCGAGGACAAGGCGGATTACGTGGTGACCGGCTCGTGGTCGAAGAAAGCGCTGGCGGAAGGCCGTCGCTTCCTGCACGCCAACGTGGCAGCCGACTCGGCCGACACGGGGCACACCGATATTCCCGACCCCACCGCATGGGCCACCAGCAACGATGCCGCTTACCTGCACTACACACCCAACGAGACCATCGGCGGAGTGGAGTTCCATTTCATTCCTGAAGTGGCTGCGCCGCTGGTCGCCGACATGTCGTCCACCCTGTTGTCGCGGCCACTGGATGTCAGTCGCTTCGGCCTGATTTATGCCGGCGCGCAGAAGAACATCGGGCCGGCGGGGCTGGCGATCGCCATCGTGCGCGAAGACCTCATGGGGCGGGCGCGGCCGACGACGCCGGTGACCATGGATTATCACCAGCAGTCCGAGGCGGGCTCGATGTACAACACGCCGCCTACCTGGGCGTGGTACATCGCCGGCCTGGTCTTCCAGTGGCTGCTGGAGGAGGGCGGGCTCGAAGAGATGGAGCGGCGCAATCGGCGCAAGGCCGACACACTTTACGGGGCGATCGACGGCTCGCCGTTCTACGCCAATCCCGTCGCGAAGCCCGCCCGCTCGTGGATGAATATTCCGTTCACGCTTGCCGACCCGTCGCTGGACGGCAAGTTCCTCGAGCAGGCCAAGGCCGCGGGACTACTGAGCCTCAAGGGTCATCGTTCGGTGGGAGGCATGCGTGCGAGCATCTACAACGCGATGCCCCAGGCGGGCGTCGATGCGCTCGTGGCCTTCATGACGGAGTTCGAACGCACCCACGGATAGCGCTGGCGGGCTGGCGCGTGTGGGCGGACTGTTGCAATGCGGCATGAATCTGCCAATATCGACCGGATAAATCGGCGCCGCTGGAGAGCGACATGAGCTTCAAGATCCTGACCCTGAA
>CAYTXS010000242.1:0-3798 GCA_964441585.1 uncultured Thioalkalivibrio sp.
TCCCGGCGCAACATCATCGCCAACCCGAACTGCTCCACGATCCAGATGGTGGTGGCGCTGAAGCCCATCCACGACGCCGCCCGCATCGTGCGCATCAACGTGGCCACCTACCAGTCGGTCTCGGGCGCGGGCCGTCGCATGGTCGAGGAACTGGCCCGCCAGACGGCCAACCTGATGAACGGCCGGCCGCTCGGGGACATGCTGTCGCCCCGGCCGCTGGCGTTCAACGCGTTGCCGCAGATCGATGCCTTCGAGGACAACGGCTACACGCGGGAAGAAATGAAGATGGTCTGGGAGACGCAGAAGATCTTCGCCGACCCGACCATCGGCGTGAACGCCACCGCGGTGCGGGTGCCGGTGTTTTTCGGCCATTCCGAAGCCGTTCACATCGAGACGGAACGGAAGATCACGGCGGTCCAGGCCCGTCGCCTGCTGCGCGAGGCCCCGGGCGTCAAGGTCATGGACCGGCGCGTGCCCGGCGGCTATCCCACGGCGGCCACCGAAGCGACGGGCGCTGATGCCGTGTGGGTCGGGCGGATTCGGGAGGATATCTCGCACCCGCGCGGCTTGAGTCTCTGGGTCGTCTCCGACAACATTCGCAAGGGTGCGGCGCTGAATAGCGTCCAGATCGCTGAAACTTTTGTAAAAACCTATCTGTGAGCTTATAGTTAGGCCGCTGTCATGAGGTGCTTTCTCATGATAGTCGTGCATGGCTAAAGCCGGTCTTGGCGGCGTAAGCCCCAAGGTCGCCTTCAGGGAGTGACAATGTCGCGCAAGCTGATTCTTCTCGGGGTGCTGTCCCTCGTTCTCGCGCCTGGCGTGGCCTTGTCCGTCGGACTGGGCGACATCCGGCTGAATTCCTACCTGAACCAGCGCATGGACGCAGAGATTCCGTTGCGCGTCAGCACGCGCGAGGACCTCGAATCGCTGGAAGTGCAGCTGGCTTCCCGAGAGACTTTCAACCGCTACGGTCTCGATCGTCCCGGTTTCTTCGATGAGCTGGAGTTCCGCGTCCGGGGCGACGATCCGGCGAACGCCGTGATCGACGTCACGTCCACGCAACCGATCATCGAGCCGTTTGTGACCTTTCTCGTGGAGGTCAACTGGAGTGGCGGACGCATCCTGCGCGAGTACACCGTGCTGCTTGATCCGCCGACGTTCCTGCCGGCCCGCGAGCCTGCCGCGGTCGAGGCCCCGGCGGCCCCGGCCCCGGCCGCCGAGACACAGCGTCCGGCGCCCGTCTCGCGTCCAGTGCCTGCGCCGCAAGCCATTGCCACGCCGGCTTCGGCCGCCGCCACCGAATTCGGTCCGGTGCAGCGTAACGACACGCTTTGGGAAATCGCCCAGCGCGTTCGTCCGGACAGCGCGCTGACCACCAACCAGGTGATGGTCGCGTTGTACAGGGCCAACCCGAATGCTTTCGGTGGCAACATCAACCGGCTGCGTGCCGGCGCCATCCTGCGCGTTCCCAGCCGGGCGCAGATTGCGTCGGTGTCCACCGGCGAAGCGAATGCCGAGGTCCGCAGCCAGAACCAGGCGTGGCAGAGCAGGGTCGCCGCGGCGCCTGCGAGGCGCCTCGAGCTGGCGCCGCCTGCTGAAGGGCCCGACAGGGCGGCGCCGCCCGCAACCACCGCCCCGGCGGGGACCACCGAGACTGCCGCGGCAGCCGCTGCGGCGGCACCGTCCCCGCAATTGCTCGAAGCCGTCGACCAGCTGCGCGGCGAACTGGCCGAGACGCGGCGGCTGATGGAAGTGAAGGACGCGGAGATTGCTGCGCTGCAGTCCCGTCTCGCGGAGATCGAATCCGAAGGCGTTCCCGTGCAGCCGCTGCCCGCCGCGCCGGTCGAACGGCCGGATGCTGTCGAGACCGACGTTGACGACGCGCCGGCCGGGGCCGTGGGCGAAACCGAAGTTGCACCGGAACCGGTGGTCGAGCCTGCCCCGGAGCCTGCGCCCGTCGTCGTCGCGCCGGTCGTCACGCCGCCGGTGGCGGCGCCGTCGCTGATGGATCGGGCCCTGCTGTTGCTGGGCAGCCTGTGGTTATGGCTGGTCCTGGCCATCGTATTGATCATCGCGGCCGTGGTGCTGTTCCTGCGTCGCCGCAACGAGGGTGAGAGCTCCATCGAGGAAGACCTGGCCGAAACCGGCAAGTGGGCAGCCCTCGACGCGGCCGCCGGCAACGCATCGCCGCAGGCCACTGCGGGGGTCGCTGCAGCCGCTGCGGGGACTGCGCCGCCGCCCCGGTCGCGAGACACGCTCGAGTCGATCCTGGTCGAGGAGAGCAAGCCGGCTGCCCCGCCACCGGAGCCGGAGCCGCTTCCGGCGCCCGCGCCCGAGCCGGAAGTCGCCGGCGACGAGGACTACCAGTATCCCTTCGAGGACACGATCGCCGGCGAGACAGGGATTAACCTGGATCAGTCGGACCCCATGGCCGAAGCCGACTTTCACATGGCTTACGGGCTGTACGACCAGGCGGCGGAGATCGTCAAGAAGGCGATCGAGCGCGAGCCGGACCGCTACGACCTGCGGCGCAAGCTCATTGACATCTGCTTCGTCTGGGGCAACGCAGATGAATTCCTCGCACAGGCCAGGGCCGTGCGCGAGATGGGCGGTGCAGACCAGGCTGCGGACTGGGCCAAGATTGCCATCATGGGACGCCAGATCGCGCCCGGCGAGGCCATGTTCGCCGCAGGCGAGGCGCCGGCGGTGGACGTTGATCTCGGGGGTGACATGGCTGTGCCCCAGGACACTGGTGAATCCGGCGAATGGCTCGATTTCGACGTGGGCGAGTCCGACCAGCCCGCCGTGACCCTCGGCGACACCCAGGAGCATCCCGGCCCGGGTGCCAAACGGCCCATCGAGGAAACCGCGGAACTGAACCTGGAGGACCTGGGGATCGACCTTGATCTCGGTGAGTCGGGCGAGCACGCGCTGGAGGATCTCGCGGCCCACGCGCCTGACGAAGCCGGCGACGAGGAGAGTTTCACGGGCACGATGCGCCTTGAGGACACCCCTGCATTCGACAGCTCCGCCGACGAATCCGACGAGCCGGATACCCGCCTCGCCCCGGCGCCTTCGTTCGAGTCTGAAGACGAGGACGAAGACGAAGACGGCGGCACGCTCATGATGCAAGCACTCGATACGCCGCCGAGCGACGACCCGACCCAGCGCGGCGAAGCGCTCGGGCTGTCGGAGGACGATCCGACGCTGTCGGGTCTGTCGGGTATATCCAACGAGGCGCTGGGCGAGGGCGATACCTTGCTGAGCCAGACCAGGTTGTCCGAGGAGGGCGATGAAGCCCCAGGCGAGGACGATCCCACCCTGACGGGTTTCGAATCGCTCGCGGCCGATGTCGGCGAGGACGAGCAGGAAGACGATGAGGATCGCACGATGCTGGCGCGCTTCGAGGCGGCGGATGATTCGCCCACCACGGAGATGGGCACGATCGACGAGGACGTGGATCTCGACCTGGACGAGCTCACGCAGGTCCTCGAGTCCGATCTCGAGTCTTACAAGTCCGAGGAAGACGAGGACGCCACCCAGATGGCACCGCGGTATTCCGGTGAATCCGACGGGGATGCCGACGCCACCATGATGGCCCCCTCGCTCCAGGAGCGCGGCGAGCAGGACGAGGCAGAGGACGAGGCACAGGACGCGGATGCGACGCAGATGGCGCCGCGCCCCGATGCCGAGGAAGCCGGCTCCTCGTATGAGGCGGGTGACACGCGCGAGATGTCGCCGGTCGAGATGAACGAGGTGGGCACCAAGCTGGACCTGGCCCGGGCCTACATCGACATG
>CAYTXS010000243.1:0-3782 GCA_964441585.1 uncultured Thioalkalivibrio sp.
GCGGGCACTGAGGGCGGGCCGGGCTAATTGTCCGGCTGCACGTATTTGTCGTAGAGGTCTTCGAAGAAGCGTTTGTGTTTGCTCTCCTCGCCGGCCAGCATCTGGAAGGTTTTTTGCAGTTCGGGGTTTTCGGTTTGCGCGATGAGCTCCTCGTAGAGGGCGTGGGAGCGGTCCTCGCGCTTCATGGCGATGATGAGGATGTCCTGGTAGCTCATGTCGCGGGCCGGCTGGGCCTCGACGAGGTAGGTGGATGGCATGAAGCCGGGGACTGATTCAACACGAATGGCCTCGGGGGACTTTGTTTTCAGATTTTCGAGGATTTTAACGTGGCCCTGCTCCATGCCTTTGATTTCGGACAGCAGCTCCTTTTGTGAGGCGAACTGGGCGATGTGTTCGAGTTCGGTGTAGAACTGCACGGCTTCCTTTTCGCGCTTGATGGCGAAGTCGATAATTTCGCTGAATTGGGTATCTTCCATTAGTCTTGCTCCTTGTGTATAGGGGTTTCGCGGAGATAGCGGTCGATGCCTTTGGCGGCGCGGTGGCCGTCGGCGATGGCGCTGATGGCGTCTTTGGTGCGGTTGGCGATGTCGCCGCCGGCGAAGATTTTCGGCTCGCCGGTTTCGCCGTGCAGGCCGACCTTGATTTTATATTTGATGATACCGATCTTCTCGGCCATATCGGTCGGGATGAAATCGAGGCTGCTGCCCTGGCCGATGGCGGGAACGATGGTGTCGAAGATGTCGGTGTGGATTTTGTCTTCCTGCAGAACCGGCTTGGGGCGGCGGTCTGGGCCCTGGTCGACCATTTCGGCCTCGCCCCAGACGAATGCGGCTTGCTCGCCTTTGGCGGCGGGGTTGTCTTCGACCCGGACCGGAATGGCCTGGGTGACGAACTTGACCCCCTCTTGTTTGGCTTCGATGAGCTCCTCTTCGTCGGCCGGCATGTCCACTTCGCGGCGGCGGTAGAGGATGGTGACCTCGCAGCCCATCCGGCGGGCGGTGCGGGCGGCGTCCATGGCTACGTTTCCGCCGCCGATCACGGCTACGGTCTTGCGCAGGTCCGGGGTCTGGCCGGCGGTGACGTCCTCCAGGATGGAGATGCCGGAGATAACCCGCGGGTGGTCCTCGCCTTCGACGCCCAGGGTGTAGGGGTCGGGCAGGCCGGTGGAGAAGAAGACCGCGTCGTAGTCCTGGTAGAGTTGTGCGAAGCTTGGTGCCTGTGTGTCCGGCCCGTCGACGCGGGTGTTGTACTTGATTTCAACGCCCAGCGACTGCACGAACTCGATGTCCTGGTCGAGCTGATCGTAAGGCAGGCGGTACTCGGGGATGCCGTAGCGCAGCATGCCGCCGCCATGGGGCAGGGCCTCGAATACGGTCACTTTGTAGCCCAGCAGACGCAGGTAGTAGGCGGCCGAGAGTCCGCCGGGGCCGGCCCCGATGATGGCTACGTGCTGCGGGCGCTCGGGTTCGGCCGATTCGGCGATGGCCTGGTAGTCGCTCTGTTCGGCCATATCGGCGATGTAGCGCTTCAGCCAGCGGATGGCGATGGGGTCGCCGGTGTGGTTTATGGCGCAGACCTCCTCGCAGCGGTGGGTGCAGACCCGGCCGCAGCTGGCGGGGAAGGGGTTGGTCTGGTACATCAGGGCCAAGCCGCCGTTGATGTCGTTTTCGCGGATGGCGCGGATGTAGCCGGGTATGTCCATGTGGGCCGGGCAGGTAGCCACGCAGATGCCGCACTCGACGCAGCGGTCGGCCTCGCGCTTGGCTTCCTCGGCAGAGTAGCCCTGTACCATCTCGATGAAGGAGGTAAGGCGGGTTTCCGGTGTGAGCTCCGGCATTTCGACCCGTTCGGGATCGAGCAGCTGGTAGCCTTCGGCCCGCTGGTAACCGAGTTCATTGTTGTCCCAGGGCTTTTCTTCGGCGCCGGGGACGAAGCGGAAGACCTCGGGGTCGGTGTCGACCCAGATGTACTCGTTGCTCATGCTCAGTGAGCTGGTGGTGCAGATGTCCACACAGAGGGCGCACCAGCAGCAGCGGCCGTAATCGATCTGCGGGCGCAGACCGCTGTCGGCGCCGGTGGTTTCGATGCCCTCCACCGGTACCATGTCGATGGCGGCGTTCTGGCAGATGGTTTCGCAGGTGCCGCAGCCGATGCAGGCCTCCATGTCGTTCTTATGAAAGCCGCGGTAGCGGGGCGCCCCGGGGCGGTCTTTGATGGGGTCGATGACGGTGTAGGGCTTCTCGGCGGTGCGCCGCCATACGGTCAACGGCGATAGTATATCCTTCAGACTCATGTGCTTACCTCTCAATCTCGGGGGGATAGGTGTGAAAGCTGACCATCAGGCCGGCTATGTCGGCGATGTTGGCGCCCACGGCCATGCTCTCCATGAGGGCCACGGCGTGGGTGTAGCTCGGCCCCCGCACGTACACCCGGCGCGGGTAGCCGCTGCCGTCGGAGGCCAGGTAGTAGCCGTACTCCCCGCGGGTACACTCGGCCCGGCGGTAGGTCTGTCCGGCGGGTATCTTCCAGTGCAGCGGATTGGGCAGCTGGGTGTGGATCGGGCCGCTCTTCGGCATGCGGTCGAGCATCTGGCGGATCAGCGATATGGACTGGTGCATTTCCAGGAAACGCACCCAGGCGCGGTCGTAGGCGTCGGAGCCCGTGCCGGTAACCACTTCGAAGTCGAGCTGGTCGTACAATAGGTACGGCTGGTCTTTGCGAACGTCCCGGGCCACTCCGGCGGCCCGGGCGTTGGGGCCGGTGATGCCGTAGCTGTCGATCATTTCGCGGGGCACCACGCCCAGGCCTTTGGCCCGCATTTTGAAGACGGCATTGTGGAACATGGCCCGTTCGATGTCGTCTAACAGATTTTCGACCTTGTCGAGGACTGTGCGGGCTCTTTCGTCGAAGCCCTGCGGCAGGTCGCCGCGGACCCCGCCGGGAATGATGAACATGTGGTAGATACGGCCGCCGGAGAGCTCTTCGAAGAGGTCGAGCACGTAGTCGCGGTGGGTGATGCCCCACTGGCCGATGGTGCCCATGCCGAAGGCGCCGGTTTGGCCGCCGATCCACTGCAGGAAGCTGGCCAGACGGGCCATCTCCAGGGTGAGGTTGCGCAGCCAGTCGGCCTTTTCAGGCACCTGGATGCCGGCCAGCTCTTCGACGGTGGCGGCGTACAGGTACTCGTTGAAGTCGGGCTCCGGCACGCAGATGCGGCAGACAATGGGAAAGTTCTGGATGTAGGTACGCCGCTCCATCAGTTTCTCGAAGCCGCGGTGCAGATAGCCGACGTGGGTCCGCAGGTCGACTACTTCGTCGCCGTTTACGGTGAGCTCCAGGGACATGTTGCCGGTGATGCCGGGGTGCTGCGGGCCCTGCCACAGCTTGAGGTACTTGCCGGAGGAGAGATCGACCCGCCGGCCGGCCAAGTGGTTGTCGGTGATCGGGATGATCGGGCCGAGGGGCTGCTGTGCGGTGCGAGGTGCCGCGCTGGCGCGGAAGTCATTGGCACGGGCGGTCGCTGCTGCGGCGGATTTATTTGATTTATTAAGCGTGTCTTGCTGCATGGTTTACTCCTTGGGGTAGAGTTTCCGGCGCATGTAGTCGGCCGGATCGTTGGTCGAGCGGCCGGGGCGCGGGAAGTAGGTGGTTTCGGAGTACTGCTTGGTGTCGAACTCCCGCCGCATCGGCGGTACGTCGTTCCAGCCTTCCAGAATAAAGGCCTCGTCCACCCGCGGGCTGCCGGGGAAGTCGATGCCGAACATCTCCTTCAGCTCGCGCTG
>CAYTXS010000244.1:0-3723 GCA_964441585.1 uncultured Thioalkalivibrio sp.
AGCACCGTCACGACCAGGATGCCGTACAGGACGTTGCCGCCCATTTCGAAGAAATCCCGGATCGATACGAATGCATCGACGAACGGGTTCATCTGCCGGCTTCCGACTGCTTCGCGATGATGCCCGCGCTCTGCTCCTCCAGCACTTCGATGAGCGCCTTGCTGCGGCTCGCAACCACACTGTGCAACAGCACGAGCGGAATCGCGACCGTCAGGCCGAGCACCGTCGTGACGAGCGCCTGGGAAATACCGCCGGCCATCAGCTTCGGATCACCGGTGCCGAACAGCGTGATCGCCTGGAAGGTCGCGATCATGCCGGTCACGGTACCGAGCAGGCCGAGCAACGGTGCGACCGCGGCGATGACCTTGATGGCGCCCTGCCAGGTCTCCAGCTTCGGCACCTCCCGCAGGATGGCTTCGTCGAGTTTCAGTTCGAGCGTCTCGGTGTCGGCGTCCGTGTTGTCCTCGTAGACTTTCAGGATCCGGCCCAGCGGGTTGTTCTCGGCCGCCGTCTCCTTCTTCAGCTGACCCCGGATCTTGGCGCCCACGGTCGTGAGATAGATCCAGCGCACCAGCGCGATCAGCAGGCCGATGATGCCCAGCGCGATGATCACGTAGCCGACCACGCCGCCCTGCGCCGTGCGCTCGGCCAGGCTGGGTTCCTGGATGAGCAGCGCGAGCAGCGAGCCGCGCCCCGGGTCGACCGCCGCCGCCACCGTGGTGTTCGGGCTCGCCTCGAAGAGGTTCTGCGCCATCGACACGTAGCGTGCCTGCGGCTGGCGGGCCAGCTCGAGGATGGTCTGCGTCTCCGGGATGTAATTCAGGAAGCCGTTCTGCGAGATCAGGTTGAAGACGCCGACCCGGACGACCGTCTCCTCGGACGAGGTGCCGTCGGGCTTGGTGACGGTCGATTCGAAACGGGCCACCTTGGCGCTGCGGACCATCTCTTCCGTGAGCAGCGCGCGCAACGCATTGAGGTCTTCCATCGACGGCACGCCGCGCACCTTGGCGAGGCGCTCGGCGAGATCCTCACGATTCGGGTCCTGCGCGGTCACCAGGGAGGTACGGATCAGGCCGACCGTGTCGCCCGAGACCTGCCGCACGACCCCAAACAGTTCACCGAAGTTGCCCAGCTGAGTGCGCAAAGTGTCGTTGAGTTCCGCCAGCTCGAGTTCGTTGGCGTTGAACTGGTTGGTGAGCTCGTCGCTGCGCCGCTCGGCCGCGGCCAGTTCCTGGCGCGCCTGGTTCAACAGCTCGCGCTGCTCATTGCGGTTCTGCAGGAAGCGACGTTCCCGCTCCTGGTTCTCGGCGCTGAGCTGGCTGCGCGACTCGCGGACCTGCTGCAGCAACTCGTCGAGCGTATCCACCGCGAGGGCCGGCGAAGCCCCGAACGCGACCGTCAGCGCAGCCGCGGCAAGAATGAACTTTCTCATTGCACCTGCTCCGTCTCGGGGGCGGGAACCGGGAGGCGCAACAGGTTTGGCGCAGCCTGTTGCCGTGCGATCCGCAGGCCTTCAACCACGTCGTTGCGGTACTCGTTGGCGACTTCCCATTCGCCGGTGTTTTTGTTCCAGAAGCCTGTTTCCTCACGGTCCGGCGTCTGGTAGGCCAGCAGAATCCTGCCGACGCGAAGGAAATCGACCTTGCGGTCGCCGAGCTGGCCGTCGTAGGCCTCGGTGGTCCGACCGAAATCGGCCTCGATCTGGTAGGCGTTCATGATCTGCCGGTACCGCTCGGACACGGTGACGTCGGACTGTTCCATGATCTCCCGCAGTGTCTCCACGCGATTGCGGCGCTCCTGCAGCTGGAAAGGCATGTCGAGCTCGATGAAGGTGGCCAGGTCCTCGATCATCTCGAACATCAGCGGGATGATTTCCTGCTGGACCTCCTGGAAGCTGACCAGCTGCCTCTCGATGTCCTGCTTCTCGCTCTCCTGGTCATTGACCAGCGCCGCGAGGTTCTCGTTGTAGATCTGGACGCGGTCGAGCCGCTGGATCACCACACGGTAGTCGCCGAGGAGCTCCGTCGTCTCATCGGCCAGCTGGGCGATCCGAGCCTGCGAGCGTGCCGCATCCTGGACACTGGACTTCTGTTCCGCCAGCGCGGTGTTCAGGGTGCGCTGTTGCGCAGCGGCCGAGCCGAGCGGCAGAACCACCGCAAGCGCCAGGGCGGCGAACGCACTCGGGCGCCATCTCCTGTTTTGATGCATGAGAACCTCTTCGATAGGACAGAGACAGGTATGGAGTACTGCCGCGGGCGGAGCACGCGGGAAGCGTGAGAAGCTAGCAGAATCATCCGCCGATGAAAAGCGCGCCGAGGCAGGAGAATCGGGACCCGGGCGCTCACATGTTGCGCCGGTATTGCCCCCCGACGGAGTAGATCGTCCGGCTGATCTGCCCCAGGGAACGGTGTTTGACGGTCTCCATCAGGGCGCCGAAAACGTTGCCGCCGCTCGCGGCGGTCTCGGCAAGGTTCGCCAGGGCCTGTTCGCCGGCGGCGTCACCCAGGGCGTTGAAGGCCTGGGCCGCCAGCACCTGGGCCTGTTTCTCGTGCTCGCCGGACCGGATCAGCTGGCCCTCCTCCACGGAGGCCTCGTCGGCTCCTTCGGTTCCGAGGAAGGTATTGACCCCCACCAGCGGCAGGCTGCCGTCGTGTTTCTTGTGCTCGTAGTAGAGACTCTCCTCCTGGATTTTCCCCCGCTGGTACATGGACTCCATGGCGCCCAGCACGCCGCCGCGCTCCGCGAGCCGCTCGAACTCCCGGTACACGGCCTCCTCCACCTGGTCGGTCAGGTAGTCGATGGCGAAGGACCCCTGCCAGGGGTTCTGGTTGCGGTTCAGGCCCAGTTCCCGGTTGATGATCAGCTGGATCGCCACGGCGCGGCGCACCGAGGCCTCGGTCGGCGTGGTCAATGCCTCGTCGAAGGCGTTGGTATGCAGGCTGTTGCAGTTGTCGAACAGGGCGTAAAGGGCCTGCAGGGTGGTGCGTATGTCATTGAACTGCATCTCCTGGGCATGCAGGCTCCGCCCGGACGTCTGGATGTGATACTTGAGCATCTGGCTGCGCGCGGCGGCGCCGTAGAGGCGTTTCATGGCGCGCGCCCAGATACGCCGCGCCACCCGCCCGATCACGGCGTACTCGGGATCCATGCCGTTGGAGAAGAAGAACGACAGGTTGGGCGCGAACTCGTCGATCTTCATGCCCCGCGCAAGGTAATACTCCACGATGGTGAAACCGTTCGCCAGGGTGAAGGCGAGCTGCGTCACCGGGTTCGCGCCCGCCTCGGCGATGTGATAACCGCTGATCGACACCGAGTAGAAATTCCGCACGCCGTTGTCGATGAAGTACTGCTGCACGTCGCCCATCATGCGCAGCGCGAATTCCGTGGAGAAAATGCAGGTGTTCTGGGCCTGGTCTTCCTTGAGGATATCGGCCTGGACCGTGCCCCGGACCTTCGCCAGAGTGTCGGCCCGGATGCGTCCGTAAATCTCCGCATCCACGACCTGGTCGCCCGACAGGCCCAGGAGCCCGAGGCCGGAGCCGTCGTGCCCCTCCGGCAGCGTGTCGCGATAGCGGGGGCGGCGCTCCCCCAGCAGGGCCTCGATGCGGCGCTCGGCCTCCGGCCAGCCGCCGGTGGCGCGCAGGTGGCGCTCGACCTGCTGGTCGATAGCGGTGTTCATGAACATCGCCAGGATCATCGGCGCCGGGCCGTTGATCGTCATGG
>CAYTXS010000245.1:0-3709 GCA_964441585.1 uncultured Thioalkalivibrio sp.
ATTCGGAGCGCCGCATGGCGAAGCGCGATTATTACGAGGCTCTCGGGCTGCCGCGAAACGCGACCGAGGCTGAACTGAAGACGGCCTATCGGCGTCTCGCCATGAAGTTTCACCCGGATCGCAACCCCGGGGATGCAGCCGCCGAGGCGTCGTTCAAGGAGATCAAGGAAGCCTGGGAGGTCCTCAAGGACCCGCGTAAACGGGCCGCCTACGACCAGTTCGGTCATGCCGGGCTCGGTGGCGAGGGCCCGGGCGGCGGGGGGTTCGCGGGCGGAGAAGCATTCAGCGATATTTTCGGCGAGGTTTTCGGCGATATTTTCGGCTCAGGCCGGCGCGGTCGGTCGCGCGTCTATCGCGGCGCGGACCTGCGTTACGAGGTCGAGCTCGAACTGGAACAGGCCGCCTTCGGCGACACCGTCACGATCAGCTTGCCGCTGGCGGTGGAATGCACCGTGTGCCACGGCAGTGGCGCGAAGCCGGGCTCCAGCGCAGTGCCGTGCCGGACCTGTGGCGGCCGGGGCGCGGTGCGCATGCAGCAGGGCTTTTTCGCAGTCGAGCAGACCTGCCGCGCCTGCCAGGGCCAGGGCACGGTCATCGAGGATCCATGCGAGGCATGTCACGGCGATGGGCGGGTGCGGGATACCAAGACGCTCGCCGTGAAGATTCCCGCCGGCGTGGACAGCGGCGATCGTATCCGCTTGGGCGGCGAGGGCGAGGCGGGTCCCAACGGGGGTCCTCCGGGCGATCTCTACGTGGAGATCGTGGTGAAGCCGCACACTATATTCGAGCGCCAGGGCGCCGACCTGGCGTGCGAGATACCTGTCAGTTTTGCCTCGGCCGCGCTCGGTGGCGAGGTCGAGGTGCCGGTGCTGGGCGAAAAGGCACGTGAGCAGCTCAAGATTCCCGAGGGCACCCAGAGCGGCAAGGTGTTTCGTCTGCGCGGCAAGGGCATTCGCCCGGTTCGCGGCGGCCCCCAGGGCGACCTGATGGTGCATGTGGTGGTGGAGACGCCCGTCGGCCTGAACAAGCGCCAGAAGGAACTGCTGCGTGAATTCGAGACCAATCTGCGTGACAGCAAGCGTAGCCACAGTCCGAGAGAACAGGGCTGGATGGACAAGGCCCGCGGCTTCTTCGACAGGCTGAGCTCGTGAGCTCCTCGATTTCCGTCGCCGTCCTCGGCGCCTCCGGGCGCATGGGGCAGGCGCTGTTGCGCTGCCTGCCCGAATTCCCACGTCTCGAACTGAAGAGCGCGGTGTGCGCGCCCGGGGACGGCCTGGCGGGGCGCGATGCCGGTGAAGCCGCAGGGCTGCCGGAAATTGGCGTGCCGCTCGACGAGCGGATCGACAACGCGCTTGCTGGAGTCCGCGTGGCCATCGATTTCACCCTGGGCGAAGCCGTCCCGGGCAACGCGGATGCCTGCCGCCGCGCCGGGGTCGGACTGGTTTGCGGCGTCACGGGGGTCGACGCTGCGGCAGACGAAGCGCTGCGCCGCGCCGCAAGGGAGGTGCCGGTGCTGTGGGCGCCGAACATGAGCGCCGGCGTCGCCGTGCTGGAACGCATTGCGGCACTGGCGGCGGCGGCGCTGGAGGACTTCGATGCGGGCGTGCAGGATGTGCATCATGCTGCGAAGCGCGACGCGCCATCGGGCACGGCATTGGCACTGGGTCGCGCCATCGCCCTCGCCCGTGGCCAAGACGCCGCGGCTGCGGAGCCCGATGCGGAACTCCATGCGGCAGCCCTGCAGTACGCCGCCCTGCGGTTGGGTGACGTGGTCGGTGAGCACAGCGTGCTGCTGGCGGGCCGCGGTGAGCGCCTGGCACTGTCGCACGTCGCCACGGACCGGGCGGTTTTTGCGCGCGGCGCTCTGCGAGCCGCGGTCTGGCTGGCGGGTCGACCGGCCGGAATGTACACGCTCGGTGAGGTTCTCGGGCTCGGACGCGTAGACACTCTGGCGGGCGGTCAGTAAACTATCGAATTCAGGCGTGGGCCTGATCTAATCGGACGGGAATTTCGCCCCTGCAGCCAGCAGGGACGGGCGTTTCACCGAGTAAAGAGCGGGACGGGACCAGCGCGGGCCCTTCCCGCTCTTAGTATGCGCGAGAGAAAATCCGGGAGATGGATGTGACGGAGCCGGCAGTCCTGGGACTTGAAGACGGCACGGTGTTTCGCGGCCTCTCGGTCGGCGCAGCCGGAGAAACCGTCGGCGAGGTCGTCTTCAATACGGCCATGTCCGGCTACCAGGAGATTCTCACGGATCCGTCCTACGCACAGCAGATCGTCACGCTGACCTATCCCCATATCGGCAACACCGGCGCGAATCCGGAAGACTGCGAGTCGGATCGGGTCCATGCGGCCGGACTCGTCATCCGCGACATGCCGCCGCGCTCCAGTAACTACCGGGCGACCGAATCACTGCCGGAGTACTTGCGCCGGGAAGGCCTGGTGGCAATTTCCGACATCGACACGCGCGAGTTGACCCGGCTCATCCGCGAGAAAGGCGCTCAGTCGGGGTGCATCCTCGCCGGCAGCGATGATGGCGCGGCTGCGGTTGCCAGGGCCCGCGAATTCCCCGGCCTGAAAGGCATGGATCTCGCCCGGGTGGTGTCCAGCCGGCAGGCCTACGAATGGACCGAAGGCGCATGGCGCCACGCCCAGGAGCCGCGGGAGCCGGTCGCATCGGCTTATCGCGTGGTGGCCTGGGACTACGGCATCAAGCGCAATATCCTCCGCCTGCTGGTCGATGCCGGCTGCGCAGTGACGGTCGTACCGGCGCTGATGCCGGCCGCCGAGGTGCTGGCAATGGAGCCGGACGGAGTGTTCCTGTCGAACGGGCCGGGGGACCCTGAGCCGTGCGTCTACGCCATTGAGGCGACGCGCGCCTGCATGGACGCCGGGGTGCCGGTGTTCGGCATCTGCCTCGGCCACCAGATCCTCGGATTGGCCGGCGGCGCGCGCACGCTGAAAATGAAATTCGGTCATCACGGCGCCAATCATCCGGTGCAGGATCTCGACACCGGGCAGGTGCTGATCACCAGTCAAAACCACGGTTTCGCCGTCGATGAACAGACCTTGCCGTCGAACATGCGTGCCACGCATCGCTCGCTGTTCGACGGGACTCTGCAGGGCATCGAGCGTACGGACTGTCCGGCCTTCTCGTTCCAGGGCCACCCCGAAGCAAGCCCCGGCCCGCACGACCTGCGGCCTTTGTTCGAGCGCTTCACGGCCATGATGGCGAGGGCGAAGCAGCAATGACACACCATCTGAGCCGGCCGGCGGACTCGGGCAGGGACGGACATGCCCAGAAGAACTGATATCCAGAGCGTGATGATCATCGGCGCAGGACCGATCGTGATCGGGCAGGCGTGCGAGTTCGATTACTCCGGAGCCCAGGCCTGCAAGGCGCTGCGCGAGGAGGGTTACCGGGTGATCCTGGTGAACTCGAATCCCGCGACGATCATGACCGATCCGGACACCGCGGATGCCGTGTATATCGAGCCGATCGACTGGCGTGTGCTGGAACGCATCATCGAGAAGGAACGCCCGGACGCGTTGCTACCGACCATGGGCGGGCAGACCGCGCTGAACAGCGCGCTCGACCTGGTGAAGCATGGCGTGCTCGAGCGTTACGGCGTGGAGTTGATCGGGGCCTCGCGCGAGGCGATCGACACCGCCGAGGACCGCGACCTGTTCCGCAAGGCGATGATCGAGA
>CAYTXS010000246.1:0-3696 GCA_964441585.1 uncultured Thioalkalivibrio sp.
GTGCAGGTCCACGGCGGCGGCACCAATTCCTATTACAACGGCCTGAACCTGGTCGAGCAGCGCCTGGCGCAGCAGGGCTACGTCGTCATGGCCATCAACTACCGCGGCGGCTCGGGCTTCGGCCGGGCCTTCCAGGACATGGCTGTCCGCGACTGGGCCAACGGTCAGGCGCAGGATGCGGCGGCGGCCGCTGACTTCATCCGCGCGCAGCCCTGGTCCACCGGCAAGGTCGGCATCTACGGCTACAGCTACGGCGGCATCATGAGCCTGGCGGCTGTCACCCGCGCGCCGGCGGCCTTCGACGCGGCCGTGCCCATGGCAGGCATCTATGACTGGGCCGACGCCTACGAGACGGCCGACCGGCTGGGCCGGATATTCACCCGCGCCGGCCACGGCGGTTCGCCCGAGGAACGCCCCGAAGCCTATGGCCGCAGCAATTCGCTAGCGCGCATCAGCCAGGTCGAGACGCCGATCCTGCTGATGCACGGTGAAGCGGACGCGCGTGCTCCCTTTCGCCAGTTCGAACTGGTGGTCGAGGCACTGGCCCACCATGACAAGGTGTTCGAAAGCCGCAGCTTCCCGGAGCAGCCGCACCGCTTCAGGGATCCCGCATCGCGCGTGGAACTCTACTCGCGGCTGGAGGCGTGGATGGATCGCTGGTTGAAGTGACGGCCCCGTTCCGTGCGATCAGGTCTCGATCCGCAAGGGATCGGCAGCCCCTACAGGGCGCACCATCCCCTCGTTCGCGGGCGTATACGATTGACTCAAAGGACGCTCATTTCTTCATCCCGAAGCGCAGCTTCCAGGCATTGTCACTGAACCCGACGGTGACCGCTCCATCGACCGTAACCAGCACCGGCCGCTTCACCAGCGCAGGATATTCCTTGATCAGGAGTGTCCACTCCGGATCACTTCCGGGCGACTTGCGCGCTTCGGGCAACTGGCGCCAGGTGGTCGAGGCGCGGTTGATCAGCTTGTCCCAGCCGCCCAGTCGCGCAGCCCAGTCCTTGAGGGTTTCCGGCGCCACCGGGTTGGCGCGGTAGTCCACGAACTCGTGCCTGATGTCGAAGCGCTTGAGCCAGTTGCGCGCCTTGCGACAGGTGTCGCAGGTGTCCAGTCCGTAGACGAGGACGACATCGGGCGCGGTCATGTGGCGCCGCCGGGCGGTAGCTGCCCTGAGCTGCGTCCCTGCGATTCCAGGCCTGCGAGACGGGCGCGCACCGCCGCGGCATCGGCGAGCACCAGCATGACCAGCAGGTCGCCAGGCTTCGCCCAGGCCAGCGCGCTGTCCAGCGCCTCCGGCTCGGTATCGACGTGGAGGAGGGCTTCGGGCGGGCAGCCGCAGCGGATGAGTTCGTCGCGCAGGATGTCGTAGACCTCGCCGAGTGGGCGGCCGCGGGCGTACTTGGCCAGTTCGGAGATGATGACACGGTCGGGCGCGAGCGCCCAGCCGCTGCGTGCGAACTCGCGCAGCAATTCGTCGGTACGATCTCCCGCCTGGGCGAAGGCGAGCAGCCGTCGTTCTGCCGGCAGGGCCGCGACCAGCGCGGCGATGGCGGCCATGGCGTGCGGGTTGTGGGCGAAATCCACGATCACCCGGGCGCCGTTGACGGTGTAGAAGTTGCCACGTCCCGGATTGTCTTCATGGCGCATGCGGGTGAGGCCCGCGGCGATGGACTCGGCGCCGATGCCGAGCTGGCTGCAGACCGCGGCGGCGGCCAGGGCGTTGGCGACGTTGTGGCGGGCGGCGCCGCCCAGGGTCAGCGGAATCTCATCGATCCTGCATAGCCGCTCCCGGCGGCCGTCGCGTTCGCGAACAAGCCACCCGGCGTCCGGCCTGAACTCGATGTCCCG
This sequence comes from uncultured Thioalkalivibrio sp., assembly GCA_964441585.1. Lineage (GTDB taxonomy): Bacteria > Pseudomonadota > Gammaproteobacteria > Steroidobacterales > XN24 > XN24. The sequence continues at coordinate 1,855 of CAYTXS010000246.1, forward strand.
CCGCTCAGGGTCCAGGCTGAACCAGGCGGTCCGTCCCGCATAGTCGCGAGCGTGCGCGACCAGCCGGGCATCGTCGGCGTTCAGGACCAGGGTGCCGCCGCGGCGCACCGCGCGGCTGATGATCCACTTGATCTGCAGCAGTTCGTCGAGGCTGCGGGAGCCGAAATCACCCAGGTGGTCCGCGGCGATGTTGGTGATCAGGGCGACGTCGGCCTCCTCGACGGCCAGGCCGCGCCGCAGCAGGCCGCCGCGGGCCGTCTCCAGCACGGCGCCGCTGGCCTCGGGATGCCGCAGGATGGCCCGCGCGCCCCCGGGCCCCGCGTAGTCGCCCTTGTCCAGGACCTGCTCGTCGATCCAGATGCCTTCGGTAGAACACGAGCCCGCCCTGTGACCGGCCGCCCGGAGAATATGGGCACACATGCGCGCGGTGGTGGTCTTGCCGTTGGTGCCGGTGACCAGGGCGATCGGGATGCGGCCTGCCGCCGTCCAATCGACCTGGCTCACTTGGGGCAGGCTCCGCGATGGCCACGTCGTGGCGGAAGACCCGAAACCGATCGACACCGCGTCGTCGTCCCAGAGGAACGGCGCCTGGTGCTTGCTTGCTGCGGCCCGCAGGGCCAGCAATGCCGGATTGCTCTCCTCCACGGCGCGTTCGCGAATGGCAGCGATCGTGTCATCAAACGCGTGATCGACCACCTGATCGGTCGCGTCCTCGGCCGCGTGTCCGAGGGAGTCCGCGGCACCGGTGCAGCGCTGCCAGGCGGCATCGGCCAGGGCGATGCCTGCATACAAGCGATCGATCGGCCCGTCGAAGGCAAGGCTGAGGCCACCGATCCTGGCCCGGGAGCTGAAGTCGCATGCGCGCCAGCCCAGGCGCTGGTGCAAAGACAGGATCTCGACCTCCAGCTTCTCACGGATCTCCAGGGCCTCGCCGGGTTCGCAGGCGATGTCCATCACCACCGAAGGACGGTCCCAGAGCAGGTTGGGCCCGGTGAGGCGCCGGCAGTCCAGCAGTTCCATGGCCACGGCTGCCGCTTAGTCCGCGTCTTCCCTGGCGATACGCACTCCGCGTTCGTCGCTGACCAGGGCGATGTTTGCGTCGAGGCTGAAGCCTTCGATGTCGGGCACCACGATGGTCTCGGGCCGCCCGACGGCGGGCGCATGACCCATGTGCGGTTTGAACTGGACGATCTGCTTCCAGCTGCGCTTGACCTTGTCGGCCAGCACCAGCACCAGGTCGCCCGGCGCTGCCATGTTCAGCGCATGCTCGATGGACGCCGATTCATCCGGGATAACGTCGATCCGGTCTGCGCTGACGCCCTTTTCCATCAACCTGGCCTCGAGCATCCGGGCCACTTCGTCCGCGCCCCGCCCGCGGCGATGGTCGTCGCAACGACAGATGAAGTGATCGAAATGGCCGGCGGCAGCGTCGGCGATCTCCAGGATGTCCTGGTCGCGGCGGTCGCCCGGCGCACTCAATACCACCAGGCGCCGCCCCTCGACCTCGAAATGGTCGACCACGCTGCACATGGCACGCACCGCGGCCGGGTTGTGGGCGTAGTCCATGATCACCTTGAACGGATGATCATCGAACACGTTCATGCGGCCCGGCGCCTGGAAGTAAGTAGCGTCGAAGGTGCGCAGGCCCTGGCGGATATCGTCCAGGCTGAGGTGCAGGTTGTAGGCCAGCGCCGCGGCAAACATTGCGTTCTGCACGTTGTGCAGGGCGCGGCCCTGCAGGGTGGCCGGGATCAGGTGCGTCCACAGCAGGGGCATGTGCTTGCCCTGGTCGTAGATGGTGATCATGTGGCCGTTCATGCCTTCCTCGAGCACGAAGGCCTG
>CAYTXS010000247.1:0-3673 GCA_964441585.1 uncultured Thioalkalivibrio sp.
GTAGAGCGATTCGTCGGCGGGCGCATAGGAAACATTGATCTTGTAGTTTTCGCCGGTTTCGCGCGAATCGGAATCGAGCGCGAAGCCATCTCCCGCCACCAGGCCTTGGCCAAACTCCGTGCTCTCGGTGTCGTAGTCGAACCGCCGCGCGCCGACAGTGGCCGACAGCGCGGGACTGATGTCCCACGACAGTTCGCCGAAGAACGCCAGTTGCTCTCTTCGGGTGCGGAACGTTCCGTCGAAAATCAACGCCCCTGCGAGGGGATCGAGCGCAGGGTCGCCGTCCCACTCGACGATCTGGGTGCCTGTCTGGTCCAGGTCCTCGTAGTACGCTCCGGCAAGAAAATTGAGTGGGTGATTCCATTCCGACGTGACGCGGAATTCCTGTATGAAAGAGTCCGAGTCGGTGGCGTTCTTGATGAAAATCGGTGCATCGTCCTCATACAGGAAGGTCCAGAACTGGCCGACATCCCAGTCCTGGGTGTTGTCGTAGCCAATCCATGAGGTCGACGACGTGAACGCAAACCGGTCGGCGTCATAATTCACGACCAGGTTCGATATCCCGAGGTCATCTTCCGTGTATTCGCCCCGGCCTGTGCTGACGCGCGAGTAACGGGCCTGCCGGAAGCCGCCCAAATCGAGGTCCGCATAAGGATTGCCGTCCTGTTCGATGCTCTGGCCCAGCACCATGAGCTCGAGGTCGAGCCTGCTGGAAGGGACCCAGCGCGCGGTCACGCGTCCGCCTCGGAAGCTGGAGTTGCCCACGTCATCACGGTCCAGGGCCAGCGCTCCGGTGCGCGCGGCGCTGGCCGACTTGACGGGATCACTGGCGGCGATGTTCTTGTAGTAGCCGCTGTTCTCGTAGCTGTAGGCCACCGCCCGAACGGCAAACACATTCTCCACGAACGGCACGTTCAGAATACCCTCGCCGTGGTAGTTGGTGCCGCCCGGGTCGCCGGTCGACGACAGGGTCGTGGCGACGCTGCCGCTGAACGCATCGAGGCGCGGCTGCGCGGTGATGATCCGCACCGTGCCGCCCACCGAGCTGGCGCCGTAAAGCGTGCCTTGCGGGCCGCGCAGGACTTCGACCCGTTCGACATCGACCAGCTTCAGTTCGGGGCTGCTGTTGCCGAAATCGCCCAGGCTCGTGACCGGGGTCTCGTTGATATAGGTGCCCGTGGTCTGGGCGCTCTCCTGCGGGTCGGCGGAAATGCCGCGAATCACGATGCTCGAGCGGCCGGCGCCGAACTCGTAATAAGTCACTCCGGGGATGGTGCGCAGGTAGTCGTCCATGCCCACCAGGCCCTGCCGATCGATCATTTCTTCGGAGATGACGGATGCGCTCATGGCGACATCCTGCAGGTTCTCGGCGCCGCGTTTCTGCGCGGTCACGACGACCGTTTCCAGTTGCTTGGAATCTGGCGATGTTTCATCCGCAGCGCTCGCGGCTGCAGCAAACGCACAAATTATGACCAGGCATGCGTGACCCGGGCTGATTCGTTTCACAATATCCGTCCCTGTCGCTGGCACACCGCCAATTATCATGTGTACCAACTAATCGCGCCGAGGGGAAGCACGGACCTGCAAGACGAGTGGCTTTGCCTGCGCAACGTAAGTCCCCGATAGGGTGGTTGCCGGACCGGCTTTGATTGCTGGCGGAGACAAGTGGCGGGGAGAGTCGGCCGGGCGGTGACAATTGTCACATGCGCCCCATGACGAATGGCACTCCCCTGCGAGCCGCAACATGACGGATAATGCGTGCTGCTAGAATCGGGGCCGTTATGGACAAAGCGGAGCTGCTCAAGGAATTGCGTATCGATCGCGAGCCACATCCTGGCGGCGGCTTGCGGGCCGGATGGTGGATTCTGCTTGCGCTTGCGCTGCTGGTTGTGGTGCTCGTTGCTGCTTATTTCTGGGCGACGAGGGCGGACGGACCCGTACTCGTGCGGGTCGCCGCGGTGCAGTCGGCCGGCACCGCAGAGGCGGCTCGCTCGGTGCTGGACGCCACCGGCTACGTTACCGCGCGGCGCATCGCCACCGTCTCGGCGCAAGTCACCGGAAAAGTCGAGACCGTGCTTATCGAGGAGGGCATGCAGGTCGCCGAAGGCGAGGTGCTGGCCACGATCGATGACAGCGAATGGCGCGCGCAGGTTGCGCTCGCGGAGGCGCAGTTGGAGTCGGCGCGCTCGCAGCTCGCTGAGATCCGCGCCCAGCTGGCGAATGCACGCCGCGACCTCGAGCGCCAGCGTGACCTGGCAGAGCGCGGCCTCGCATCCCAGGCGGCCGTGGATGGCGCCAGCACAGAGGTCGACGCGCTCGCGGCGCGGCTCGACAGCGCCGCCACCGGCGTCACGGTGGCACGACGCTCACTGGAACTCTCGAGGGTGCGCCTCGACAACACCATCATCCGCGCCCCATTTGCCGGCATCGTGACGGTCAAGGCCGCTCAGCCAGGCGAGATGATCTCCCCGGTGTCCGCCGGCGGCGGTTTCACCCGTACAGGCATCGGCACGATCGTGGACATGGACTCACTCGAGATCCAGGTCGACGTCAACGAGTCCTTCATCCAGCGGGTGCACCCGGGGCAGCAGGTCGAGGCGACGCTGAACGCCTATCCGGAATGGCAGATCCCGGCGGAGGTCATCGCCATCATCCCCACGGCCGATCGCAGTCGGGCGACGGTTCGGGTCCGGATTGCCATCCTCGAGCGGCACGAGCGGATCGTCCCGGACATGGGCGTACGCGTGGCCTTCCTGTCGGAACGCGAGGCGGAACCGAACGGCGATCCAGCAGGCGCAAATCGCAGTGCGGCGACTGCGGCGACCCTGCGTGTGCCGTCTGCTGCCGTCGTCGAGCAGGCGGGCGAGGCGTTCGTGTTCGTGCTCCGGGCGGACCCTGAAGGCGAGCGCGTCGTGCGTCGCACGGTGCGCGTCGGTCGGGCAGGCGGGGAACTCCGTCCGGTGCTCGAAGGCCTGCGCAGTGGTGAACGCGTGGTTATGCAACCCCCTGCGGATCTTGCCGACGGGGACCTGGTACGACTGGAATGAACAGGCAGGTGGAGATATGAGTGCATTGATCGAGATCCGTGGCCTGACCAAGGTCTACAGCCGGGGCAAGCAGAAAGTGGAGGCGCTGCATTCGGTGGACCTCGACATCGAGCGGGGCGATTTCGTTGCACTCATGGGGCCCTCGGGATCCGGAAAGACCACGCTGTTGAACCTGATCGGCGGACTGGATTCGCCGAGCTCCGGCACCATCAACATTGACGGACAGTCGCTGGAACGCATGAGCAGCGGGGCGCTGGCGCGCTGGCGCGCCGCCCATGTCGGCTTCGTGTTCCAGTTCTACAACCTGCTGCCGGTGCTCAGTGCGCAGCGCAATGTCGAGCTGCCGCTGTTGCTGACTCGCCTGTCCGCGGCGCAGCGGCGCAAAAATGCCGGCGTGGCATTGCAACTCGTCGGGCTGGCCGACCGCGCGCAGCACAAGCCGCGCGAGCTCTCCGGCGGCCAGGAACAGCGCGTGGCGATCGCCCGCGCCATCGTCTCCGATCCGTCGCTGCTGGTCTGCGACGAGCCCACCGGGGACCTCGATCGGGAGACCGCGGACGAGATTCTCGAGCTGCTGCAGATGCTGAATCGCGAACACGGCAAGACCATCGTCATGGTGACCCACG
>CAYTXS010000248.1:0-3658 GCA_964441585.1 uncultured Thioalkalivibrio sp.
TAGTCGACCAGGATCCCCTCGAACTCGGCGGAAAAGCGGGTGTAGCGCTCGGGGTCGCGCTTGAACATGCTGCGCAGGTGGCGTTTCGCGAGATCCTCGCGGTAATGCGTCTTGAGCGCCCGCCAGGACTTCAGGCCCTTGGGCCAGCTCACGTACCTGCTCCCCATGCGCGGTGTCCTGTAGACGATTTACAGCCCTGCATCATCATCCCTGCCCGTTACGGTAATAAGACATGTACCAGTCGACAAACTTCCCGATACCCTCCTCGACCGGGGTCGCGGGGCGGTAACCAACGTCCCGGACCAGCGCTTCGACATCGGCCCAGGTGTCCGGGACGTCGCCCGGCTGCATGGGCAGCATACGTTTTTCTGCGGTCTTGCCAAGACACCCTTCGAGCACCTCGATGTAGCGCATCAGCTCGATGGGGCCCTGGTTGCCGATGTTGTAGAGCCGGTAGGGCGCAAAGCTGGTGCCGGGATCCGGGTTCTCCGCGTCCCAGTCGGGATTCGGCGTCGCCACCTTGTCCAGGCAGCGCACCACGCCCTCGACGATGTCGTCGATGTAGGTGAAGTCGCGGCGGTGGTTGCCATAGTTGTACACGTCGATCGGCTGGCCCTCGAGGATCGCCTTGGTGAACTTGAACAGCGCCATGTCGGGACGGCCCCAGGGTCCGTACACGGTAAAGAACCTCAACCCCGTGGTCGGCAGCTGGTAGAGAGCCGAATAGGTGTGCGCCATCAGCTCGTTGGCTTTCTTGGTCGCCGCATAGAACGACAGCGGGTGATCGACGTTGTGGTGCACTGAGAACGGCATCTTCTTGTTGGCGCCGTAAACCGAACTCGTCGAGGCGTACACGAGGTGTTCCACCTCGCCGTGACGGCATCCTTCGAGCAGGTTGGTGTGGCCGACCAGGTTGCTCTCGACGTAGGCCATCGGGTTCTCGATGGAGTAACGCACGCCCGCCTGCGCACCCAGGTGCACCACGCGGTCGAAGCGCTCCGTCTTGAACAGTTCGAGAATCCCGCTCCGATCCGCCAGGTCGAGCTTGCGGAAGCGCCAGTTGGGCTCGCTCTGCAGCCGACTGAGCCGCGCCCGCTTGAGCGTCGGGTCGTAGTACTCGTTGAGGTTGTCGAGGCCCACCACCTCGTCGCCGCGTGCGAGCAGCTGTTTCGCAGTGTGCGAGCCGATGAAACCGGCGGCGCCCGTCACGAGGATTTTCATATTTCAAGTCTCTTCAGAACCGATCCCGGCTATCGAGGGGTGCCGGAACATACATTATAGTGTCCCCACCAAAGGGCATTGACGGGATCGGCATCACATTCCGTCACCAAGCCCCCGTTCTTGGCGCGGCCCGCCCGTCCGTCTATTATTGCCGCTGCCCGAAAATCCCGTCGCGGGTCGTGCAACTCGGCCTGCGCTGTTTTTTTCTGGCTGATATCTACTTTCCCCCAGGCCCAGGAAACAGGACCGCCGGTGTACAAGCCACTCGTCAACTTCCTGCTGTTGGGCCTGCTGATGGCCGCCCTCTGGCTGCTGATGTCGGGCCTCTACAAGCCCATCCTGCTGGGCCTCGGCACCGCCTCGGTGCTGCTCACGCTGCTGCTCACGTGGCGCATGAACATCCTCGATGCCTTCACCCATCCCGTCTGGGCCAGCCTCCGCTTCGTCCCCTACTGGCCCTGGCTGAGCGTGGAGATCGTCAAGTCGAGCCTGGACGTCGCGCGCTGCGTGCTGTCGCCCTCGATGCCGATCAGTCCGACGGTCTTCGACCTCGACGCGAGCCAGTCGACGACCGTGGGGCGCGTGGTGTATGCCAATTCGATCACCCTGACCCCCGGCACGGTCACTCTGGACGTGGAAGGGCAGCGCCTGCGTGTCCACGCGTTGTCGCGTGACAGCGTCGAGGCGCTGCTGGAGGGCGAGATGGACCGGCGCGTGAGCCGCGCGGAGCAACGACTGCGCGCGCCCCGGGCCGGCGAAGCGGGGTCGTCGTGATCATCGCCGCGATCGTCTCGATCCTGATCACCATGGCGCTCGCCGTGACGCGCGCCCTGCTCGGCAAGACGGTCTACGACCGGATCCTGGCAGTGAACGTGTTTGGCACCAAGACCGTGCTGTTCATCGCGGCACTGGCATTTCTCAATGGCCGCCCGGACGTTCTCGACATCGCGCTCGCCTACGCGCTGATCAATTTCATCGGCGTGATCGCGGTGCTGCGTTTTTTCGAGTACGACGGTAACGGGGCGACGCGCCCGGAGGGTGAATGATGGCCCTGGTGATCGATCTGCTCAGCTGGGCATTGATCCTCGTCGGCGGCGCCTTCGGCATCATCGGCGGCATCGGCCTGCTGCGGCTGCCGGACTTTTTCAGCCGGATCCATGCGGCGAGCGTCACGGACTCGATGTGCGCGCCCTGCATCATCGCAGGGCTGATGCTGCAGTCGGGGTTCACCCTGGTCACGGTGAAACTGTTGTTCCTCGTCATCTTCCTGTTCCTCACCAGCCCGACCGCCTCGCACGCGCTCGCCAAGGCGGCGCTGCACGGCGGCCTCGAACCGGGTGAGCACTATGACGCGGGCAAGGCGCCGGGGCGCAAGCGCTGATGGACACCTTCGTCGACATCGTCCTGCTGGCGTTTCTCGCGATCTGTGCGATCTCGATCCTGACGCTGCGCGATCTGTTCGCCATGGCGATGATGTTCGGCCTGTTCAGCCTCATCACGGCGGGGCTTTTCACCACCATGGACGCGCCCGACGTGGCGTTCACGGAAGCCGCGGTCGGCGCCGGCATCTCCACGATCCTGATCCTGACGACGCTGGCGCAGACGGCGCGGCGCGAGGCGCCCCGGCCCAGGCACAACGCACTGTTGCCGATGGTGGTGGTGTGGATCACCGGGGCGGTGCTGATCTACGGCACAGCCGACCTGCCCGCCTTCGGCGATCCCGACGCGCCGGCACACAACCATGTCGCGCCCCACTACCTGCAGGAATCGCCGGCCGAGATCGGCATCCCGAACGCCGTCGCCGCCGTGCTGGCCAGCTATCGCGGCTTCGACACCTGGGGCGAGGTGCTGGTGGTGTTCGCCGCGGTGGTCGGCGTGATTGCCCTGATCGGGCTGCGACGCCGCCCTCCCGGGGTCACGGCCGGCCCGGTGGCGATGGAACAGCACGACGTGCTCCGGGTCATCGCCAAGCTGGTCGTGCCGGTGATCCTGCTGTTCGGCCTCTACGTGCAGTTCCACGGCGAGTACAGCCCGGGTGGCGGCTTCCAGGCGGGGGTGATCTTCGCCGCGGCGATCATCCTCTACGCGCTGGTGTTCGATCTCGACGCGGCCCGCAAGGTCATTCCGCCGGGATGGCTGAACCGCCTGCCGGCCATCGGCGCCCTGATTTTTGGCGGCGTGGGGCTCGTGACCATGTTGCTGGGCGGTGATTTTCTCGACTACGACTACCTGCGTGAGGATCCCCGGGCCGCGCAGCAGCTCGGCATCCTGCTGGTGGAGATCGGCGTCGGTGTGACGGTCGCCTCCTCGATGCTGGTGTTCTACTTCACCTTCGCCGAGCGTGGGCGCGGGCGGCGCACCGGGAACGGGGAGACCGGCGCGTGAGCTTTTTCGAGCATTACAACTATCACCTCGCCATCGTGCTCTCGATGATCGG
>CAYTXS010000249.1:0-3642 GCA_964441585.1 uncultured Thioalkalivibrio sp.
CTGCCGTGGCAGCCGCGCATGAACCCCGACAAGATTTATCGTCCGGGCTCCTGAACGCCCGGACACGCATCTGCGTTGCTCGGAAGGCTGAGAGGACATGTCGGGCACCGCCCCAGTCGATGTACTCGTGCGGCGCTGGCACAGAGCTCGAGGTCACTGGGGTTGAACAACTGAGCCCGAACCATCGTTCGCAGCCCTGGCCGGTGCCGGCAGGTCATCAGCAATAAGACCTTCCCCGCCTGGTCACGAGGACCTCTGTCAGTCGGGGCAAGCTCGGCGGGGACCAGGGTGATGTCCGCGCGTTGTCGGTAGATCGATCAGCCCGAGTGCTTGCCGGGATTCCAGCCGCCACGGGAGAGCACCTGCTCGCCCAGTTCTCGGGGCTCGGGTTCCAGTTCCGTGGCCATGGAGTCGTTCCATCGATTGAGAAATCCATACAGGCACACCGCAGCGAGGATTTCCACGATCGCCTTCTCGTTCCAGTGCATCTTGAGCCGGTCCATAAGCGCCGTATCGACAGCGTTGGGCACGCTGCCGGCGGCCAAGGCAAAATCCAGCGCCGCTCGCTCGGCCTCGGAGTAGAGCGGGCTGGTTCGGTATTCCCAGACCTGCTCGATCTTCTGGCGACTGACGCCGCTGATGCCTGCGGCCAACAGGGAATGGGCCTCGCAATAGCGACAGCCCGCGGCCCGGCTGGCGAAGTGGGCGAGGATGCGTTTGAACCCGGGCTCCACCGCGCCTTCGGGATCCATGACTGCTGCGGTGAGCTGGCCGAAGGCCTCGACAATCTTGGGCCTGCGCTGCATGGTCAGCAGGCTGTTGGGGACGAATCCCAATATCCGCTCGAACTGGGCGAAGGTCTCCCCCAGCTCGGGCGTGGCGTCGGCAGGTAGCGGATCGAGGTGGGCCATTGACGGGATCCTTTTGTGACTTTTCGAGTACAGGCAGACTAAACCACGGGTTCGCTTCGTGCGCGGGGATGACCAATCGACCATCCGGCGCTAAGCTACCTCGTTTATCTGCAAGGACGCCGACCGGTGCTCACGCTCCTCAAGAACGCCCACGTCTTCGCACCGGATAATCGCGGCATCCAGCACCTGTTGATCGCCGGCGGGCGAGTCGTCTGGCTGGGCGCCGACCTGGACGAGTTGGGCGCGTTGAAAGCCGTCGAGATCGTCGATCTGCAGGGCCTGCGGGTGATCCCCGGCCTGATCGACGGGCATGCCCACTTGACCGGCGGCGGCGGTGAAGCCGGCTTCGGCAGCCGGGTCGCGCCGGTGCCGCATGCGCATTTTCTCGAGGCCGGCATCACCACCGTGGTCGGCGTGCTCGGCACCGACGACACCACCCGCGACACCCGCTCGCTGGTCGCGCAGGCCCTGAGCCTGAGGGAGCTCGGCGTGAACGCCTGGTGCCATACCGGCGGCTACCATGTCCCGCCGGTGACCTTCACCGGCAGCGTGCGGGAGGACATCGTGTTTCTCGACCCGGTCATCGGCGTGGGCGAGGTTGCGATTTCCGACCACCGGTCCAGCCAGCCGAGCCTGGTCGAGATCCTGCGTATCGCCAGCGACGCTCATGTCGCCGGGTTGATCACCGGCAAGGCCGGGATCCTGCACCTGCACCTGGGCGATGGCCAGCGCGGGCTGGACCTCGTGCGCCGGGCCCTGGCCGAGACCGAACTGCCGGCCCGCGTGTTCAACCCGACCCACGTCAATCGCAACAAGGCCCTGTTCGAGGAAGCCGTCGAACTGGCCGGCGCCGGCTGCACGGTGGACATCACCGCCTTCCCGGCAGACGGTGATCCACTCGACGACGAGTGGCCGGCGGACGTTGCCCTGCTGCGCTACCTGGACTCGGACGCGCCGCCGGAGCGGATCACCCTCAGTTCCGACGGCGGCGGCTGCCTGCCGGTGTTTGACGCCCAGGGGGAAATGCAGCGCTTCGACATCGGTCGCCCGGCCACGCTGACCGAGACGCTGACCCGGCTGGTCGCCGGCGGCCAGTCGCTCGAACGGGTGCTGCCCGCCTTCACCCTCAACCCGGCCCGGCTGCTGCGCTTCCACGATCGTGGACGCATCGAGGTCGGCGCGGCCGCCGACCTGGTCGTGCTCAACGACGCGCATGGCATCGACAGTGTCATGAGCCATGGAACCTGGAGAACCCCCCGCTGATGTGCCCGTCAGGAGAACGCAACAACACTAATCGCGGCTACATCATCCCGATCGGTGGCGCCGAGGATAAGTTTCACAACCCGGAGATCCTGGATCGCTTTATCAGCGAGTGCGGCGGCAAGACGGCGCGTATCGCCATCATCCCGACTGCCTCCGAGCTCCCTGACACCGGCCCGACCTACGAGAAGCTGTTCCGCAAGATCGGCATCAAGCACGCGGCCGTGCTGCCGATCGTCACTCGCCAGGACGCCAACGACCCCGAGCACATCGCCTACATCAACAAGTCCGACGGGGTGTTCATGACCGGCGGGAACCAGCTGCGCCTTTCGACGACGCTGGGGGGCACCGAGACGGCCATCGCCATCCGGCGCCGCAATGCCGCCGGCATGCACGTAGCCGGGACCTCCGCGGGCGCCGCCTTCATGCCGGAACACATGATCGCCGGTGGCCGCGAGGGCTCGACGCCGACGCCGAACAAGGTCACCCTGGCGCCGGGGCTGGGACTGACCAACAGCTTCATCATCGACCAGCACTTCCGCCAGCGCGACCGCCTCGGGCGCCTGCTGACCGCCCTGGCCTACAACCCATTCGCCGTCGGCATCGGCCTGGACGAGGACACGGCCGCGTTCATCCGTCCCGGCGACGACCTCGAGGTCGTCGGCAGCGGCGGCATCACCCTGGTCGATCCCAGCGAGCTCAGTTATTCCTCCATGGATCGCGCCCGCGCCGGCGAGCCGGTCAGCCTGGTCGGCGTCAAGCTGCATATCCTCATCGCCGGGGGTCGTTTCGAAATCCTGACGCGGACGGCGCAAGCGGAATGACCTGATGAAAATCATTAGCACCAACATTTACGTCGGCCCGAACCTTTACGCCAACTTCCCGGTCATCCGCTACATCCTCGACCTGGGCGAGCTGGAGCACTGGCCCTCCGTCCGGCTCGGTGACGCTTTTATCGACGGCCTGCGCGAACGCCTGCCCGGCCTCGACGAGCACGGCTGTTCGTATCGGGAGCCCGGCGGGTTCGTGCGTCGCTTGCGCGAGGACGAGGGCACCTGGCTCGGGCACGTGCTGGAACACGTGGTGCTGGAGTTGCAGAACATCGCCGGTGCCGATGTGAGTTTCGGCAAGACCCGCTCGATCGAGGGCAAGCCTGGCCACTACACGATGGTGTTCGAATACGAGGACGAGGCCGTCGGCTGCGCGGCCGGCGCGCTCGGCCTCGAGCTGCTTTACAGCCTGCTCCCGGAGGCGCTGCGACCCGCGGATGCGCCGGGGCCGGACTGGGATTTCGAGGAGGCGCGCGACCGCTTCATCCGTGACGCTCAGCGCCGCGCCTTCGGTCCGAGCACGGCCTCGCTGGTGCGTGCCGCCGAGGAACGCGGGATTCCCTGGATACGCCTGAATCGCCAAAGCCTGGTCCAGTTCGGCCATGGCCGCGTCCAGCAGCGCATCCAGGCCACCACCACCA
>CAYTXS010000250.1:0-3633 GCA_964441585.1 uncultured Thioalkalivibrio sp.
TTCAAGGGAACACTGGATGTCACGAACGAGGCGCTGGAGAAGAACCGCGACAGCAAGGTCATCGGCACGCTGATCTCGGCGGCGGACAAGACACTCAACGGCCACAAGGCGGGTGTCGAGATTTACGACGAGGACCCGGACAAGCCTTTCGACTACTTCACGGTGCGTTACCTCGACGGCAAGATCGAGCTGTACGCCCGGGGCAAGTCGGAGCATGACACCGAGTGGAAGGTCTCGAAAAACTACCTGCAGTCGGTGGTGGACGATCCGCAGAAGTACATCGACAACCCAACGAAGCTGAATTTCGAGTGGTTGAAGGTGCGCCTCCCCGACAGCGCCCGGAGCCTGCTCGACAAGGCGAGCTGAGCCATCACCGGAAGCCGGCGGTTCCTCAGCTCTCGAGGAACGCCGGCACCGGCAGTCCTTTGGATTCGAGAAAGGCCGGGTTGAACAACCGCTGGCGGTACCGCAGCCCGGAATCGCACAGGATGGTCACGATGGTGTGACCCGGTCCGAGTTCGCGGGCCAGGCGCATTGCGCCTGCGACGTTTACGCCGCTGGAACCCCCGAGCAAAAGCCCTTCCTCCTGCAACAGGCGGAACACGAGCGGGATGGACTCGGAGTCCGGCACCTGGAAGGCATGATCGACTGCCGCCTCGGCGATATTCTTCGTAATCCGGCCGTTGCCTATACCTTCGGTGATGGAGTTGCCTTCGGCCTTGAGTTCACCGCGCGTGAAATGCGCGTAGAGGGCAGATCCGGTGGGATCGGCAAGACCGATGCGTATGCCCTGGTTGCGGGCCTTGAGGGCCCGCCCCACGCCCGCCAGCGTGCCCCCGGTGCCCACTGCACAGATGAAGCCGTCGATCCGGCCGCCCGTCTGGGTCCATATTTCGGGTCCGGTGGTGGCGAGGTGGAATGAGAAGTTTGCCGTGTTGTCGAACTGGTTGGCCCAAAGAGCGCCGTTCGGCTCGCTGTCGAGCAACGCTGCGGCGATTCGGCCCGAGACATGGACGTAGTTTTCCGGATTCTTGTACGGCACGGCCGGCACGAGGCGCACTTCCGCGCCGTAAGCCTTCAGCGTGTCGATCTTTTCCTGGCTTTGGGTTTCCGGCATGACGATCACGGTGCGATACCCGAGGGCATTGCCGACCATTGCCAGGCCGATGCCGGTATTGCCGGCCGTGCCTTCCACGATCACGCCGCCGGGCCTGAGACTTCCCCGGGCCTCCGCATCGCGCACGATGCCCAGCGCGGCGCGGTCTTTCACCGAGCCGCCCGGGTTCATGAATTCCGCCTTGCCGAGAATCTCGCACCCGGTCTCGTCCGACGGGCCGCGCAACCGGATGAGCGGCGTATTGCCGATTGCCTCGATGACGCTGTTGACTGCTTGCATGCGGTGCTTCCTTCAGGCCTGTTCCGAGAGTGCAGCGAGCTGGTCCGCCTGGTGCTCGCTGGCCAGCGGCTCGAGCAAGGCGTCGAGGTCGCCGCCGAGGATGTCTTCGAGGCGGTAGAGCGTGAGATTGATACGGTGGTCTGTGATCCGGCCTTGGGGGAAATTATAGGTCCGGATGCGCTCCGAACGGTCGCCGGAGCCGACCTGCAGGCGCCGGTTCTGCGCCTGCGCCGCGTCCCGCCGGGAACGCTCGGCGTCCACCAGGCGCGCGTTGAGCAGCGCCATGGCGCGGGCGCGGTTCTTGTGCTGCGAGCGTTCGTCCTGGCATTCCACCACGATGCCGGTGGGAAGGTGCGTCAGGCGCACCGCGGAATCCGTCTTGTTGACGTGCTGCCCGCCGGCCCCGGATGCGCGGTAAGTGTCGACGCGCAGGTCGGCGGAGTTGATCTCAATGATTTCCATGTCTTCCGGCTCCGGGAGCACGGCGACGGTGCATGCCGACGTATGAATGCGTCCCTGCGATTCGGTCTCGGGCACACGCTGCACGCGATGCGTACCGGATTCGAACTTCAGGCGCGAGTACACCTGCTGGCCGCTGACGCGTGAAATGATTTCCTTGTAGCCGCCATGCTCTCCCTCGCTGGCGGAAAGGATCTCGATGTTCCACCCGGCGTGCTCCGCATAGCGGCAGTACATGCGGAACAGGTCGCCGGCAAAAATAGCCGCTTCGTCGCCGCCGGTACCCGCCCGGATTTCGAGAAAGATATTCGCTTCGTCGAGTGGGTCGTGCGGCACCAGGTGGGCTTTCAGCACGGTCTCGAGTTGTTCGATGCGCAGCAGGACCCCGGCCCGTTCCTCCTCCGCCAGCGCGCGCAGTTCGGGGTCCTTGTCCGCGGCCATGTCCTCGGCGGCCTGCAGGTCGCGGCGCGCTTCCCTCCAGGCCTGGTAATCGCGCACCAGCGGCTCGAGCCGGGCGTACTCGCGGGACAGTTCGCGAAACTGCCGCTGTTCGCCGATGACCGCCGGATCGGAGAGCAGGGCGCTGACTTCCTCGTGGCGCTCCACCAGGTTCGCCAGCTTGGTGACAATAGAATCTTTCAATCAGTCCTCGGCTTCGAGGCCGAACAGCCGGCGCGCCGCGGTCAGAAGTTCCTGGTCGCCTTCTTCGCCGGCCCGGCGCATGCCTACGCTCGGCAGGTGGAGCAGCTTGTTGGTCAGGGTGTGTGACAGGAAATTCAGCACTTCTTCGGGAGTGCGGCCGGCTTCCAGCATGCGTCTGGCCTGTTCGTCGACGGCGCTGCGAATGACCTCGGCCCGACTGCGCACCGAGCGGATCGTCGGTGCTGCATCACGCGTCTTGAGCGTCTGCGCGAAGCGGATGACCTCGACGTCGATGATGCGCCGGGCCTGCGCCGCGGCTTCTTCCCGCGCCTTGAGGTTGTCGTCCACCACGCCCTGCAGGTCGTCCACCGTGTAGAGGTAGACGTCCTCAAGTTCTCCCACCGCGGCTTCCACGTCGCGCGGCACGGCCAGGTCGACCATGAACATCGGTTTGCGCCGGCGGGCCTTCAACGCCGCCTGCACCATGGGCTTGGTGATCAGCGCGTCCGGGCTGGCTGTCGAGCAGATCACCATGTCCGCCGCTGCCAGGTGGTTAGGTATCTCGTCGAGCTCGATGGCGAAGCCTTTGTGTTCCTGCGCGAGGTTGCGCGCCCGCGCGATGCTGCGATTGGCGATGACGATCTTGCCGATGCCGCGTCCGGCGAGATGTTGCGCGACCAGTTCGATGGTTTCCCCCGCGCCGACCAGCAACGCGGAGTGCTGGCCAAAATCCGCAAAAATCTGCCGTGCGAGATTGACGGCGGCATACGCGACGGACACTGCGCTCGCGCCGATCTCGGTGTCGGTGCGAACCTGCTTGGCCACCGAGAACGCCTGCTGGAACAGCGAGTGCAGCACCGGCCCGGCACTGCCCACTTCGGTGGCGACGCGGTAGGCCTCTTTCATCTGGCCGAGGATCTGCGGCTCGCCGAGGACCGCCGAGTCCAGCCCGCAGGCGACGGTGAAGGTGTGACTGACGGCGAGCTGGTTGTCGAGCTGGTAGAGGCAGCCGTTGGCACGATTGCCCAGGCTGTGGTGATCGTTCAGCCAGTCGCGCAGCGAAACCAGTCCCTTGTCGGCACAGCGGCTGTAGAACTCGGTGCGATTGCAGGTGGAGACGATGAGCATCTCATCGA
>CAYTXS010000251.1:0-3611 GCA_964441585.1 uncultured Thioalkalivibrio sp.
GGCGCTGCGGGAACCGATGGCAGGTTTTTTCACTGGCATCGTGGCCGTCGTCGGCACCATGGTGCAGATGGGGCTGCTCGGCGCGTTGCTGACGTTCGCCGCCGTACCGAGATACCCGTTCTACTACGAGCGTGTCACCCAGCTTGGTTTGACGCCATTGGAGGACCAACAGCTTGCGGGCTTGGTCATGTGGGTCCCCGGCGCCGTGCCCTATCTGCTCGGCGGGCTGGCGCTGATGGCGGTATGGCTCCGGCGCCTGGAGCGCACGGCCTGATGCCGTAGGGGTGTGGCACTGGACGCCGGTCCGGCCGCGGCGCCGGCACCGGCGTCTGCAACCGATATGCGATCATGGGTGGATGAAATCATTCAGCGAACTGGGCCTTTCCGCCCCCTTGTCGCAGGCGTTGGCCGAAATCGGCTACGCAGCCATGACTCCGGTACAGGCCGCTGCGCTACCGGGTATCCTGGCGCGACGGGACGTGATCGCGCAGGCGCCGACGGGGAGCGGCAAGACGGTCGCTTTTGCGCTGGGTCTGCTGGCCGCGCTCGATATCGGCACGGCCCGGCTGCAGGGGATGGTGTTGTGCCCCACGCGCGAGTTGGCCGAACAGGTCAGCCGGGAGATACGGCGCCTGGCGCATGCGCTGCCCAACGTGAAAGTCTTGACGTTGTGCGGGGGGGTTCCGGTGCGACATCACCTGGCTTCGCTGGCTCATGAGCCCCATATAGTCGTCGGCACCCCGGGACGCCTTCTGGACCTGATGAAGCGCCAGGCACTGCAACCGGAGGCGCTCGAAACCCTCGTCATGGATGAAGCCGATCGCATGCTCGACATGGGCTTCGCGGACGCGATCCGCGAGATCATCAGCCTGGTGCCCGCAAAGCGGCAGACGATGTTGTTCTCCGCCACCATTCCGGAGGGCGTGAGGGATATCAGCTGCAAGTTGCAGCACGATCCGATGGCGGTGACCGTCGCCGAAGACGCGGACAGCGTCCTGATAGAGCAGCAGTTTTTCGAGGTGCATCCGGCGGCGAAGGCGGCGGCATTGGCGGCGCTGCTGCAGACGCATCGCCCGGCATCCGCGGTGGTGTTCTGCAACACGCGCGAGACAGTGCGTGTCGTGACCAGGGAGCTTCACGCGGCTGGCTTCGCAGTGCTCGCACTGCACGGCGAGATGGACCAGCGTGCACGGGAAGAAACGCTGCTACGTTTCGCAAACCAAAGCGCCAACGTCCTGGTCGCATCAGACCTGGCGGCACGCGGTCTGGACATTGCCGGGCTTTCGATGGTCGTCAATTTAGATATTGCAAATGACTCCGACACGCATCTTCATCGGATCGGCCGTACGGGGCGCGCCGGGCAGCGTGGCGTCGCGCTGACCCTGTGTGCGCCATGGGAAGTCAGCCGGGCCAACGCGCTCGAGGATCGCATCGGCGAACCTTTGCGCTGGATCCCCGCGCCGGTATTGCGCGGGGACGTATCGACGCCGCCGGCGCTATTCATGACACTGGCGATCGACGCCGGCCGGCAGGACAAGCTCCGGCCGGGGGATGTGCTCGGTGCGCTTACGGGGGACGCTGGCCTGCCGGCCTCGGCCGTGGGCAAGATCGACGTGTTTCCCAGCCGCAGCTATGTGGCCATAGAGCGTCGTTGGCGCGATCTTGCGTTCGAAAGGCTGCGGCATGGCAAGATCAAGGGCCGCAGATTCCGGGTTCGATGGGTGGGATCGTGAACCCGCCGGGCTGGGAATCAGAAGTAGAACTGGTGAGCTTGCCAGGAGTGAATTCTTGACCGTCGAAATCGCCATTGTTTTCGTTATCATCGCAGTGGCCCTTTACCTCTTCGCCAGTGAGAAGCTGCCGCTCGACGTAACGGCGTTGCTCATCCTCATCACGCTGATCGCGATCCCGAAAATTTTTCACTCCGCCTGGCTGCTGGAGCGCGGTGTGGATCTCGAGTCGGCGTTTCCGACCGTCGGCGAGGGGCTTTCCGGACTGTCCAGCACGGCGACCGTCACCGTGCTCGCGATGTTCATTCTTTCCGCCGGGATCCAGCGATCCGGACTAATCCACGTCCTCGGGAAGCAACTCTTCCCGCTGGTGGGCAACTCCGAACTGCGCATGATGCTGATCATCGCGGCGCTGGTCGGTGGGGTTTCCGGGTTCATCAACAACACCGCCGCGGTGGCTGTCGCCATTCCCCTCGTCGTGGACATGGCCCGGCGACTCAAGATGCAGGCGTCGAGGATGCTTATTCCCGTGAGCTTCTTCGGCATGCTCGGCGGGACGCTGACATTGATCGGCACCTCGACCAATATTCTCGCGTCCGCGATCCTGGCCGAGGACCCGAACTTCAACCGACAGATCGCGATGTTCGAGTTCACTCACCTGGGACTGATCGTATTCGGTTTCGGCCTCGTGTATTTCGTCACCATCGGCCGCTGGCTCCTCCCCAAGAAGGACCGCGTGCGCCTGAGCAGTGAGGAAGAGGAACCGTTCATCGTAGACCTCGGGGTGCCTGCCGACAGCCCGCTCATCGACCAGCCGCTCGAGGAGACGGAGTTCATCGTCAAGTCGGGGGTCGAGGTATTGAAGCTTATTCGCGGCGATACGATTCATGTGAAGCGCGCAAGCGAAATCAAGATCCGGGCGCAAGATGTCGTGCAGGTCCGTGCCAACCTGCGGCAGGTCATGGACCTCATCAAGAATGACGAAGTAGAGGTGCTGTCGGAATCCGACGAGACTCGTCCAGCTCGGAGCGATGGGCAACTGGTGCGGATACTGTTGCGCAACCGGCAGATATTCAAGGGCCGCAGTGCTCGCGCCGTGAAATTCTGGGATCGGTACCAGGCGCGGCTCATCGGCCTCGAGACCGAGAAGATCAAGGGCCATCGGATGGCCGACGAACCACTCTACGTCGGTGAGATCGCCTTGCTGCAGATCTCCCGTACCGCCCTCGAACGGCTTCGGCGATTGACGGACGTCGTCGTGATCGAGGAAAGCCACGACGAATTTGACCGGAAGCAGATGTGGCTCGCCGGCGGGATCATTACCGCGGTGGTGACGGGGGCGGTCCTCACGCCATTGCCCATCGTCGTCACGGCGCTGCTCGGCGTGGTAGCCATGGTGGCGACCGGCTGCGTAAAGAAAGACGAGATGTATACAAGCGTGTCGTGGGACGTGATCTTCCTGCTCGCGGGGATCATCCCGCTGGGTATCGCCATGACCAAGTCCGGCGCCGCCGACCTGCTCGGCGGGTTGCTGGCCTCGCAGGCCGGTAACTGGCACCCAGTCCTGCTGCTGATGGCGCTCTACGCGCTGACGACCATATTGACGGAACTGGTGAGCAACAATGCGTCGGTTGTCATCCTCGTCCCGGTGGCGATTTCGCTGGGCCAGATTCTCGGCATCGATATATTCGGGCTCACGCTGATCGTAATGTTCGCCGCGTCCACCAGCTTTCTTTCGCCGATTGGTTACCAGACCAACACCATGATCTTCGGTACAGGGCTTTACAAGTTCACGGATTTCGCCAAGGTCGGCGCACCGCTCAACTTGCTGTTGATGGTCGTGACGAGCATCAGCGTCTGGTGGTTGTGGCTGACCTGAGG
>CAYTXS010000252.1:0-3586 GCA_964441585.1 uncultured Thioalkalivibrio sp.
GGCTGGATCGTCAAGCCGTTCAACCCGGAACAGCTGCTCGCCACCGTGCAAAGGGTACTGGGTTGATGCCATGAGCCTCGACGTCTCGCAGTTCGTCGGCGTGTTCCTCGAGGAGAGCTTCGAGGGTCTCGACATCATGGAAGCCGGCCTGATCGACTTCCGCGAGGACGACCCCGAGGCCGTCAACGTGATTTTTCGTGCCGCGCACTCGATCAAGGGCGGCGCCGGCACCTTCGGTTTCCGCGAGGTGAGCGACTTCACCCACGGCGCCGAAACGCTGCTGGACCAGATCCGCCAGGGCGAGCGGCGCATGAACACCGAGACCGGCGATACCCTGCTGGCCGCCGTGGACTGCATTCGAGAATTGCTGCGCGCCTCCAGCGAGGGCGGCGATCTCGACACCGAAAAGGTCGTCTCGACGCGGACCGCGATCGAGCAGATGCTCGGCAAGACACCCGACGGGGCCTCCGCCGAGGCGGCGGCCACGCCGGTCGTCAACGCCGGCTGGCAGATCAGCTTTAAGCCGCGCCCGGAGCTCATGAAGACGGGCAACGACCCCTTGCGGCTGCTGGCCGAGCTGCAGCGCCTCGGGCCCGCCAAGGCGAGCGTGGACGCGTCGCGCTTACCGGCACTGGGCGAAATGGATCCGGAAGCCTGTTACCTGGACTGGAATGTCGAACTGTCTGCGCCCGTCGCCGAAGCAGAGGTGCGCGGCGTGTTCGAGTGGGTGGAAGACGAGTGCGAGCTGAGCGTGACGCCGCTCGCGCCCGCTGCGGACGAGGCGAAAAAATCGGCCGCCGCGACACCGCCCGCAGGCGGGCCGGCCGGCGGCAATGGCGACGGCAAGCCCCCGGCAGCGAAGAACGGCGCGACGGGCGAGAGCGGCAAGCGGCCCGATGGCGGCTCCATTCGCGTCGCCGTCGAGAAGGTCGATTCGCTCGTGAACCTGGTCGGCGAACTGGTCATCACCCAGTCGATGCTCACGCAGATGGGCAACGATCCCGGCGACTTCGACCTGCTGCGTCTCGAGCAGCTGCGCGAAGGCCTCGGGCAACTCGAACGCCAGACGCGCGAACTCCAGGAAGGCGTCATGGGCATCCGCATGCTGCCCATCAGCTTCATCTTCAGCCGTTTCCCGCGTGTCGTGCGCGACATGGCCGGGGCACTCGGCAAGAGCGTGGACCTGCGCATGGAAGGCGAAGACACGGAACTCGACAAGGGTCTCATCGAGAAGCTTGCGGACCCGCTGACACACCTGGTGCGCAACGCGATCGACCACGGCGTGGAATCGACCGAACAACGCATCGCTGCGGGCAAGCCGCCCGCCGGGCAGATTTCACTGAAGGCCTACCACCAGGGCGGCAACATCGTGGTCGAGGTCGCCGACGACGGCGCCGGACTGGATCGCGCCAAGCTGCTCGCCAAGGCGGAAAGCCAGGGCATGGCGGTCAGTGACACGATGAGCGACCGCGAGGTCTGGTCGTTGATTTTCGCTGCCGGTTTCTCTACTGCAACGAAAGTCACCGACATTTCCGGCCGCGGGGTAGGGATGGATGTGGTGCGCCGGAATATCGAGGCAGTGAACGGCCGGGTGGAAATCGAATCAAGCTACGGCGAGGGCACGCGCATCATCCTGCGGCTCCCGCTCACGCTTGCCATCCTGGACGGCATGTCGGTGCGGGTCGGTGACGAGACTTACATCTTGCCGATGACGGCGATCCTGGAAAGCATCCAGCCGAAGACCGAACAGCTTTCGAGCATCGCCGGCAAAGGACGCGTCGTGCACCTGCGCGGCGACTACCTGCCGCTGATGGCCTTGCACGAGGCCTTCAACATCGATGCCCGGGCCCAACGGGCCGAGGACGGCATCGTGATCGTCGTGGCCACCAGCGATGGTCGCGCGGCATTGCTCGTGGACGAACTCGTCGCGCAGCACCAGGTCGTCATCAAGAGCCTCGAAACCAACTACCGCAAGGTGCCCGGCGTGTCCGGCGCGACGATCATGGGTGACGGCAAGGTCGCGCTGATCCTCGACGTCGACATGCTGCTGCGCCTGCGGCGCATGCACTAGCCAATCGATCAAACGGAAACGCAAGGAAGACAAAGATGAGCCAGGACCTGAACCCGAATATTGCCGCCACCGATGACGCCAGGGAACTCCTGACATTTCGTCTTGGCCAGGAAGAATACGGCCTGAACATCCTTAACGTGCAGGAGATCCGCGGCTATGACGCGGTGACCAAGATCGCCAACTCGCCGGCCTTCCTGAAGGGTGTCATCAACATGCGCGGCGTGATCGTCCCGATCATCGACATGCGCATCCGCTTCAACCTCGGTGAAGCCACCTACAACGAGTTCACCGTGGTGATCATCCTCAACATCGGCAGCCGCGTCATCGGCATGGTCGTCGATGCCGTCTCCGACGTGACCTCGCTCAAGGCCGAACAGGTCCGCCCGGCGCCCGACTTCGGCACCGTGCTCGACACCGCCTACATCGACGGCCTCGCCAATGTCGATGAACGCATGATCATCGTCATCGATATCGAAAAACTCATGACCGCCGAGGACATGGGACTTATAGACCAGGCAGCAGCCTGAACCCCTGCTCAAGGACGAAAGGACAATATGATGTTTAGGAAGCTGACCATAAGCGCCCGCCTGTACGGCTTGATGGGCATTCTCTCGTTGATTCTGATAGGCGTCGGGATGTCCGGCATCAACGGCATGCAGAAGCTCACCGCCGAGCTCAAAGACATGTACCACATGGGCCTTGAAGGCTCCGCCAGTCTCGGCGAGATGGAAGTCCTGCTGAACGAGAACATCATCGAGATCTTCGATGGCATGCAGCATGATCCACGACTGCAGCAGACCTTTGCCGACGGCCATGGTGTCGAACGCCATGTCGGCCGGATGGAGGCCCGCACGGCCGAGATCAACGCCCTCTTCGACACCTACGTGCGCGAAATGGTTGCTACTGACGCTGGCCGCCAGGCGGCCGCAGAACTCGACGCCGCACGCCAGGAATTCGTCAACGAGCACCTGGCGCCGCTGGTCACCATGATGCAGAACGGCAGCTACGATCGGGCATCCCGGGCCCTCATTGCACGCACGCTCCCGGCATTCCGTGGCGAGGTCCACCCCAGGATCAACGCCATGATCGAGCAAAAAGCCGAATATGCCGGCGAGCAATACGCGCGTGCGCTGGAGCAGTATGGCACGCAGCGCTGGGTCACAATCATCGCCATCACGATCGGTGTGCTCCTGGCCGGCTTCCTCGGCTGGGTCGTGATCGCGCGCTCCTTCGCCCGTCCCGTGAACCAGGTCGTGGCAGCCGCGAACAAGATGGCCGACGGCGACTTCGATTTCGAAGTCCACGCAGCCAACAGCGAGGACGAAGTCGGCAAGCTCGTGAACGCCGTGAATTCGGTGCAGCACAGTGTGCAGGCCTTCATCGGCCAGATGCGCCACATGTCGTCGGAGCACGACAAGGGTGACATCGACGTGATGATCGCCGCCGAGGACTTCTCCGGTGACTACCGCACCATGGCCGAAGGCGTGAACGGCATGGTCAACGGCCACATCGCCG
>CAYTXS010000253.1:0-3586 GCA_964441585.1 uncultured Thioalkalivibrio sp.
ACGCCGGTGAGCGCCGCGGTCTCAGTGCGCAGGATGCGCGGTCCGAGGCGCACCCCCTTGTAACCTGCCGTTCGTGCCGCGGCTCGCTCCTGCTCGTCCAGTCCGCCTTCCGGGCCGACCAGCAGGCAGAGCGTGCCCGTCGGCGGCGCCAGCGAGTCCGGCCCGCCGCGCGCCTCGGGATCCAGCAGGATGCCGCTCGCATCCTCGTGCGCGGCCAGCGCGCTCAACACCGGCAGCGGCGGCAGGATGTCCGGCAACACGTTGCGCCCGCTCTGCTCGCAGGCGCTGATGGCGATCGCGCGCCAGTGCTCGATGCGCGCTGGGACACGCGCGGGATCGAGTTTCACGACGGAGCGTTCCGTGATCACCGGGCGGATCGCGGTCACGCCGAGTTCCGTCGCCTTGCGCACTACCCAGTCCATGCGCTCGTGGCGGCAGATGCCCTGCATCAGCACCAGCGTCAGCGCCGATTCGCGATTCACTTCGCGGCGTGTGCCGACGGCCAGTTCCACCGTGCGGCGCGTCGCGGCCAGCACTTCGCTCTTGAATTCCATGCCGCTGCCGTCGAACAGCGTGACGGGGGCCCCGACCCGCACGCGCAACACGCGGCCGAGGTGGGCGGCGGCCTCGCCCTCGAGGCGCAGCTGCTGGCCGTTCGCCAGGGGGGCATGCACGAAGACGCGGGGGGTGCGCGACATCACGCCTCCCGCGTCGCCACGTCGATGCCCTCGATCGCCGTCCGCGTGAGCAAGGCAATCTCGTCATCTTCGATGACATAGGGCGGCATGAAATACACCACGTGCGCCAGGGGACGCAGCAACACGCCTTTCCCCAGCGCATGCTGGTAGACCTTCAGGCCGCGGCGCTCCTGCCACGGATAGGGCTCGCGCGTCCGGGCATCGCGCACCATCTCCATGGCGAGGATCATCCCGGTCTGGCGGATCTCCGCCACGTGCGGGTGATCTTCCAGCGTCGCGACGCCCGCGCGCAGGGCCGCGGCGCGCACCCGGTTCTTCTCCAGCACGTCGCTCGCCGCGAACAGGTCCAGTGTCGCGAGCGCCGCCGCGCAGGCCAGCGGGTTGCCCGTGTAGCTGTGCGAGTGCAGGAACGCGCGCAGCGTCGTGTAGTCGTCGTAGAAAGCCGCGTACACGTCCTCGGACGTGAGCACCGCGGAGAGCGGCAGGAACCCGCCGGTCAGCCCCTTGGACAGGCACATGAAGTCCGGCGAGATGCCGGCCTGCTCGCAGGCGAACATCGTCCCGGTGCGGCCGAAACCCACCGCGATCTCGTCCGCGATCAGGTGCACCCGGTGGCGGTCGCAGATCGCGCGCAGCTCGACGAGGTAGGCCGGGTCGTACATGCGCATGTGGCCGGCGCATTGCACCAGCGGCTCGACGATCACCGCGCACACCTCGCCGGGATGGCGCTCCAGCAGGGCCTCGAGTTGGGCGGCGCGGCGACGCGCGAAATCTGCCGGTGATTCGCCGGCGTCGCGCAGGTAGGCATCCGGGGAGGGTGCCAGCAGGCATTCCATCAACAGCGGGCGATAGGTGTCCTTGTAAAGCCCCACGTCGCCCACCGCGAGCGCGCCCAGCGTCTCGCCGTGGTAGCTGTTCTCCAGCGCGACGAAGCGCTGCCGCGCCGGCTCGCCCTGGTTCAGCCAGTAGTGAAAGCTCATCTTCAGCGCCACCTCGACCGCCGAGGAGCCGTTGTCCGCGTAGAACACGCGATCCAGCCCGGCAGGCGTCACGGCCACCAGCCGCTCGGACAACTCCACCACCGGTTCGTGGGTGAAGCCGGCCAGCATGACGTGCTCGAGCGTCTCGAGCTGGCGGCGCACCGCATTGCCGATCACCGGGTTTGCGTGACCGAACAGGTTCACCCACCAGGAGCTGATCGCATCGAGATAGTGTCGGCCGTTGAAGTCCTCCAGCCAGGCGCCGGCGCCGCGACGGATGGGCACCATCGGCAGCCACTCGTGATCCTTCATCTGCGTGCAGGGATGCCACACGCAGTCCAGGTCGCGCGCCACCATCTCCGCGTTGGGATTACGTTCGCTCAACGCACGGCCCCGCAGAAACGCTGCACGAGGCCCTCGACCATGTCCACCGCGCGGGACACCTCGGCGAGATCCACCGATTCGTCCGGCTGGTGGGCGACGGCGATCTCGCCCGGGCCGCAGACCACGACCTCCATGTCGAGCCGCTGGAACAGGGGGCCCTCGGTGCCGAAGTTCACCGCGCCGCAGGCATGCCCCGCGGCGTGCTCGCAGGCCGTCGCCAGTTCGCGTCGGTCGCCCGGTGCCAGCGGATCCACACCCTCGAACAGCGCCGTGAACGCGACCTCGAAGCCGCCGCCCGCGAGTGCTGTGCGGACTGCGGCGCGCAGTCCTTCGCGCGCGCTCGTCGTGGTCATGCCGGGCACCAGGCGCAGGTCCACGTCGAGCTCGCAATGGCCGCAGATGCGATTCGGGTTGTCCCCGCCGCGGATGGCGCCGAGATTGAGCGTCGGTCCCGGCACCGGGAAGCCGAGATCCGGCAATTCGGCGGCGAGCCGCGCGCGAAAGTCCTCGAGCGCCGCGATCGCCGCGATCATGCCCTCGATCGCGTTGCGCCCCGCGGCGGGATCGCTGGCATGGCCGCTGCGCCCGTCGATCCTGATCCGCTCCATCAGCACGCCCTTGTGGCGGTCGATCGGCCGCAGGCTGGTGGGTTCGCCGACCAGCACCCGCGCCCCGAGCCGCGCGCCTTCGTCCACCAGCGCCCGGGCGCCGCCCATGCCGCTTTCCTCGTCGGCCGTGCCGAGGATCACCAGCGGGCGCGCCAGCTTGCCGAGGTCCACGCGGGCCGCGGCGTGTGCCACGACCGCCAGGAAGGATTTCATGTCCGCGCTGCCGAGGCCGTACAGGCGGCCGTCCCGGCACGCGCCGCCGAAGGGATCGTGGCGCCACAGTTCGGCGTCGAAGGGCACCGTGTCCGTGTGTCCCGCGAGCACCAGGCCGTCCTCGCCGGCGCCGCTGCGCGCGACCAGGTTGACCTTGCCCTGCTGGCCGGGCACCGGCTTGATGTCGATGCTGAAACCGAGCGGTTCCAGCCAGTCGGCGAGCCGTTCGCAGACCGCGCCGTTGCCCTGGTCGAGGGACGGTTGCAGGCTGCTGACCGAAGGGGTCGCCACCAGCGTGCGGATCATGTCTTCCAGCGGGGGTAGGGCGTGCGCCATGCACTGCATGATCCTTGCGCGCCGCGACGGGTGCAAGCCGGCGCGCGGCAGGGCAGACTGTCGGCCATGCCGGCGCGCCGAAAGAGACCGAGTTTTCGCATCGACCCGGCCAGCGGACTGCTGGCCGCGGCGCGCCATGTGCCGTCGCCCAACCAGGACGCGCGCCCGGACGGCATGCGACCGGAGCTGGTGGTGGTGCACGGCATCAGCCTGCCGCCGGGCGAATACGGCGGGCCCTGGATCGAGCAGCTGTTCACGAACCGCCTTGATCCTGCCGCGCATCCGTATTTCGCTGAACTCGAAGGCCTGAAAGTGTCGGCGCACCTGCTGGTGCGGCGCGACGGCGAGCTGGTGCAGTTCGTGCCGT
>CAYTXS010000254.1:0-3584 GCA_964441585.1 uncultured Thioalkalivibrio sp.
ACGATTCCTGCACCCAGTGCGGTCGCTGCAGCCTGCTGTGCCCGATGGGCATTCATATCCAAAGCATGATCCAGGTGGTGCGCAACGGCCTGGCGGCTGCCGGCATGGCCCCCGCGGAACTGCAGGCGGTCTCCGACGAGCAACGCGACAAGGCCACGATTCTCGGCGCCGGCCCCGACAGGCTGCGCGAAGCCGTGGAGCGGGTTCGGGCACAGGGTATCGAGGTGCCGCTGGACAAGGAGAAAGCCGAGATCATGGTGCTTTCTTCCGCGCTCGACTTCCTCAAGGACGAGCAGCTGCTCGGCGCCACGGCCCGCATCATGAACAAGATCGGCGCCGACTGGACGATTCGCAGCGACGGTTTCGAGTCTGCGAATTTCGGCGCACTGTCGGGTGACAAGCCCGCGCAGCGGCGCATCAGCAAGCGCGTGATCGATGCCGCCGTCGCGACCGGCGCCAAGAAGGTGATCGTTGCCGAGTGCGGCCACGCCTACCCCGTGCTGCGCTGGGAGGCGGCGACACTCTACGGCAAGGAACTGCCGTTCGAGTTCCTCTCGGTCTCCGAGTATTTCGGCCAGGAATCCAAGGCCGGGCGGCTGAAGCTGAAGAAGCCAAGCGGCGAGGTCAGTCATGTGACGTTCCATGACCCGTGCAAGCTCGGCAGGATGGGCGGTTCATTCGACGAGGCCCGGGAACTGCTCGGAGCCATCGGCGTAAAACTCACGGAAATGGAATCCCATGGGCGCACCAACCTGTGCTGCGGCGGCGGCGGCGGCGTGTCGATGCTGCAGAGCGCGGATAAACTGCGCAAGGCGGCTTTCGAGTTGAAGCGCGAGGAGGTCGAGCGAACCGGGGCACCGACGGTGGTGACCGCCTGCAACACCTGTTTGCAGACACTCGAGAAAGGCAAGCAATGGCTGAGCTGGGACAAGGAGATCGTCAATCTCGTCCAGATGGTCAGCGAGAACCTGGACTGAGCCCGGCACGCCGGCAGCGAACGACTTACAAGGATCGGGGTATTTAAATTATGAGCAATCGAGTCGTCGTCGACCCGATCACCCGCATCGAAGGCCATCTCCGCGTGGAGGTGCAGATGGAGGGTGACCGCATCCAGCAGGCGTATTCCTCGGGCACGAGCGTGCGCGGGCTGGAAATCATCATGCGCGGCCGTGATCCGCGTGATGCCTGGGCCTTCGTCCAGCGCATCTGCGGCGTTTGCACCCTGGTGCACGGCATGGCCGCCATCCGCTCTGTCGAAGATGCGTTGAACTACGACATCCCGCCCAATGCGCAGATGATTCGCAACCTGATGATCGGCGCACAGTACGTGCATGATCACGTCATGCATTTCTATCATCTGCACGCCCTCGACTGGGTCGACGTGGTCTCGGCGCTCAGCGCCGACCCGGCTGCGACCGCGGAACTGGCGCAGTCGGTGTCGCCGGAGTGGCCGAAGTCTTCGGTCGGCTATTTTCGCGACATGAAGAAAAAGCTGCAGACCTTCGTCGAAGGTGGCCAGCTCGGCATTTTCGCGAACGCGTACTGGGGTCATCCGGCCTACAAGCTGCCGCCGGAAGCCAACCTGATGGCGGTCGCCCACTACCTGGAGGCTCTCGCCTGGCAGCGCGACGTGGTCAAGCTGCACGCGGTGTTCGGCGGCAAGAATCCGCATCCGAACTTCGTGGTCGGCGGCGTGCCTTGCCCGATCGACCTGAACTCCGACTCCGCAATCAACGTTGAGCGGCTCGGCATCGTCCAGGACGTCATTACCTCGATGAAGACGTTCGTCGACCAGGTGTATGTCCCGGATACGCTCGCCATCGCGGGGTTCTACAAGGACTGGTTCGGTCGTGGCGAAGGGCTCGGCAACTTTCTGTGCTTCGGGGACTTCCCCTCGAAGACCATGGATGACGTGGACAGCTTCCTGTTCCCGCGCGGGGCCATCATCGGCAAGAACCTCAACGACATCCAGGAGGTCGACTTCAAGGACCCCGAGGGCATCCAGGAGTTCGCCTCGCATTCCTGGTACGACTATTCGGGCGGCAGGGACCAGGGCCTGCATCCGTGGGACGGCGAGACCAAGCTGGACTACGAGAATCGCGGCGGTCCGTTCACTCCCTACAAGCAGCTCAACGTCGACGATGGCTACAGCTGGCTGAAGTCGCCGCGCTGGAAGAAGCATTCGATGGAAGTGGGACCGCTGGCCCGGGTGCTGCTGTTGTATGCACGCGGTCATGAGCAGACAAAGGAACTGGTCGACCTCACGCTCCGGACCATGGACGCGCCGGTCGAGGCCCTGTTCTCCACGCTCGGTCGCACGGCTGCGCGCACACTCGAAACCAAGATCGTGGCCGATGCGATGCAGGGCTGGATGGACCAGCTGATGAGCAACATCAAGGCGGGCGACACCAAGACCTTCAACGAGATCCAATGGGATCCCTCCTCGTGGCCGAGCGAAGCCCGGGGCGTCGGGATCCATGAGGCGCCGCGGGGCGGGCTGTCTCACTGGATCGTCATCAAGAACGGCCTGATCGACAACTACCAGGCAGTTGTGCCGAGCACCTGGAATGCCGGGCCGCGTGACAGCGCCGGCGTGCCGGGGGCTTACGAGGCGGCGCTGGAGGACAACCACGAGTTGCACGATCCGGAGCAGCCTATCGAGATCCTGCGCACCATCCACAGCTTCGATCCCTGCCTGGCCTGCGCGGTGCACGTCACGGATCCGGATGGCAAGGAACTGGTGCAGGTGAAGGCGCTGTAAGCATCGGCTCGAGTCAACGCAGCTGCTGTGAAGACGAAGGAAGCCCGGCCCGTGCCGGGCTTCCTGCTTTGCAGACGATGATATGCTCAGAGGGAACTCCATAGGCAGGAGAGGAGCCGGTAATGGACGAGTGGCTCGATCCGGCCAGGCTGGGCGAGTACACGTCGTTGGCCTGGCAGTGGGTCAACGAACAGGTATTGGTTCTGCCCAATCTGCTGCAGCTGGTCGCGGTCGCCGTGGCGCTGGCTTTAGCCGCTGTGCTCGCGCCGCGGATCCGTCGCTGGCTCGAGCGATTCTCCCCGGGAGGCTGGCGACAGCAGTTCATCGCCGCTCTCGCCACGCTGCTTTTCCCCCTGACCTGGCTGCTGATGATGGGCGTGGCGTGGCAGGCGGCCGTGATGCAGGGCTGGCCCGCGCGCATTCTCGAGATCGTCGCCAGCCTGCTGATGGCCTGGGTGATCATCAAGGTCGCATCGCGCCTGATCCGCAATCCCGTCTGGGCGCAGGCCGTGGCGATCACCGCGTGGACCGTCGCCGCGCTCAATATTCTCCGCTTGCTCGATCCGACCGTCACGTTGCTGGATTCCTTCGCCGTCCAGTTCGGCGCCGTGCGCATCTCTCTGCTGACGGTCACGAAATCGATCTTCGCCCTCGCGATGCTGCTGTGGCTGGCGACCACGGTCGCGGACATCCTGGAGTCGCGCCTCAGGCACAGCCCCAACCTGACGCCGTCGGTGCAGGTCCTGTTCGGCAAATTGCTGAAGTTCAGCCTTATCCTTCTCGCTGTGCTCGCGGCGCTGGCGACCACCGGGATCGACCTGAC
>CAYTXS010000255.1:0-3564 GCA_964441585.1 uncultured Thioalkalivibrio sp.
ACAATTGCGGCGTGACGTTGCTCGTCGATCCGATGAGCATCCAGTACCTGCAGGGCTCCGAGATCGATTATCGTGAAGACCTCAACGGCGCGCAGTTCGTGATCCGCAATCCGAATGCGTCCACCACCTGCGGGTGCGGGTCGTCCTTCGGCGTTTGACCGGCTTTACGCGGCTGCTCTGAGACCCGGTAGCAATGACGGCGGAGACCCAGCCGGACGTCATTGCCGCCGTCGATCTCGGTTCCAACAGTTTCCACATGGTCGTGGCGCGGCGCGTCGACGGGCAGCTCACGATCGTGGACCGCATCCGGGAAATGGTGCGGCTCGGCGCGGGACTCGACGCGCACGGCCGCATTTCGCCGGAAGCCGCCGAGCTGGCGCTGGCGTGCCTGGGCCGCTTTCGCGAGCGCCTTGCCGCGCTCGAGGCCGGACAGGTGCGCGCCGTCGGGACCAACACCCTGCGCAGGGCGCGACGCCGTAACGCTTTCCTGCTGCGCGCCCAGGCCGCTCTCGGGCATCCGATCGAGGTGATTTCAGGCGTCGAGGAAGCGCGCCTGGTGTACCTCGGCGCGGCGCGCAGCCTGCCGTCCCATCCGGGCCCCCGCCTCGTGGTCGATATCGGTGGCGGCAGCACCGAGCTGATCATCGGTCGGGGCGACGAGGCCGAGCGCCTCGAGAGCCTGTACATGGGCTGCGTCAGCAGCAGCGAGGCCTTCTTCCCCGGCGGCGTCGTGACGGAGGCCGGTTTTCGTGATGCACGACTCTTTGCCCGGCGGGAGCTGCAACCGGTGCGCCGGCCGTTCAAAGAGGCCGGCTGGCAGCAGGCAGTCGGCACCTCCGGTACGATCCGCGCCACGGGCCGACAGTTACGCATGCTCGGCGTCACCGAGGGGGAAATCACGCCCGAGGGGCTCGCGCTGCTGCGCGAGCGGCTATTGAAGGCGGGCAACATGACCAGCCACGACCTGCCCTCGCTCAGCGCGCAGCGCTCGCCGGTCTACCCCGGCGGCCTGGCCGTGCTCAGCGAAGTGTTCGACGCGCTCGAGATCGACCGCATGATTCCCGCCGAAGGCGCGTTGCGCGAAGGCCTGCTGTGGGACCTGGTCGGCCGGTTGACCGACGAGGATGCGCGCGACCGCAGCGTGCGCAGCTTCCAGCTGCGCTTCCACGTCGAACTCGCGCAGGCGGAGCGCGTCGAGGCGACGGCGCTGGCCTTGCTCGGCGAGCTGGCTTCCGGCTGGTCGCTCGAGGACGAGGAGTGCGGCGAGCTGTTGTCCTGGGCGGCACGCCTGCATGAAGTCGGCCTCGATATCGCCCATGCTCAGCACCAGCTGCATGCGGCGTACCTGCTACGCAACGCCGACCTGGCCGGGTTCTCCTTCGACCAGCAGCGGCGCCTCGCCGTGCTGGTGGGCGGCCACCGCCGCAAGATTCGCGACGAACTGCTCGAGGTGGTGCAGGAACCATGGTCGAAGCGCATTCGTTACCTGCTCGCGATCCTGCGGCTGGCCGTGCTGCTGCACCGCAGCCGCAGCACGGCGCCCGCGCCGCCGATGAAGATCGAGACGGGCAAGCGTAAGCTGCGCCTGCGCTTTCCGGAAGGCTGGCTGGATGCGCATCCGCTGACCCGCGCGGACCTCGAGCAGGAGGCGCACTACCTCGCCGCCATCGACCTGAAGCTGAGTTTCAGCTGAAGCTCAGCACAGCGCCGCGAGGCGGATCGACTGCGCGCAGACGGGCGGTTCGCCCGGTTCCTGTACGCGTTGCCAGCCGCCATGGGCGCCCATCTCCCAGGCCTGCTGGTTGTCGGCAAGATCCAGCGCCAGATCCGCGGCCAGGCGTCGCCGGAGCGCTTTGCGGGTCACGGGGAAACAGACTTCGATGCGGCTGAAGAAGTTGCGCTCCATCCAGTCGGCACTGGACAGATAGATTTCCTCGGCGCCGTCGTTGGCGAAAGAAAACACGCGCGCGTGTTCCAGGAAGCGGCCGATAATGGAGCGCACGCGGATGTTATCCGACACGCCCGGCACGCCGGGTCGCAGGCAACAGGTGCCGCGCACGATCAGATCGATCGAGACGCCGGCGCGGGAGGCGGCATACAGCGCCTCGATCACCTCGGGTTCAACGATCGCATTGAGCTTGGCGACGATCCGGGCGGGTCGTCCGGCGGTGGCGTGCGCGGCCTCGCGGCGGATCAGCTCGAGAATGCGCTCGTGCAGGCCGAACGGCGCGACGGTCAACGCCCGGGTCGTCGGTCGCGCTCCCGGGCTCGTCAGCAGCATCATGGCCCGGTGCACGTCGCGGCCGATGCGGCTGTTGCAGGTCAACAGTCCGTAGTCGGCGTAGCTGCGAGCCGTTTCCGGATGGTAGTTGCCGGTGCCGAGATGCACGTAGCGCCGCAGTCGGTTTTTCTCGCGCCGCACGACCAGGAGCATCTTGGCATGCGTCTTGTAGCCGACCACGCCGTAGACGACGTGGGCGCCCGCCGCCTGCAGGCGGGTGGCCAGCGCGATGTTCTCGGCTTCGTCGAAGCGCGCCATCAGCTCGACCACCACCGTGACTTCCTTGCCCGCGCGGGCGGCGTCCACCAGCGCATCCACGACCGGCGAATCCGGCCCGGTGCGATAGAGCGTCTGCTTGATGGCCAGCACCTGGGGGTCGGCGGCTGCCTCGCGCAGCAGGCCGAGCACCGGGGCGAATCCCTGGTAAGGATGATGCAACAGCATTTCGCCCCGCCGCATGGCCGCGACGACCCCGCCGGCGCGCGCGATTTCGCGCGGCTGGCCGGGCGTGAATTCCGGGTACTTCAGATCCGGCCGGTCGACCAGGGCGATCACCTGCGACAGGCGGTTCAGGTTGACCGGGCCGTTCACCTCGTAGAGATCCTCTGCGCCGAGACCGAAACGGTTCAGCAGGAAGCGCGGCAGGTGGGCTGGGCAGCCCTGCGCCACTTCCAGGCGCACCTCGTCGCCGTAGCGACGCAGCGCGAGTTCGCCTTCCACCGCGCGCAGCAGGTCCTCGGCATCTTCGTCATCCACCAGCAGGTCGCTGTTGCGCGTCACGCGGAACTGGTAGCACCCCGCCACATCGAGGCCGGGGAACAGGTGGTCGACGAAGGCGTGGATGATCGACGAAAGGAATACGAAGTCGTCGCGCCCCGTGCCCGCCACGCTGGACGGGATGCGGATCAGGCGCGGCAGGGAGCGCGGCGCCTGCACGACCGCCAGGGGCGCCTCGCGGCCGAAAGAATCCAGGCCGACCAGTTCGACGATGAAATTCAGCGACTTGTTGAGGATGCGCGGGAAGGGGTGCGCCGGGTCGAGACCGATGGGGGTCAATACCGGCAGCACTTCCTCGCGAAAAAAGCGGCGCGCCCAGCGGCTCTGGGCCCGGTTCCATTCGCTTCTCGCCAGGAAGCGGACATCGCAGGCGGCGAGCGCGGGCGCGAGCGACTCGTTGAACACGCGGTATTGTTCCGCGACGATCTCGTGGGCCGCCTGCGACACGGCCGCGAGCGTTTCCGTGGGGCTCAGGCCGTCGCGGCGCAGGTACGAGGTGCCGCGCT
>CAYTXS010000256.1:0-3537 GCA_964441585.1 uncultured Thioalkalivibrio sp.
AGTGCGATCGGGTCGGATTCTCCGGAGCGGCTGCCGATCACTACCAGCCAGTAGAGCACCAGCACCAGCGTGACCAGCAGCAGGGTGCCTTCCACCCGCCCGAGGCGGAGATTGATGAGTATCATCGTGAGAATGAGCGTGACGGCGAGCAAAGTCGGCATTTCGCGACGCAACGTCACGGAGCGTACCGAGATGGGCATGACCAGCGCGGTCATGCCGAGCACGAGGCCGATATTGGCGATATTCGAGCCGACTGCGTTGCCCGCGGCCAGCGCGGGATCGCCGCGCAGCGAGGCCGCCACGGAGACGAAGATCTCGGGGCCGCTGGTCGCCATTCCGACCAGCGTGAGCCCGATCAGCAGGGGCGACAGGCCCATGTTTCGCGCAGTGCTTGCGGCGCCCACCACGAAACGGTCGGCGCCCCACATCAACAACACGAAACCGACGAGCGTCGCGACGGAATAGGTCAACATGGGTGGCAGAGTCCGGGCGGGTGGCAGACGGGCTTGGCGCAACATGATACACGGCCTCGATCCCTTGCCCAGCCTGGCCGCCCGGTCGTTCGCGCGGCGATGTCACGCGCGCCGCCATCCGGTAAACTCGCAACTTCGTCGGCCGGGCGACCCGCCCGGCGCCAAGCGGAAAAAAGATGAACAGTGAAGATATCGCAAGCCTGATAAGGCAGGGCCTCGCCGCCACCACCGTCGAGGTCGAGTCCGATGACAACACCCATTTCGCCGCCCTCGTCGTTTCCGAGGCCTTCGACGGCCTGCGCCCGCTGCAGCGGCACCAGCTGGTGTACCGGGCCCTGGGCGACAAGATGGGCGGCGAGATCCACGCGTTGTCGATCCGCGCGCTGACGCCGGCGGAACGCGCCGCCGGCGCCTGAGCCGGGGCACGCATGGACAAGCTGCTGGTCGGGGGCGGGCGCCGCCTGGAGGGCGAGATCCGCGTCTCCGGGGCCAAGAATGCGGCGCTTCCCATCCTCGCCGCGACCCTGCTGGCAGACGAGCCGGTGTCCATCGGCAACGTACCGCACCTGCAGGACGTCACGACGACGATAGAGCTGCTCGGCCGGATGGGTGTCGGCGTCACGATCGACGAGCGCATGCGCGTCGAGGTCGATCCACGCGGCATCCGGGATTTCGTGGCGCCCTACGAACTGGTGCGCACGATGCGCGCATCGATCCTGGTGCTGGGACCGCTCCTGGCCCGCCACGGGCAGGCCGATGTCTCGTTGCCCGGCGGCTGCGCGATCGGTGCGCGCCCGGTGAACCTGCATATCGCCGGGCTGCGCGCGATGGGTGCCCACGTGCAGATCGAGGACGGTTACATCCGCGCCCAGGCCGACCGGCTGCGAGGCGCCCGCATCGTGCTCGACACGATCACGGTCACCGGGACGGAGAACCTGTTGATGGCGGCCACGCTCGCCGACGGCGAAACCGTGCTGGAAAATGCGGCGCGTGAGCCGGAGGTCATCGACCTGGCGGACTGTCTGGTGGCGATGGGAGCACGCATCGAGGGTGCGGGGACCGATACGATCGTCGTGCAGGGTGTCGAGCGGCTCGGCGGCGCGACCTACGACGTCCTGCCGGACCGAATCGAGACCGGAACCTACCTGGTGGCCGCGGCGATGACCGGCGGACAGGTGCGCCTGAATCATGCCCGGCCCCCACACCTCGACGCGGTGCTGGCAAAGCTGACCGAGGCCGGAGCGAAGGTCTCCAGCGGGGCGGACTGGGTCGAGCTCGACATGCGCGGCCGCCAACTGGCGTCGGTCGACCTGCGTACTGCGCCCTATCCCGCTTTCCCGACCGACATGCAGGCCCAGTTCGTGGCATTGAACGCCGTGGCCCACGGCACGGCAACCATCGTCGAGACCGTCTTCGAGAATCGCTTCATGCACGTCCAGGAGATGCAGCGCATGGGCGCGGATATCCGGCTGGAAGGCAATACCGCAGTGGTGCGCGGGGTTCGACAGCTGCAGGCGGCGCCCGTTATGGCCACCGACCTGCGCGCGTCCGCCGGCCTCGTGCTGGCCGCCATGGTGGCCGACGGCGAGACACTCATCGACCGCATCTACCATATCGATCGGGGTTACGAGCGCATCGAAGAGAAACTGTCCCAACTCGGCGCCTCGATCCGGCGCGTGCCGAGCGCGAGGCGAACGAGTCCAGCCGTCCCCGAGAACCTAGGGGCGTGACGGCCTCTCGGTGACTTCGGCCTCGACCCGGAACGGTCGGCCGAGCCGGCTGCCGCCCAGGACCACCTTCGTGCCCGGTTTCATCGCTGCGATGCTGCGCAACGCATCCTGCCAAACCACCACGGGCTCGTCGTTGACGTGCGTGATGACATCGTTGGCCCGCAGCCCCGCGCGGTCCGCCGGGCTGTCCGGCTGGACCGTCGTCAGGATGATGCCGTAGGCATCGCGCAGCCCGAGCGCGCGGGCCTGGTCGGGCGTCAGCGTCTGGGTGCCGACCCCGAGCCAGCCGCGGATCACCCGGCCATGCTCCAGCAGATCCTCCATCACGCCGCGCACGAGATTGATGGGGATGGCGAAGCCGATGCCCTCGGAATCGAGTCGGCGCGAGAAGAACGCCGTATTGATACCGACCAGTTCGCCCCGCGCGCTCACCAGCGCGCCGCCGGAGTTGCCGACGTTGATGGCCGCATCGGTCTGGATGAAGTTCTCGAATTGCGACAGGCCCAGTTGGCCGCGGCCGGTGCCGCTGATGATCCCCTGGGTCACGGTCTGGCCGATGCTGAATGGATTGCCGATGGCGAGCACGACGTCGCCCACACGCAACTGGTCAGAGCGGCCGACGCGGATTTCCGGCAGTCCGTCCAGCTCCACTTTCAACAGAGCGATATCGGTATCGGGGTCGGTTCCGACGAGGTTGGCAGGCGCCACGCGCCCATCCACCAGCACGACCTGAAGGTCCTGCATGCCCGCGATGACGTGATGGTTCGTGATCACATAGCCGTCGGCATTCATCACGACTGCGGAGCCGAGGCTGCTGGTCGCCTGGCTTTCGGCGAACCCGGCCGGCGCGGTCGGCCGTCCGACCAGGTTGGCCACGGCGGGTGCCGTCGCGGCGACGGCACCCGCGTAGGAATCGGTCTGCGTGCCGCTCGCACGCATGGGGTGCCCGGCGGGCAGCAGGTCGGGATAGAGGAATACGATGACGAAGGCCGCAGCCAGGCCGACGACGGCTGACTGGAGCAGGAAATTCAGGGTTTGCCGGTAATTGCTCATGTTCGACCTGGCGGAGAATGGCGTGGCTGCACGGACACGTAACACGACATTATAGGCAGGCCGGCATCCCCAACGGCAGGACAGCGCGATTCCTGGCGCTTGTTCCGGCGGCGCGCGAGCGGCATCCGCTCCTCGCTCGGTAGGCAGTTCCAAAGTGCGATGTGTATAATTCACCGATTGTCCAGCCGAACCGTCAGCGCCCCAGGGGTCCGACCGGTTCGCCGGCCCTTTACCCCAGGATAGTGTTCCAGGAGTCAACCCGGGATGAGTGATGGTGTAGA
>CAYTXS010000257.1:0-3534 GCA_964441585.1 uncultured Thioalkalivibrio sp.
ATGGCGCATCGTTCTGCCCAGGGATGCAATGCACCCGGACGACTGGCGGCGCATGATGGTGATTGCGAGATTATATGAAGGACAGGCTAGAATGTTGACGGCCGCGGTTATCGCCACTCCGGCCGGGAGAACTTCACGCACGGCCCCCGGTCACTCCGAGTGGCGAATGGATTCGCCGGGATTCCGAGGTGCTTGCCCGCATGGGCACGAAAAGCAGCGACCAGTTGCTGGTCGAGAGAGTCCAGCAAGGTGACAAAGCGGCGTTCGACATTCTCGTCGGCCAGTACCAGCACAAGATCGTCAAGCTGGTCGGCCGCTATGTGCGGGATCCGGACGAAGCGCAGGACGTCGCGCAGGATGCCTTCATCAAGGCATATCGCGCGCTGCCTTCCTTTCGCGGCGAGAGTGCCTTCTACACCTGGCTGTACCGGATCGCGATCAACACCGCCAAGAACCAGCTGGCATCGAACAAGCGCCGGGCCGAGGATTTCGATCTCGATCTGCAGGACCCGGACCAGTACGAGATTCACGGGCGATTGCGCGAAGGTGATACGCCCGAAGGGCTCGCGCTCACCGACGAGATTCGCGAGACCGTGAACCAGGCGATCGAAGCACTTCCGGAGGATCTGAGAACG
Source organism: uncultured Thioalkalivibrio sp. (assembly GCA_964441585.1). GTDB lineage: Bacteria > Pseudomonadota > Gammaproteobacteria > Steroidobacterales > XN24 > XN24. The sequence goes on from CAYTXS010000257.1 coordinate 636, forward strand.
GCCATCGTTTTCCGGGAGATCGAGGGATTGAGCTACGAAGAGATCGCCGCGGCCATGGAGTGCCCGGTGGGCACCGTGCGTTCGAGGATTTTTCGCGCACGCGAAGCAATTGACAAGCGATTGAAGCCCCTGCTCGACCAGGGGACGTGAGGATAACGATGACGACTCAAGTGCACGAACAGCTCTCGGCACTGCTGGACGGCGAATTGCCGGATGCGGAAGCGGAGATGGCGGTACGCCGCCTCACTCGAGATGCCGATCTGCAGTCCACGGCGCTCCGTTACAGCCTGATCGGCGATGCGATGCGGGACGAACTGCCGGCGGCCCGGCCTGCAAACCTCGTTGATCGGGTGCGCGCCGAACTGGACAAGCAGCCGGGGGCCGTGCCGCAGACTGCCGCGCCGGCGCGCACCGGCCGTCTAGCCCGGGCGGCCGGCGGATTCGCCGTGGCGGCCTCCGTCGCCGTGGCGGCCCTGGTGGCCTTGCCAGGCGGTCAGCTCGACGAGACGCCGCCGCCGACGTTGTCCGCGACCGAAGTCGCCTCGCCTCCGCCGGAGCAGCGCTTCGGCGTGCAGTCTGCGCGCGCCGCTGGCGGCGGTCCCGACCGGTTGACCCGTTACTACGTCAACCACACCGAATATGCCCCGCCCATTAGCGGTCGCGGCGCGCTGACGCGCATCATCGTGATCCAGCCCGAGCCGACGTCTCCAGAGAGTGCGGAGATCGAAGCCGGTGATCCCGAGGACACGGCCGTGACCGTCGAGGAGACCGGGAACGCGCGATGAAGGTGGCGTTCTCCCGGTACACCGTGCTGCTGGCGTGCCTCGCCTGCACGCTGCCCGCGGCCGTGCTGGCGGACGGCGCCCGCGACTGGCTGAAGCGCATGGAAACCGCGGTCGAGTCGCTGAGTTACGAAGGCACCTTCGTGCACATGGTCGGCAACCGCATGGAGACGATGCACGTCATCCACCGCCGGGTGGGCGGCGAGGTCGCGGAGCGGCTGTTTTCTCTCGACCAGCCAGGGCGGGAGATTCTGCGCCACAATGACCGGGTGACCTGCATATTCGCTGACCAACGCATGGTGCTGGTCGAACGCCGCAGGGCCGACCGCGGCACGCCACTGATCAGTTCATTTGCCTCCGATACCAGTGCGGCCGACGAATGGTACGAGTTCCGCGAAGCCGGTACCGGTCACAAGCTGGGGCGCGTCGTGCAAGTCATCGAGATCCAGCCGCGTGACAGCTTTCGCTACGGGCACCGCCTGTGGCTCGATAAAGCGACCGCCATGCCGCTGAAAGTGCAGTTGCTGGATCCCGACGGCGTCGCGGTCGAACAAATCCAGTTCGTCAGCATGTTGATGTCGGCCGAAATTTCCGACGCGCGCCTGCAACCCGACGTCGAGATCGACGGCTTCACGTGGTACAAGCACGATCAGCCAAGAACGCCCTTCGATTCGGACCCGGGCAGCGTCGCCTGGGTACTTAAGGACCCGCCCCCCGGTTTTCACCTCACCCAGGCGCGCGTGCGCACCCTGCCCGGCGCCGATCATCCGGTCGAGCATCTCGTCTTTTCGGATGGCCTTGCGTCGGTATCGATATTCGTCGAGCCCGCGAACGAGGCGGACGGCGATCTGGCCGGGTTGTCACGCATGGGTGCGGCGCACGCGTTCACACTGACCCTGGACGGCCAGCAGATCACGGCCGTGGGCGAGGTGCCGCCCGACACCGTGCAGCGCATCGCCCGCGCCTTGCGACCGGCCGCGGTCGCTAGCCAGTGATAATCGAAACCGGCCGCGTCCTGGAAGTCGATGGCGACTGGGCGTGGGTTGCCTGCCAGCGTCAGGTGGAATGCCCGCGCTGCGCCGAGGGTCGCGGTTGTGGCGGCGGGGTGCTCGGGAAATTGCTCGGCGACCGGCTTCACAAGGTGCGGGCGGCCGTCGGCGCGGTAGCAGTGCAGCCGGGGGACCAGGTCCAGATCGGGCTGGGCGAGGATGCCGTGCTGCGCGCCGCGGCGGCGGTTTACCTGGTGCCGCTGGTCGCCGCACTAGTGTCGGGTGCCGCGGCGGCGGCGATGACCGGCGGCGGCGATCTTGTCGCGATTGCGGGGGCAGCGGCCGGGTTGTTTCTCGGCCTTGGCTGGGCGCGGCGCTACGGGCGGCGCCTGGCGGCCGACGCGGCATCGCAACCGGTGATTCTCGGTCTCGCGGCAGGCGAGGGTTGCGCGGGCCGGGCGCCCGCTCAAGCGGCATGAACCCCGAGCTGCTGATGTATACACGCCGTCGCTGCGGCCTGTGCGAGCAGATGGAGACGGCGATCCGCGAGGCGTGTCCCGGGGCGACCGTACGCCGCGTCGAAATCGACGATGACCTTGCGCTGATGAGCCGTTTCGGCCGCGATGTGCCGGTCTTGTTCCTGGACGGCGAAGTCGTCTGCAAGCATTTCCTGGACACCGCACGCCTGCTTGCCGCACTCGACGCACCCTCGACCGGCTCCCGCCCGGTATAATGTCGGGCCGGCACGATGCCGGCGTGCTGCGTGCCCTTCATGGATCAAATCCGCAATTTTTCGATCATCGCCCACATCGATCACGGCAAGTCCACGTTGGCGGACCGGTTCATCCAGGTCTGCGGCGGACTGGCCGATCGGGAGATGTCTGCGCAGGTGCTCGACTCGATGGACCTCGAGCGTGAGCGCGGAATCACCATCAAGTCGCAAGCCGTGGCGCTCCGTTATCGCGCCCGCGACGGCAGGGACTACGAGCTGAACCTCATCGATACCCCGGGGCACGTCGATTTCTCCTACGAGGTGTCGCGTTCCCTCGCCGCCTGCGAGGGTGCGATCCTGATCGTCGATGCTGCACAGGGCGTCGAGGCCCAGAGTGTCGCCAATTGCTACACGGC
>CAYTXS010000258.1:0-3531 GCA_964441585.1 uncultured Thioalkalivibrio sp.
CGCCGAACCCATCGCGGCGCCCGTGTCTGGTGGCCCGACAGGAAATCGAGACCCGCGCCGATGGACAGGAACCCGACGTCCGGAAGCGCCGCTTGCGCTCGGGCGGCGAAGATCTCCTGCTTGGGCGCGCCGAGCGCCAGGAAGCAGACCCGCGCACCGGAGGCCTTGAGCGTCTCGATCACCTCCGCGGCCGTCTCGCCCTCGGGATCGAAGCCCATCGGGGGCGCGATCCGGGCCGCCACCCGCAATCCCGGGCAGCGCGCCGAGAGTGCCGCGGCCGCGCCCTCGAGCGAGGTCTCGGTCGAACCCAGCATCGCCACCGGAAACCCCCGCCGCGCCGCCATCGCGGCGACCGGTTCCACCAGTTCGGAACCGGGGATCAGCGAGACCTCCTGTCCGGCCAAGCGGCAGAGCCAGACCACCGGGTTGCCGTCGGCGGTGACGTGAGTCTGCGCGGCATAGGCGCCGCGAAACGCCGGGTCGCGGCCGATCTTGACCAGGTGGTCGAGGTTCAGCGTGGCCAGGCTGAAGCCCTGGCCCGCGGCGAGACGGGCCTCGAGATCGGCCAGAAGGCCGTCGCGCTCGGGCGCCGAGACGGCGATCGGTCCGGTGCGGGGCATCGCCTTCGGATCGATGGTCGAGAAATCGAACATCACGGCTCCGGTGGCGGGCCCGGCGGACGATCCGGGGCGGGGAAACGATTCGGGATGTGCGGTGCTATGGGACTGTGCGGACATGGCAAAATGCGGATCTGTCGAAACAAGCTCGGGTGAATTTCAGCTTCCTAACATAAATGCCCGCGGATGTAGGACCGAGTTAGCACTTTCTTAGGGCATTTGAGCCAAATTGATCCTTGTTCGGCCCGAGTGGGCAGGCCCTGCCCGGTTGCGCCGAATATCTCACCACACCGAGTCTCCGACCCTTGCCCACCTTTGGGCCCCATCCCCCTGGCCTGTCCCTTCGTGGTTCATGCGTCCGGGTCGGACGACGATCGAGCGGCCGACCGGCTTTTGCGGCGTCCGCCGTCCCCGGTCTGCCAGACCCCGCCAGAGCCCCGTCAGCCTGCCCTGCATCTCCGCGGGTCACGCGCGCCCCTGATGGAAAGGACAAGACCGATGTCGGATCGCTTCGAGAACCACATGCCCGGGCTGGAAAGCCCCGCGGCCTTCCTGCTGCCTGTCACCCCGGATGACGCGGCCGATCTTCCGGTCACCTCGCGGGCGCTCAACGTCACGCAATCGGGTCTCGTGCAGGTCACCACCAGCGGCGGGTCGGTCGCCAGCGTCTATATCGCCGCCGGCACGGCCTTTCCGGTCCGCGCGACGCGGGTCTGGGCCACCGGCACGACCGCCACCGGCATCACCGCGCTCAGCTGATGTTCATCGGTCTGGCCCTCTCCGCCGCCGCTGCCGCCGCCCCGGCGGAGGCCGGTCTTGTTCTGCCGCAATCCGCCGCCCTGCCCACGGTGTCGGGCAGCGGTCTCGAAGGCGGGACCCTGAGCGCGGATACCGGCGACAGCTGGACCCATGACGGCGCCCCGGCCAGTGTCACGGCGCGGTCCTATCAGCTTCTGCTCGACGGGGCCGCGGCGGTGGCGGCACAGCCCGCGCCCGATGTCGTCCTGCCCGATGGCACCGGGGGCGCGGCCTACCTGATGCAGCTGCGCGTGCAGGTGGCCGAGGCCCCGGGCCTGTGGTCGTCCTGGGTGACCATCGCCAGCGGGACCGTCACCGCCCTGCCCCGGCTGAGCGGCGCCTCGGCCGCACCATCGGGGCCGGATGGCTGCATCGCGGAGGTCAGCACCGATACGGGGAGCGGGACGCTCTACTGGGACGTCACCGAAGAGGCCACGCCGCCCGCCGCGATCAAGACCGCCCGGAGCCAGCCCGTCACCGAAGCCGGCCTCCAGACGGTCACGGCCACGGGGCTGACCGCGGGCACCACCTATTACGTCCATTTCGTGCAGAGCGACGGCGCCGGCCATGACAGCGCGCCGGTGTCGAGCCAGGCCTTCACCACGGAGCTGGCCAGCCAGGTGCCCGCCCCGTTCGGGCCGCAGGACTGGTCCATCGCCGATGCCGGAACCGGCGGCGACGCGATCCTGACCATCGCCGCCCTGCCCTTCGCCGGCGCGGCGGCGCTGAGCGGGATCGACTGGCGCATCGGCAGCGGCGCCTGGACGCCGCTGGGGGCCGTGGCGACGGGGGACTATCCGCTGACCGACGGTTTCACCGACGGGGTGTCGGCCGATGTCACGCTGCGCGCGGTGAATCTCATCGGCCCATCAACCAGTTCAGACGTGAAAACGGTTACGACGAGTGCCGCCCCGCCCGACACCATCACCATCGGCACGGCCGGCTATAGCCCCGGCGGTGGCGGCAGTGGCCCGGTGCTGGTGCTCGGGGATGTCGATCTGAGCGGCACGACGGGGCCCTACACGGTGTTCCTCGCCACCCATTCCGGCGGCACGGTGCTGAGCAAGCTCCAGATCGAGACCGGCGCCGGGGAGGCGCGCGACGCGGTTTCCTTCACCGACGACGACGGTGCGGTGACGGGACAGGCGTTGACGCTGTCCACCAGCCTGACGGGCGGACGCCTGTCGGTGTTCCTGCGCGACGCGCTCGGGGCCGAAAGCGCGGTCACGACGCTCGATGGGGTGGATGTGGACGCGACGGCGCCGGTTGTCAGCGGGATCGCGGTCTCGAATATCGCAGCCACGAGCGCCGATTGGGAGGCGTTCACCGACGAGGCGGGCGGCACGATCCATGTCCGCGCGCGGCAGGCTGGCGCGGCGCAATGGACGGCCGCGGAGATCATCGCCGCGCCCGATGGTAGCGTGGCAGGCAGCGTTTTGGCCAGCACCGGGCCCGCGCTTTATGGCGGCGCGACGGAACCGGGGCTGATCACGCTGTGGGATGCGGGAGATGTGCCCGACGGTCCGGTCGCGGCGCTGCCCGATCTGGCCGGTCCCTTCGACCTGACGGCGGTGGCCGCGCCCACCGCATTGGGCGGGGTCATCGCCTTCGACGGCGCGGATGACGTGATGATCGGCGCCGCGGTGGCCGATACCGGGGCGCAGGTGCCGGGCGCTCGGCACGTCCGCGACTACACCCTGCCCGATGCCTCGGGCGGCGATCCCGGCCAGGGCTTTTCCATCGCGGGGCTAGCCCATGACGACGCGGACGGGACGTGGTGGGCCATCAATGGCGGTCTGAACCTCGACGGGTCGCAGGCCGACCGGCAGCAATCGCTGGTGCATCTGTCGGCGGATTTCTCGACGGTGCTGGCCGAGATCGACCTCGATGCGGTGATGCCGGAGCTGGAGACCAATGACGAAAGCCCGCAGGCCGTCGCGGTGGACAACGCCAATGGCTATCTCTGGGTGGGCGATCCGGCAGCGCAGCGCATCCGGTGCTTCGACAAGGCCACCGGCGCGCGCATTCCGGCCAACGACATCGCGCGCGGCTACGATATCGGGTCGCTCGCGATCGCGGAGGACGGGGCGCATATCTGGGTGATGTCGCGCAATGT
>CAYTXS010000259.1:0-3494 GCA_964441585.1 uncultured Thioalkalivibrio sp.
TCTCCTCGAGGATGATCCGGTCCTGCCGGTCCTCGACGCGGATCTCGCTGATGCGGGCCTGGTGCCGCGCGAACTCCGCTTCCAGTTCCGCGATGCGCGCCTGCGCCTCGGCCTGGCGCTCGCGATAAGCCTCGGAATCCCTGCCCGCGCGCAATTCGACCTTGCGTACCGCGAGCCGTTCGCGCTCCATGTCGTAGTTGACCCGGCCGATGTCCTTCTGCTCGATCTCACGGATGCGGTGGAAACGCTCCCGGGCGTCATGCTGAACCTCGCGAAGCTCCGCGTAGCTCACCTTCGCCATGTCACGGGGTTCACCGCCCACGACCAGACCGGCGATGCGGCCCACGAAGGGCCCCCATTCCTGCCGCTCGACAAGAAACATGTCGGCGGGACGCGTGACGGCGGCGACCTCGTACTCGGACACCCAGCGGAAGTCATCGCCGTAAAGATCGTAGTTCGCCGAGCGATACAACACCCGGCGCGCATAACCGTCATTCTCATCGAGCGTCGCCAGGACGTCGGCAGGGAGGGTTTCGCGGATATTCTCGCCGACGCGATAGATGCCCGAGCGAGTCGGCTCACCCGCGACGACGGAGCCGTCGGTAAGCGTCACCACTTCGATCGGCTTCGGCCAGAAGGTCGTCGCGCCGTTCCAGAACACCATCGTCAGGAAGCCGGCCACGAGGATGATGCCGAGCGCCAGGGCACCACCCAGCGCCCACAGCCACGGCTCGCCGACCGCCGACAAATCGGCGGAGTACTTGCGCACGCTGTAGCGCTGCAGGGGTGCCGGATCGGCGGGCAGTCTCGCGGACCCCGGGGCCTCCTTCATCGCTCAGATCCTCCGGTTCACAGCTGGAACGCCCGCTTGCGAAAGCGCTGGCGCACCAGCTCGGCAAGCGTGTTGATGACGAAGGTCATGACGAACAAGGTCAGCGCGGCGAGAAACAGCGTGCGGTACAGGGTGCTGTCCTTGACCGCCTCCGGCAACTCGACCGCGATATTAGCCGACAAGGTCCGCAGCCCCGAAAAAATGTTCCAGTCGAGGATCGGCGTGTTGCCGGCCGCCATGACCACGATCATCGTCTCCCCCACCGCGCGCCCCATGCCGATCATGACAGCCGAGAACACGCCGGACGCGGCCACCGGCAGGATCACCCACATGGCGGTCTGCCAGGGTGTGGCGCCTGCGGCCAGGGAAGCGGCGCGCAGGTGGGACGGCACCGAGTTCAGCGCGTCCTCCGCAAGGGTGTAGATGTTGGGGATGACCGCGAAACCCATGACGAAACCGACCACCAGCGCGTTGCGTTGCGAGTAGGTGTCGATGACGCCGCCCCGCGGGTCATAGCCGGCGACCGTCAGCAGCGCCGACAATCCCAGCGAGAGCCCCGACGCCGCAAGGAGGAACACGATCCAGCGCGCGAAATCTAGCCGCCCGGCCTGGTCGCGGCGCCGCTCTCTCAGCATCAGTCGCCAGCGATGGCCCCAGCCGCGACCGAATCCCCAGGTCACGAGCATGAAACTCAGCGGGAAACCGATCAGGAAAAGGAACGGCATCCCGGTGCCGACGTCTCCGTTCACCCAGGCCTTGAAGTCGCCGTAAAACAACAGTCGCTCGAACGCCGGACCGAGTCGGTAAGCGACATAGCCGAAGACGAAGATCGACAGGATCATGAAGAAGAACTTCGGCACTCCGCCGAGCCTGAGCGCCACCTTCGGCGGCAGCATCTGCCAGGAGAATGCGCCCAGCATCAGCCCCATCGGGATCGACACGAAGGCGAGCAGGACCGCCGCGATCCATTCCTCGACGATCGGCGCCAGGACCAGTGCCGCCACGAAACCGAGCACCACGGTGGGCAGCGACTCCATCATCTCCATGACCGGCTTGACGGTGGCCCGCACCTTGCGATGCAGGAACTCGGAAGTGTAGATGGCGCCGAGCAGTGCAATCGGTACGGCGAAAAGCAAAGCGTACACGGTCGCCTTAAGGGTGCCGAAAATCAGCGGGACGAGCGAGTATTTAGGCTCAAAAACGTCGGTGCCGGAGGACGACTGCCAGGTGTAGGTAGGCTCGGGATAACCCTCGTACCACAGCTTGCCGAACAGGGCGCGCAGGGTGGTCTCGGGATGCGGGAAATAGAAACGCCAGGCATCGACCGCACCCGCGTCATCCGCCAGCAGCAGGCCGTCCATGCGCGGCATGAGCATGAGGGCGGCATCCACATCGGGATCGCTGTCGCGCTGGAGCTTGAACAGCGTGCGCTCGGCAGTCGAATACCGCACCCAGGCGCTACCGTCCGCACCGAGCGTCACCATGGCCTTCTTGCGCTGCGCCACCGCAATGCCGATGACAGGCGTGCCCTGGTTCTCGTGTGCCCGGGCCCGCACCATCTGTTGACCGTCAGTGGTGCCGGCATCCGGCGCTTCGAGGCGGAAAAACACGTCCACGGCACCGTTCGAACCGCCGACCACCAGCGCATGTTCCGCGTTGAGGAAATCCATCGCGGTGATGGCCACACTCTCGTCGAAAGCACGGGTTGTTTCGGCAAGCACCGGGTTGTTGAAGTTGCGCAGGTCGTAGCGATAAAGCGTGCCCACGGCCGTGGCGATGATTACGCGATCCGCCGCGCTGTTCATCAGCACCCGGGTGACGTCGGTGCCCTCGGGCAGCGTCGGCAGGGTCGTGGAGGTCAGCCGGACGGTCTCCGCACCGGTCATGAGGTTACGCTGGACTACGGCACGCGAGACGCGCGCCACGCCCACTGCGTCTACCGTGACGAACGAACGCGTCGGCCGCTCGGTCGTGCCACCGACACGGTAGTCGATGGCGATGATCGCATGCTCGGAAACCTGTTCCGGCGGATTAACCCACCAGTTGGGGGAGATGGCACGGTAATCGCCTGTGTTCAGCAGCCGGTAGACGGTGTCCCCGAAAATACTGTCAGTCTCATTCAGCGGCTCGCGCGGGACGGGAAGGTCCTCGGCCAGACGCACTGCGACATCGAAGTCCACGCCGCCGAAACGCACACTGCCGTCCGCGAAGCCGAATGCCACCTGGTCACGGGTGAGTATTCCGCCGACGGCCGTCGCGCGCGTGGCGAAATCGAACTGGGTCGACGCCACGGCGGTTCCGGTGGGCACATGGAAAGCGCTGGACGAACCGTCCGCCGTCACGCGGATCGCCATCGTGTTGTATTCGTCCGCGTTCAGCCAGGCGACGCGCTTGGCTGTATCGAGGGTGTAGACGCGATGTTCTTCGACGTTGCCGCCTGAAGCGAGCGGCATGGCCACCGAGACGAGGAACACCATGATCGTGATGACGGCGACGATCACCAGCAATCCGCCGACGGTAATCGTCCAGTTGGCGACCCGGTCGCCGATGAGGACCGATTTCTTCGTGCTCTTTTCGCGGCGATGCACCGCGAAAGCATGGGCGTCACCGCTGTTTTCGCCTGAGCGCTTGTCCATCTTCAAGATGTCCCTGGGCCTCGACC
>CAYTXS010000260.1:0-3480 GCA_964441585.1 uncultured Thioalkalivibrio sp.
CAACGGCAAGGGCAGCTGTGTCGCCGTGCTCGAGGCGCTCGGGCTGGAGGCCGGCTGGGCGACCGGTGCCTATACCTCGCCGCACCTGCGCCGCTACAACGAGCGGGTGCGGGTCGGGGGAGTGGACGCCACCGACGCCGAACTGGTGGCGGCCTTCGCGGCGGTGGAGGCGGGGCGCGGGCGCACCAGCCTGAGCTATTTCGAGTTCGGCACCGTGGCGGCGCTGGAGATATTTCGCCGGCGCGGCGTCGAGTGGGCGGTGCTGGAGGTCGGGCTGGGTGGGCGGCTCGACGCCGTCAACGCCGTGGACCCGGAGGTCGCGGTGGTGACCTCGATCGGGCTGGACCACGTCGAGTGGCTGGGTCCCGATCGCGAGAGCATCGGTCGCGAGAAGGGCGGAATCTTCAGGCACGGCCGGCCGGCGGTGATCGGTGACCGGGATCCGCCTGCCACGCTGCTGGCGGCGGCCGGTGCGGACGCGCTGCGGCTCGGCAGGGATTTCGACTGGCGCGCGGACGGCGACCGCTGGCACTGGCATGGCCCGGACGGGCGCAGCTACACCGGGCTGCCGCGCGGGCCGTTGGCGGCGCCGGTGATGCTCGACAATGCCGCCTGCGCCATGGCCGCCTTCGATACGCTCGATGCCGTGGCGGGCGACGAGGCCTTGCCGGCACGCGCGCTGGCGCGGGTGCGCCTGGCGGGCCGTTTGCAGCGCATCGACGGCCCGGTGAGCTGGTGGCTCGACGTGGCGCACAACCCCGACGGCGCGGCGGTGCTCGCCGCTGCGCTGCGCGCGGCACCATATCGCGGCCGGACCATCGCGGTATTCGGGCTGCTCGGCGACAAGGACGCGCCCGGGGTTGCGGCGGCGCTCGACGTCTGCGTGGATCACTGGGTGCTGGCATCGCTGCCCGGGCCGCGCGGTCGCTCCGCCGGTACTCTGGCCAAAGTCATCGCGCCGCAACTTCGCGGCAGCATTGAAACCGCGCCTTCGGTCGCGGCCGCCTGTGAATCGGCTGCGGCCGCGGCACGACCTGGCGACCGGATCGTGGCCTGCGGTTCTTTTCACGTGGTGGGCCCGGCGCTGGACTGGCTTGAGGTATACTTCGCGGCCTAGTCAGAATGACGCCGGGTGGCGTTTCGGCCCTGGCAATATGGAGCGGAAGCTGAAGGAAAGACTCGTCGGCGCCACGGTCATCGTGGCGCTCGGGATCATCATTATTCCGTGGCTTCTGGATGGCCCGGCGCAGGCCCCGCGCCCGGTCGAAACTGCTATCGAACTGCCGCCCGTCGAATCGCCGGGACGCACCTACACCATCCCTCTGGACCCGGGTGCCGGGCCGGCCGTGGAGATCGACAGCGAGGCCCGCCAGACCAACGGTGCGGGCACCGTGCAGCGTCCCGCGACGGCCGAGCCGGCTCCGCTCGATCTGGGCGACGCCGACTCTGCGCCCGCCGAAGCGGAACGGCCCCAGCAGCCGCCGCCCAGGCCGGCACCGCAGCCCGCCGTCTCCTCCCCAGACCCAGACCCAGACACTGGCGCCCCGGTGGACGGGGAGAATGGTCGCCCAGCGCAGCCCGCACCTGAACCCGCGCCGCAACCCGCAGGCGGTACCGCTGCACAGCCGCCGCCGAGCGACGCGTGGAGCGTACAGGTCGGCAGCTTTTCGCAGCGGGATAACGCCCAGGCGCTGCATAAGCGGCTCACGGCCGCAGGTTTCGCTGCTTTTGTTTCCCGCGTCGTAACCGACGCGGGTACCCTGTATCGCGTTCGCGTCGGACCGGTGCCCGACCGTCCCGCGGCGGATCGATTGCTGGAGCAGGTTCGCGCCGCGGGGCACAGCGGTGCCCGTGCCGTGCGAGTCGAAGACTGAGTGCGAGCAGCCGAGCCATGGTGATAATCGATTACATCCTGTTGGGCGCGCTGGCCGTTTCGGTGGTGATCGGCTTTTTCCGTGGTTTTTTCCGCGAGGCGATGTCGCTGGTGAACTGGGCGGTGGCCGCCTGGCTCGCATGGCGATTCTCGCCGCTGGTGGAGCCGTTCCTGGACGCGATCAGTTCCCCTTCGCTGCAGCTCTGGCTGAGCCGGCTCATCGTGTTCGTGCTCGCGTTGCTGGCCGGCGCGCTGCTGTCGCATCTCGTCGTCATGCTGGTGCGCAAGACGGGGCTGAACGGCACCGACCGCGTGCTCGGCATGTTGTTCGGCGCGGCGCGCGGCGTGCTCGTGATCGGTATTCTCGTGATCGGTTTCCAGATGCTGGAAATGGACCGCGAACCCTGGTGGCAGGACTCCTGGGTCGTCCCGCGGACGGCCTCGCTGACGGGGCACCTGCGTGAATTCATCGACGCCGGGCTCGACAGGCTCGGCGATCTCATGGCGGAGTAGCAGATCAATGTGCGGAATCGTCGGAATCGTCAGCACGGCCTCGGTCAACCAGGCCTTGTACGATGCGCTGACAGTGTTGCAGCACCGCGGCCAGGATGCCGCGGGCATCGTCACGGCGGACGACCGGATCCACATTCGCAAGAACAACGGCCTGGTGCGCGACGTGTTCCAGCGGCGCCACATGGTCAAGCTCACGGGCAACATGGGCATCGCCCATTGCCGCTACCCGACGGCCGGCAGCTCCAGCCGCACCGAGGCACAGCCGTTCTACACGAATTCGCCCTACGGGATCTGCCTGGCGCACAATGGCAACCTGACCAACGCCGATGAGCTTGCCGACCTGGTGATCCGCGAGGACCACCGCTACCTCAACACCGCCTCCGACTCGGAGGTGCTGCTGAACGTGTTCGCCCACGAGCTGGAGAAGGTCGATGGCGAGTATCCCGGCCCGGCGGAGATATTTCGTGCCGCCGAGGGTATCTATCGCCGCTGCCAGGGCGGTTATGCGGTCGTTGCCTTGATCATGAACACCGGTGTCGTCGGCCTGCGCGATCCCTGCGGCATCCGCCCGCTGATCGTCGGCTACCGCGACGTGGACGGCCACCGCGAACACATGCTGGCCTCGGAGAGCGTGGCGCTCGATATCGCGGGTTTCGAGGTGCTGCGGGACGTGTTGCCGGGTGAGGCGGTGTTCATCGATCTCGAGGGCGGGCTGCACATGCACCAGTGCGTGCCCGCGACCCGCCGCAGCCCCTGCCTCTTCGAGTACGTCTATTTTGCGCGCCCCGATTCGATCATCGACAACATCTCGGTCTACAAGGCGCGCCTGCGCATGGGCGAGGCGCTGGCCGACCGCATCATCAGCATGCGGCCGGACCACGACATCGACGTGGTGATCCCGGTGCCGGACACCAGCCGTACCAGCGCACTGCCGCTGGCACACCGGCTCGGCGTGAAGTATCGCGAAGGCTTCATCAAGAACCGCTACATCGGCCGGACCTTCATCATGCCGGGGCAGACGCTGCGGGAGAAATCGGTCCGCCGCAAGCTGAACGCCATCGACCTGGAGTTCCGCAACAAGAACGTGCTGATCG
>CAYTXS010000261.1:0-3473 GCA_964441585.1 uncultured Thioalkalivibrio sp.
CGGCGAAGATCTCCGGGGCGCGTTTCGTCGTGATGCGCGGCGCGCTGGCGCGACTGCACCGCGCCCTGATCCAGTTCATGCTGGATTTGCACACGCGAGAGCACGGCTACACCGAAATCTACGCGCCTTACATCGTTAACGCCCAGAGCCTGCTCGGTACGGGGCAATTGCCCAAGTTTCGCGCCGACCTGTTCGCCCTCGAGGGTGAGCAGGAGTTCTACCTGATTCCCACGGCCGAGGTGCCGGTCACCAACCTGGTGCGCGACGAGATCCAGCCCGCCGACTCGCTGCCGCTGCGCATGACAGGGCACACGCCGTGTTTTCGCTCGGAAGCGGGCAGCTACGGCAAGGACACCCGGGGCATGATCCGCCAGCACCAGTTCGAGAAGGTGGAACTGGTGCAGGCGACTCGCCCGGCGGATTCGATGGCCGCGCTCGAGGAGCTCACCGGCCACGCCGAGCAGGTGTTGCAGCAGCTGGAATTGCCCTACCGCGTGGTGCTGCTGTGCAGCGGTGACACCGGGCAGGCCGCGATGAAGACTTACGACCTCGAGGTATGGCTGCCCGGCCAGCAGCGCTACCGCGAGATCTCCTCGTGCTCCAACTGCGGCGACTACCAGGCGCGGCGCATGCAAGCGCGCTGGCGCAATCCCGAGACCGGCAAGCCCGAGTTGCTGCACACCCTGAACGGCTCGGGGGTGGCGGCGGGTCGCGCGCTGGTGGCGATCCTGGAGAACTACCAGCAGGCCGACGGCTCGGTCACGGTGCCCGAGGCATTGCGCCCGTGGATGGGCGGCGCCGAGGTCATCGGTCCGGCCTGAGCGCGGTTTCGGGGGATTTCAATAGTCGGAAACGACCGGTTGTCCTTGGAAACATGCCACTCGTCGGAAATACCGTGAACTCGCTGGCGGGCTTCCCTAGGATCACGGTCATGAAACGAGTCCACGGATTTACCCTGGTCGAACTGATGATCACGCTGTTGCTCGCGGCGATCATCCTGTCTTTGGGCGTACCCGGCTTCCGCGATATCGTGCTCAACAATCGCGCCGCCACTCAATCGAACGAGCTCGTCACCGCGCTGAACCTGGCGCGCAGCGAAGCGGTCAAGCGCGGCGCGCGAGTCTCCCTTTGCCCATCGACCGACCAGGCGAGTTGCACCGGCGGCACGCAATGGGAGGACGGCTGGATCGTGTTTCTCGACTCGGGGGGCGCGGGCGCTCCCGCGGTGGACGGAGCGCCGATCCGCGCATGGCCCGGACTGGCGGGCAATGCCACTCTGACCGGCCCGGCGAACATAAGGTTCCAGCCCCTCGGTGACGTGATGGCCGCGGGGAATTTCCAGCATCGGATGCCGAACTGCGGCGAAGACCAGGGACGCGACGTGACCCTCAACATGGCGGGTCGCGCCCTCGTGACGAGAGTGGATTGCCCATGAACTACGGACGCGGATCTTTAACGGCCACGGCTTGCCGCGCCGCCGCACGGCAAGGCGGCTTCACCATGATCGAGGTGCTGGTCGCCGTGCTCGTGCTGTCGATCGGCCTGATCGGCCTCGCCAGCCTGCAGGGCGTTTCGCTGCAGTTCAACAACAGTGCGTACCTGCGCTCCCAGGCGACCAACCTCGCGTACGACATGGCGGACCGGGTGCGGGCCAACCGGGAGGCCGCACTGGTCGCCGGCGCCTACAACATCACCGCGGGGGCAGCGATTCCGGCGGCCGGCACGCTCCCGGAGACCGATTTGAACGAATGGCGTACGGCGCTGCAGGACAGTCTGCCCTCCGGCACGGGGGAAGTTCTCGTCGCGGGGCGCAACCTGACCGTGGTCGTTTGCTGGGACGATACCCGCGGCCAGGGCGTCGCCGGCGCCCCCGCCGAATGCACCGCCGACGGGCTCAACCTCATGGGCTTCCGCTTCGAGACGCAGCTGTGATGAAGGCGATGAACCCCTTCGGTATGAAGCGCCGCCAGGTCGGTCTGACCCTGGTGGAGATCCTGGTCGCACTGGTGGTCAGCCTGATCCTCATCGCCGGGGTGATCCAGATCTTCGTCGGTACGCAGCAGACCTATCGTTTCCAGGATGCGCTGGCGCGCGTGCAGGAAAACGGCCGCTACGCCATCGAGGTGATCAGCCGCGACGCGCGGATCGCCGGCTATGCGGGCTGCACCAGCCTGATCAGCGTGACGCCGCGGGTGATCGCTCCGGTGGCCGTCGCCTATTCCCTCGACAATTACATCAACAACGTGCCGGCGGCCGGCCCGGCCCTCGGTGCGATCGCAGGCACCGATGTTCTGACTTTGCGGATGCTCTCGCCGAACGCGACGCGGGTCGCCGTGGACATGGGCAGCGCCGCCGATGTGGTCAACCTCGACGCGAATCCCGACGGCCTCGAGTTGAACGACATCGTGGGCATCGCCGATTGCAACAACGTGGACCTGTTCCGCGTGAATGGCGTCGGTGCGGGGCCGGCCTTGACGCCGCATGCGCCGCTCACCAAGGCCTATCTCGAAGGAACGGTCGTCAGTCGTTTCCGCGAGGTGTCCTATTACATCCGTGCCGGCGCCAGCGGCGACCCGGCGCTTTGGCGCCGCGAACTGGGTGCCGACGAACTGGACCAGGAACTGGTAGACGGCGTCGAAGACCTGTGGATCCGCTACGGCGTGGATCTGGACAATAACGGCGCGCCGGACGCGTATGTCGATGCTGCGGCGGTGGCCGACTGGAACCTGGTGCGCAGCCTGCGGATCAGCCTGCTGCTGGTCAGCAACGAGGACAACGTCACCGGTGGACCGCAGCCGGTCAATTTCCGTGGTGCGGCCGTGGCGGTGGGCGACAACCGCTACAGGCAGGTGCTGACCACCACGGTCGGGCTGCGCAACCGGCTTCCCTGAGGATCAAGATCGATGACATGCAACAGCCAGATTTTCGCGACCCGGCGCAGCCAGCGCGGCTCCGCGTTGGCGATCGCACTCATTTTCCTGCTGCTGATGACTTTGCTCGGCGTCTCGGCCATGCAGGGCAGCAACATGCAGGAGCGCATGGCGGGCAACCTGCGTGACCGGAACATGGCGTTCCAGTCGGCTGAGGCGGCGCTGCGCGCCGGCGAAACGTGGTTGCTGACGCTGGGCAACCAGGTGATTGCCGATGGCAACACGCTGCTGCCTGACCCGCTTGCGTGGGATGGCACCGTCGCCACCGGTGGGCTGCCCACCGGGACCGTCGCGGGACTGGACGGCCAGCTGGCCTCGGCGCCTGAGTTCTACGTAGGGCCGCCGAGCCTGCGGCGCGTCGGCATCCAGCTGCCACCGGATTTCCGCCGTATTTATCCCGTTACCGCGCGCGGCGCGGGCGGCAGCGACGGCGCGATCGTCGTGCTGCAATCCACCTTCGAGCCGCCGCAATGACGCGCCCGGCTGATTCGAGCCTGGTCCCGGCGCGCTGCCGATGCCGAGGAGTACCGTCATGAGTCTGTC
>CAYTXS010000262.1:0-3466 GCA_964441585.1 uncultured Thioalkalivibrio sp.
CTGCGCATGATCATCTCGCTCGGCGTGGCGGTGCCGCGCTGGACCAGTCCGGACGCCGCCAAGGCCAGTCTTGCGCCGCCCCGGGAGGGTCTTTAACATCCCGCTCCCTTCAGCGTCTTCCCGCAGCGGCGGCGGGCGCAGCCCTCGAGGAACCGAATCTCATGCGTAGCCACTACTGCGGCGAAGTCAACGAGTCGCTGATCGGCCGGGAAGCCACCGTGGTGGGCTGGGTCCATCGGCGGCGCGATCATGGCGGCGTGATTTTCATCGACCTGCGGGACCGCGAGGGCCTGTTGCAGGTCGTGTTCAACCCGGACGACGCGGCGACTTTCGCCCTCGCGGAGAGCGCCCGCTCGGAGTTCGTCCTGCAGGTCCACGGCGAGATTCGCGCGCGGCCGGAGGGTACGGTGAACCCGTCGCTGGCTTCCGGCCAGGTGGAGCTGGTGGCGCGTCGGCTGACGGTGCTCAACCGCAGCGAGACGCCGCCGTTTCACCACGACGAGCCCGCCGGCGAAGACCTGCGCCTGCGCTATCGCTACCTCGACCTGCGCCGGCCCGAGATGCTCGACAATCTGCGCCTCCGGCACCGTGTTACGCGGGCGTTGCGCACCTTCCTCGATGGGCAAGGCTTCGTCGATGTCGAGACGCCCATCCTGACCAAGGCCACGCCGGAGGGTGCGCGCGACTACCTCGTGCCTGCGCGCAACTTCGCAGGCAAGTTCTACGCCTTGCCGCAGTCGCCGCAGCTGTTCAAGCAGCTGCTGATGATGTCCGGGCTCGATCGCTATTACCAGATTGCGCGCTGTTTCCGCGACGAGGACCTGCGCGCCGATCGCCAGCCGGAATTCACCCAGCTCGACGTCGAGACCTCGTTCATGGACGAGGCGGCGATCACCGGACTGATGGAATCGATGGTGCGGGAGTTGTTCCGCGACGTGCTGGACGTGGCGCTGCCGGAGTCTTTTCCGCGGATGGCGTGGGCCGAAGCCGTGGAGCGTTTCGGCACGGATCGGCCGGACCTGCGCAACCCGCTGGAGCTGGTGGAGATCGCCGACCTGGTCGCGAGCGTCGAGTTCAAGGTCTTTGCCGGTCCCGCGGCCGATCCGAAGGGCCGCGTGGCGGCGCTGCGCGTACCCCGCGGGGGACGCCTGTCGCGCAAGGAGATCGACGACTACACGGCTTTCGTGGCGCGCTACGGCGCGCGCGGCCTCGCCTACGTGAAGGTCAACGACCCGGCGGCGGGACGCGACGGCCTGCAGTCGCCGATCCTGAAGTTCCTGCCCGACGAGGCCATCGCCGGGATCCTGTCTCGCACCGCTGCAGAGGCGGGCGACCTCGTGTTCTTCGGCGCCGACAAGGCGAAAGTCGTCAACGATGCGCTGGGCGCATTGCGCGACAAGCTCGGCGCCGACCTGGGGCTCCTCGAGCCCGGCTGGCGTCCGCTGTGGGTGGTCGATTTCCCCATGTTCGAGTGGGACGAGGGCGAGAAGCGCTGGTTCGCCCTGCATCACCCCTTCACCGCGCCCGCCGTGGACGATTACGCGGCGCTCGCGGCGGACCCGGGCAACGCCCTGTCGCGCGCCTACGACATGGTCCTCAACGGCTCCGAGATCGGCGGGGGTTCGATTCGTATCCATGACCGCGCCATGCAGCAGGCCGTGTTCCAGCTGCTCGGCATCGAGGAAGATGAGGCGCGCGCGAAGTTCGGCTTCCTGCTGGAAGCGTTGAAGTACGGCTGCCCGCCGCACGGTGGCATCGCCTTCGGCATCGACCGCATGGTGATGCTGATGGCCGGCGCGTCCAGCATCCGCGAAGTCATCGCCTTCCCGAAGACCCAGACGGCCAGCTGTCCGCTGACCGATGCGCCCAGCGAAGTGCCGGACAAGCAGCTGCGCGAGCTGTCCATCCGGGTGCGCAAGCCGGTGGCCGAGTAGGACCGGCGCGGCGCCCGGTCCGGCGGTTCCCAGGCATGACGGAAAACGGATCCCGGCCTTCAGGCGCGGCGCACAAGCGACCCGAATCCGTGCTGGTGGTGGTCTACACCGCGGACCTTGAAGTGCTCTTGCTGGAGCGGCATAACCCGGCCGGCTGGTGGCAGTCAGTGACGGGCAGTCTCGAGACGGATGAGCAGCCGTGGGAAGCCGCGGTGCGCGAGTTGCACGAGGAAACCGGCCTGAGCGCGCACGGCCTGCTCGACCTGGGCGTCAACGAGCGCTTCAAGATCGCGCCGGCCTGGCGCGAGCGGTTTGCACCCGGTGTCACCGAGAACCTGGAGCATGCCTTCGCCCTGCGGTTGTCCGAGCGGGTCGAGATCACGCTCGACGCTACCGAGCATGTGCGTTACGAGTGGCTGCCGCTGGCGGCGGCCCTGGAACGGGCGACTTCGCCGACCAACCGCGCCGCGATCGAGCTCATCGGCCGCTTCGCCGCCAGCTGCTGAGCAGCGCATCCGGAATCCGGCGCCTGCCTTGGAGCGGCGCCCCCGGAACCCGGCGGTTGCCGGGCAGCGACCCGCTTCAGGATCCGCCGCTCAGCTGCCGGTGGCGTTTCTCCCAGCGCTCCCGCGCGAGGCGCTGCAGGTCGGCCACCGCGTCCTTCTCGTCGAGGATCTCGATGCCGAGCAGGGTCTCGAGCAGGTCCTCCACGGTGAGCACCCCCGCGGTGACGCCGTACTCGTCCACGACGACGGCGAGTTGCTGGCGGCGCTCCAGCAACTGCGGCAGCACCGTAGCCAGGGAAAGGCTCTCGGGCACGAACAGGGCTTCGCGTTCCAGTTCCGCGAGCGTGCGATGTCCGTCACCTGTGCCCAGGGCGGCCAGCAGATCGTCCTTGAACACGATGCCGGTGACCTTGTCGATTTCGCCGTCGTACACGGGGATGCGAGAAAACGGCAGCTCGGGATGCTCCGCCAGGAATTCCTCCACCGTGTCGGCCTGGTCGCCGGCCACCACGACTGGCCGCGGCGTCATCACGTCGTGCACCCGCAGCCGGTTGAGGCTGAGCAGGTTGTTGATCACCGCCGCCTCGCGTTCGTCCAGCTGCCCCTCGGCCCGGCCCATCTCCGTCATCGCGAGAAACTCGGCATGGCTGAAGACCGGCAGCGACTTGTCTTTCTTCAGGTGACGGGTGATTACCTGGCTCATCCACACCAGCGGCCAGAGCACGAAGATCAGGATCTTGAGACTTGCGACCGTGAACGGCGCGAGGCGCTCCCAATTGTTGGCACCCATGGTCTTCGGGATGATCTCCGAGAGCACCAGGATCGCCAGCGTCGTTACGGCGGCGACGATGGCTTCGAAGCCGATGACGACACCGAAGACGTCGAAGCCTTCGCTGCTCCAGATCCGACTGGCCTGGGCCCCGACGCCGATGGCGCCGACCGTGTGGGCGATGGTGTTGAGCGTGAGAATCGCCGACAGGGGCCGGTCGATGTCCTGCTTGAACTCCATCAGCAGGCGCCCTGTGG
>CAYTXS010000263.1:0-3457 GCA_964441585.1 uncultured Thioalkalivibrio sp.
ACGTGCCGGCGATGTGCGACGAGGCCATCATCGTGCGCAACCAGGGCACGATCTTTCTCGGCGGCCCCCCGCTCGTGAAGGCGGCGACCGGCGAGGAGGTCGATGCGGAGACACTCGGCGGCGGCGAGGTGCACAGCCGTATTTCCGGGGTCACCGATCACCTGGCCAACGACGACGCCCATGCCCTGGCCATCGCGCGCGAACTGGTGGCAGCGCTCAACCGGGTGAAGCCGGCGCATGGCAAGGTGGCGGACCCCGTCGCGCCGCTGTACCCGCTCGACGAGGTCTATGGCATCGTGCCGCAGGACACCCGCTACCCTTACGAGGTGCGCGAAGTGATCGCCCGGCTGGTGGACGGCTCCGCGCTGACCGAATTCAAGCCGCTGTACGGCAAGACCCTGGTGTGCGGTTTCGCCCATATCCACGGTTACCCCGTCGGCGTCCTGGCGAACAACGGCATCCTGTTCTCGGAATCCGCCCTGAAGGGCGCCCATTTCATCCAGCTGTGCAACCGGCGCGGCGTACCGCTGGTGTTCCTGCAGAACATCACCGGCTTCATGGTCGGACGCAAATACGAACACGCCGGGATCGCCAAGGACGGCGCGAAGATGGTCAACGCAGTGGCCACCGCCACCGTGCCCAAGCTGACCGTGGTCATCGGCGGTTCCTTCGGTGCCGGCAATTACGCCATGTGCGGCCGCGCCTACGGCGGGCGCTTCCTCTGGACGTGGCCCAACGCCAGGATCTCGGTCATGGGCGGCGAGCAGGCCGCCAGCGTCATGGCCACGGTGCGTCGCGACGGGCTCGCCGCACGGCAGGAGGAATGGCCCGCCGAAGACGAAGCACGCTTCCGCGAAGGCATCCGCGAACGCTACGAAACGCAAGGCCATCCGTACTACGCCACGGCCCGCTTGTGGGACGACGGCGTCATCGATCCCGCGGATACCCGCCGGGTCCTCGGCCTCGCGCTGTCCGCAGTCCGCAACGCGCCACCCGTCGCGGAAACCCCTTACGGCATTTTCAGGATGTAACGGCACCTCTCATGGCAGACAACGTCTTACTTGCAATCGATCCGCGCGGCGTCGCGACGATCACTCTCAACCGACCGGAGGTCCGCAACGCCTTCGACGCGGCACTGGTCGCCCGGCTCACGGAACTGCTCGTGGAACTGAAGACCCGGCCCGAAGTGCGCGTCGTGGTGCTCACGGGTACGGGCCACTCATTCTCCGCCGGCGCGGACATCTCATGGATGCGCTCGATGGCCACTTTCGACGAGGAAGACAACGTCGAGGATGCGCTGCACCTGGCGGATCTCATGGCGCTGCTGAACGCGATGCCCATGCCGACCGTGGCGTGCGTCAACGGCCATGCCTTCGGCGGCGGGGTCGGGCTGATCGCCTGCTGCGATATCGCCATCGCCAGCAACGAGGCGAAGTTCGCATTGTCCGAAGTGCGTCTCGGCCTGGTCCCGGCGGTCATCAGCCCCTATGTGCTGGCGGCTGTCGGCGAACGCAATGCCCGCCGGCTGTTTCTCAATGGCGAAACGATGAACGCCAAGCTGGCACGCCGGGTCGGGCTGGTGCACGAGATCGCCAAGCCGAACAAGCTCGAGGACGCCGTCGAGCACCAGATCGGCATGCTGCTCAAGGGCGGCCCCAATGCGCTGCGCGAGAGCAAGGAGCTCATCTTCATGGTCGAGGGGGGACGGATTTCGGCCAGTGATGCGCTCAAGCACCGCACGGCCCAGATCATCGCCCAGCTCCGGGTATCGACGGAGGGCCAGGAAGGCCTCAGCGCCTTCCTGCAGAAACGCCCGCCCGCGTGGGCTGCGGCAACGGCCGCGGAGCAGGATGCGGAGTGACCCACGAACTGCGCCTGCGTCGCCTGTTGATCGCCAATCGTGGCGAGATCGCCTGCCGCATCATCCGTAGCTGCCGCCGGCTCGGCATCGAGACCATGGCGGTCCATTCCACGGCCGATGCGCGCGCGCGGCACGTGCGCCTCGCGGAC
Source organism: uncultured Thioalkalivibrio sp. (assembly GCA_964441585.1). Taxonomy (GTDB): domain Bacteria; phylum Pseudomonadota; class Gammaproteobacteria; order Steroidobacterales; family XN24; genus XN24. Next base: position 2,011 of record CAYTXS010000263.1, read on the forward strand.
ACGGCCATCGCCATCGGCGGCCCGGCGCCCGCCGAAAGCTACCTGGACGGCGGGCGGATCATCGAGGCCGCACTCGCCGCGGGCGTGGATGCCGTGCACCCGGGCTACGGTTTCCTCTCGGAGAACGCCGGGTTCGCCCAGGACTGCACAGCGGCCGGCCTGTTGTTCGTGGGGCCCCGCGCCGAGACCATCCGGCGCATGGGCTCCAAGAGCGAAGCCAAGAGCGTCATGGAGGATGCGGGGGTACCCGTGGTGCCGGGCTACCATGGCCCGGAGCAATCCGCCGAACGGCTCGCGGAACTTGCCGCGGGCATCGGCTTCCCGCTCCTGATCAAGGCCTCCGCGGGGGGCGGCGGCAAGGGGATGCGCGTGGTGCGCGCGGCCGCCGAATTTCCCGAAGCGCTCGCGGCGGCGCGCCGCGAGGCCGCCAAGGCCTTTGGCGACGAGCGGGTCATCCTGGAGCGGTTCATCGAGCGGCCGCGGCACGTGGAAGTGCAGGTCTTCGGCGATCGCCACGGCAACATCGTCCACTTGTGGGAACGCGAGTGCTCGACCCAGCGGCGCTACCAGAAGGTCATCGAGGAGAGCCCCTCGCCGCTGCTCGACGAGAACACGCGCGAGGCGATCACGACGGCCGCCGTCGAGGCGGCGCAGGCCGTCGATTACCTGAACGCCGGCACAATCGAGTTCATCTGCAGTCCGGCGCAGGAATTCTGGTTCATGGAAATGAACACGCGGCTGCAGGTCGAACACCCGGTGACCGAAATGGTAACCGGGCTCGATCTCGTCGAATGGCAGTTGCGCATCGCCGCCGGGGAGCCGCTGCCGCTGGCCCAGGCGGAGATCCCGCGGCGCGGCCACGCCATCGAGGCACGGCTTTATGCCGAGAACCCCGCCGCCGGCTTCACGCCGTCCAGCGGCCGGATCCACCGCCTGCGCGCGCCGCAGAAGCATCCGGCCATCCGGCTCGATTCCGGAGTCGATGAAGGCGACGAGGTCAGCCATCACTACGATCCCATGCTGGCAAAGCTCATCGTCCATGGCCTCGATCGCGCGGAATGTGTCGGACGCCTGCGCACGGCGCTCGCTCACACGGCCGTGGCCGGCGTGGAAACCAACCTGCCGCTGCTCCGCGCCGTGGCGGCGCACCCGGTCTTCGCCGCCGGCGAAATCGACACCGGCTTTCTGGACCGGGATCTCGAAGAGGTGCTGTGGAACGTGCCGCCACCGCCCCTGCCGGCGCTGACCGTGGCTGCCTGGCGCATCGCACGCGACCTGCCGCGGCCGACGACGCCGAGCGACCCCTGGTCCCCGTGGGCGCTTGGCGATGGCTGGCGGGCGACCGGCGCGGGGGGGCTGCCCGTGCGGCTTCTGGACGCCGCGGGCCGACGGCACGAGCTGCGACTCGAATTTCGCGACGTCGGGATCCGGGTCCACTACGGCACGC
>CAYTXS010000264.1:0-3450 GCA_964441585.1 uncultured Thioalkalivibrio sp.
CCGCGTTCCTGGAATGGCGGCCGTTGCTGTACGTGGATGCGCACGAGATGGGCGCGCAGGATACGTACCTGTTCTCGCCGGCGCGCGAGCCGAGCAATCCGAACCTCCCGCCTTATAGCCACGTCAACGCGCAGGTTTTCGCGGACGACCAGGCGCGGGCCTTCGATGGCTATGGCTATCCGTATTATTCGGGCGAATGGCACGAAGAATGGTATCCCGGCTACAGCAGCGCATGGACCGCGCTGCAGGGTGCGCAGGGCGTCCTCTATGAACAGGCGCGCATCGCGGAGGACGGCGTGCAACGGCATGCCGGGTTGCTGAGTTATCGTCAGTCCGTTCATCACCAGGTCATTTCTTCTTTTGCCAACCTGGAAACCCTGCGTCGCGAGCGCCGCCAGATGCTGGAGCAGTTCGTGACCGATCGCGCTGCCGTGGCTTCGGCTCGTGGGCCCTATGCCGATCGCAGTTTTGTCATCCTGCCGACCGATAACGGGGGGCGGCTGAATAATCTGCTCGACCTTGTCCGGATCCAGGGCTTCGAAACCCACCGGCTGACCCGCGCCCTGCGCGTGGGCGTCGCCACGGACCAGTTCGGCCGTCAGCTTCGTAATCACGAACTGCCTGCGGGCAGCATCGTGCTGCGCAACCGGCAGCCGGACGGCCGCGTGCTGGCCGCGATGTTCGACTTTGATCCCCGCATGTCGGCCAAGGCACTGGCCAAGGAGCGCCAGAAAGTGCTCAAGAGCGGGCGCAGCACCATCTACGATACGACCGCCTGGAACGTCTCGATGATGTTCGGCCTCGAAGCGTTGGTGGTGCCGCAACACCTGGAGACAGGTCTTGAGGTGGTCCAGTGGCCTCTTGCAGAGGTGGCGGCGATGTCTCCGCCAGCGAGTGATCCGGCGCTGATCGGGCTCGCCGTTTCCGGCGCCGATGACAGGGCGCTGGCGTTTGCCGCCCGCATGATGGAGCGGGGTCACGCGGTGCGGGCCAACCGGGAGGCCTCGCAACTCGGCGGCCAAGCTTTACCGATCGGCTCCATCGCCCTGACCCGAGACGACAATCGCAGCGGCGACGACTGGCGCGAGGATGCCCGCGAGGTGGCTGCGCAACTGGGCATCCGCCTGCATGTGATTTCACACGGCCGCGCACCCGGCGACCTCGCGGATCTTGGCGGGCAGCAATGGCGCCTGCTGGCCCGGCCGCAGATCGCTCTGCTGTCGCGCGGCCAGACCAACATGCTGGATTTCGGCGCTGCCTGGTACCTGCTCGATCATCGCATCGGCATTCGCCACAGCCACCTGGATGAGGATCGCGCCGGGAACTTCGACCTCAGGCGCTACAACGTGATTTACCTGCCGGAGCGCCGCGGACGCGCTCCGTTGCCGGAACCTCTCGTGACGGCGCTGACCGACTGGGTGCACGCCGGCGGCACCCTGGTGGCAGTGGGCCAGTCCGCGCGCGAGCTGGCGGGCGCCGACTCGACCTGGGTGGCGACGAGTCTGCTTTCCGACGTGATCGACGGCGACGTCGCTTCCTACCAGGACGCGATTCACCGGGAGTGGCTGGCCGGCCAGTCCTTGCCGGATGCTGAGCTGATCTGGGGCCGTGACGCGACGCCGGGCGACAGCGCGCCCTGGGGTTCCGATGACGCGCTCGCCGAGCCCGGGGCGCGGGCGCGGCTCGACGAGTGGCAAGCCATGCTGATGCCCTCCGGCGCGCTGGTCGGCACGCGCGTGGATACGGAACACTGGTTGACGGCCGGGACCGGCCCCGTTCTGCCCGTGCTGTATTTCGACTCGCCCGTGCTGATGTCCACGCCGCCGATCGAGGCGCCGATGCGTATCGGCGTGTATCGACCGGCGGACACCGATGCGGCTACGCTGAACTGGGCCCCGGTGCCGGAAGGCCAGGCGTTGCAGGTGCGCATGTCGGGGTTGTTGTGGCCCGAAGCGCGCGACCGGATTGCGTCGTCGGCCTGGGTGACCCGTGAGTCGATCGGTCGCGGCCAGGTGATCCTGTTCGCCAGCGCCCCGGCTTTCCGCGCGGCCCAGCTCGGCGCGATGCGTGTGCTTGAAAATGCCCTGATTCTCGGTCCCGGCATGGGTGCGAGCCGGCCGGTGCTATTGCCCTAGCCCGATGTCCGAGCTCGCCGCCATCCTGGTCGGCAGTGCCCTGGGCGGCGTGGCACGGATGTGGCTCGGCGAGCGCCTGGCGCGGCGCTTCGGCATGGCCTTTCCGTGGCATACGCTTACGGTCAACGCCACGGGGGCGCTCGCGATCGGCGTGTTGGTGGGATCGCTGCCGGGCGGACTGGCAGGCGGCAGTGCCGGTACCGCCTGGTGGCTGCTTGGGGTCGGCGCGCTCGGCAGCTATACGACAGTCTCTTCGTTCAGCCTGGAAACCCTGGTCCTCGCACATGCAGGCCGGTGGCGGGCTGTCGCCGCGAATGTCGGCTTGTCCCTCGGGTTGTGCCTGCCGGCGGTCGGCGTGGGACTGATGGTCGGCACATGGCTGTCGAGGTCGCCGTCGTGAGTGATGGGCCTGGCATGCAGCTGGCGTCCCGGTACAGCCGGTGGCCGGCTTACGCCGCGGTGGCGGCGGGCAGTGCGCTCGGCGGCGTGTTGCGGTGGAGCGTGGCAGGACTGCTTGCGGCTCAAGTCGGCGAGGTGGCCTGGGCCAGCTGGGTCGTGAATGTCAGCGGTTCCTTCCTGATCGGCGCTTATGCGTCGCTGGTTGCCCCGGGTGGGCCATGGGCGCATGGCATGCATGCACGCCTGTTTTTCATGACGGGCTTCTGCGGGGGCTTTACGACTTTTTCACTGTTCAGCCTGGAGACCGTGGGAGTGGTCCATGCGTCGGGCTGGCAGTGGGCCGGAGCGTATGCCCTGGGCTCCGTACTGGCCTGGCTGGGGGCGGCCTGGGCTGGATTCTCCCTGGCGCGCCATCGCACTCACGGCAGGTGAGGTGCCGCCAGGTAGGGCGCGCCGCGCATCTCCTCAAGCCGGCTGATGGTGCGCTTGAACTCGAACGTGAGTCGTGAGCCGACATACAGCGAGGCCGGAGGCGCGGCCGCGGACAACACGAGTTTCACCTTGCGCTCGTAGAATTCGTCCACCAGGGCGATGAAGCGCCGCGCCTCGTTGTCGTTGTCCGGCCCGAACTGCGGTACGCCGGAGACCAGCACGGTGTGGAAGCTGCGCGCGATCTCGATGTAGTCAGCCTGGCTGCGCGGACCGCCGCACAACGGCCGGAAATCGAACCATGCCACGCCGTCCGCCCGGCAGCGGACCGGAATGGTGCGGCCGAGCACCCGCAGGTCGCCACGGTTGCGCGTGTCTTCGGGTGCGGCGTCCGCGAAGAATTTCTCGAGGCCGCGCTCTGCCGCATCGTCCAGCGGCACTCGATAAATGTCTGCGTGCTCGAGGAGGCGGAAGCGGTAATCCGTTT
>CAYTXS010000265.1:0-3446 GCA_964441585.1 uncultured Thioalkalivibrio sp.
CGACCCACAGGCCCTCCGGAAAGCTGTCGCTACCCACCGGGACCCGCTCGAAGTGCCGGACGATGTCATAGCCCGCGATACCGACCAGGCCGCCATCGAAGGGGAGACCCGCCTCCGGAGACAGCGTCGGCGCGCTGGCGAGCGCCGCGCGCAATGGCGGCAGTAAGCCATCTTCGAGGTCGAAAGACCGGCCGCCGAAGTGCAGGCCTTTCCGGTCCAGCCGCACCGTGAGCGCATCGCCGAAACCGATGAAGGAATAGCGGCCGAGACGCTGCGCGCCCTCGACGCTCTCGAGGAGAAAGCGGGGGCGGAACGGCGCCAGCTTCATGTACGCCGAAACCGGCGTATCCAGGTCGGCGGCAATATCGAACGGGGCCTGCATCATTCCTCCTAGAGGCGTCTGGCCGTCCGGGAGGAGCTCACGAAAAACCCATCCCCGGCGGTGTCCGGAGATGGGTTCGGAGCGTGAGCCGCTTCAGCCGGCTGCGCGCGACCGGACCCCCTCCGGGGTTCCGGGACGCCACCCACCGTGGCTGCACGCGCTGCAATGTTCGGCGTTCATGGTGTTGCGGATGTTACTCGGCCCGGCACCCCGGTCAACCCCTAGTCCGCCCGCGCCGTGGGTTTCAGCCGGCGGGGAGGGTCCACGGCACCGCATAGCGCACCGCCAGGGTGACCGAGATCGCCAGCCAGACCAGCACGGTGAGCGGGATGCCCACGCGCATGAAATCGCGCGCCAGGTAGCCCCCTGCAGTGGAAATGATCAGGTTCGGACGCGAGCCCAACGCCGTGGCGAAACTCAGGTTGGCGCCGAACAGGACCGCGAGCACGAACGGTTCCAGCGGCGCGCCCAGGCCCCGGGCCGCCGCAACCGCGACGGGGACCGAGAGCAGCGCCACCGCGACGTTCGGCGCCAGGCTGCCCGCGATGGCGACCAGCAGCATGACCACCGAAAGCATCACCGCCGCAGGCAGGCCGCCGAACAGGTCGAGAAACAGGCTGGCAAGAAACAGGTCAGCACCGGTGACGATGAATGCCTGCACCAGGGCCAGGCTCATGACGATCATCAACACCAGCGGCGCCGACAGTGCGCCAGCCACCTCGCGCCAGCCGATGCAGCCGGTCGCAATCAACAAGGCCGCGCCGGCCGTGGCGCTGACGCTGATCGACATCCAGCCGGTGGCCGCCGCCAGCACGATCGCCGCCATCAGCCCGAGTGCGAGCGGTGCGCGACGCGTCTTGGGCAGATCCACACGACCGTCCAGCACCAGCATGCTGCCGCTGGAGCGCAACTCGCGCAGGCGTTCCGGCGTGCCCTGCACCAGGATCACGTCGCCCGCCTGCAGCACCGCGTCCTCGAAATCGCCCGTAATCTCGCTCGTGCCCGCCGCCGTCGCCCGGTGGATGGCCAGCGGCAACAGGCGAAAGCGCTGTCGAAAATGCGTGGTCGAGAGCGTCTTGCCATAAAGCGGGGAATCGGGCGTCACGACCAGCTCGGCGAGTTGCTGCTCCGCCGCCCGCACCTCTTCGCCGCCCTCCTCCTCGTCGCCGGCAAATTCGCTGTGCATGCGGGTGCCCAGCAGGCGCTCGTACTCCTTGAGGTGTTCGCGCGTGTCTGCGACGAACAGCCGGTCCCCCGCCTGCAGGCGCATGGCCGGCAGTTTCGCCACCTGCAGGCCGTCCCCACGCTGCACGCGCGAAACGTTCATGCGCCGCCCGGTCCGCTCGCGCAGCTCGGCCAGCGTGCGTCCCACTGCCCAGCCGTCCTCGCCGACGAAAAACACAGCCTTGAAGATGCGCGGTGCCGCCTGGCGAATGGGCGCATCGCGTTCCGGCAGGATCCGGGGCGCCACCAACCAGAGAAACAGCACGCCGACCAAGAGCCCCACAGCAGCCGGCACGATGAACTGGAACATCGCGAACGGCGGCAGGCCGAGCCGCTCCGCCTCCTTGACCACCAGCAGGTTGGCCGAGGTCCCGATGGTGGTGGTCATGCCGCCGAGCAGTGCGGCGAAGCCCACCGGCATGAGGACCTGCGAAGCTGGAAACCGGAGGCGGGCGGATGCGCCCACCAGCACGGGCAGCAGCGCCAGCACGACGATGGTGTTCGAGAGGAATGCCGAAGTGAATGCGCAGGCGAGCAGCGTCACGATCAGTGCCAGCGGCCGTGGCCCGGTCCACGCCTTCAACATCAGCCGGATGAGCGGCTGCAGGGCGCCGGTCACCTCCAGCGCCCGGCCGGCGACCAGCAGCGCCATGACGGTGATGAGCCCGGCGTTGCCGAACATCGCGAGGAAGTCGGCGGACCCGAGGGCGCCGCCCGGCCCCTCGTAAGGAAACAGCTCGAACCCCAGCACCAACAACATCAGCACCATCAGGCTCGTCGACTCCTGCGGCACCGACGGACGCGTCAGGGCGACCAGGGCGAACAGTGCGAGCCCGATCACGGCCAGGGCCTGGGTATCCGGTAACGCGTATGTCGCGATCGTATCCATCGGGCCGGGGGGCTGCTGTGGGGGGGCACATTTACCATGCCCGGGGGGGGCGTCGCTAGCTGCGCAGGGCCACGGCCCAGGCGAAGCGCAGGGCCGCGCTGTACAGTTCCGGCGGGCATTCAGTGTCCGGACGACGCCACGCGATGCCATCCGCGGCCGCGAGTGCCGGCAGCAGGCCAAGGCCCTCGCGGCCCAGTTCCGGCGGCGCGAGACTCCACGGAGAAAGACACAACAAGTGCGAGTGTCGCGCACCGTGGATCAGCAGGTCCCGTTCGAGATCGTCGGCGTCGGCGACCTCGAGGCCGCCCGGGATGCGGATCCCGGCGCCGCCGCCATGGGACCGTGCGAGCGCAACGGACGCAGCGCGTGCGCCGTCGCGAAAAGCCCACAATCGCTCCCTTGTCCAGTTGAGCGCCGCGTGGCTGCCCGGGGCGAAGCCGCGTCGGTGGGCTGCGCGGCCGATGCCGTCCAGCGCGAGTGCGAGGCGACGCAGGCCGTTACCGGGCGGCAACCGCCCAAGCAGTTCATCCGCCATCACCACGAGTCGCTCCGCCAGTCGGCGCAACACCGCCGGACGGTCGCCGCTGGCGTCGATCAGCACGCCGAAATCGAAGGACAGCCTGAGACGGCGCGGCGCGCCGGGCACCAGTTCACCCACGCCCGGCGACGGCCCGAGCCAGCGGGCGGAGGGCGCCAGCGTCGCCAGCCCGGGACCGGGCAATTCCGGAACCAGGCTCACGCCGGGCGCCATGGCCACCAGCGCCAGCAGGCTGCTCCACCAGCGCCGCGCATCCGCCTCGACGCCGTCCAACAGGCGCATCGCACGGCCGCGCTGGACGGCCTCCAGCGCACCCGCAGGCAACAACAGGTACACAGGACTCACGTCGCAGGCACCGACGGCGCCCAGCGCAAGCTCCCCGGGACGCGCGACGGCCGCCGGCAGGGCGAGGG
>CAYTXS010000266.1:0-3442 GCA_964441585.1 uncultured Thioalkalivibrio sp.
GATCGACAATCACCTGGACGCCGAGAGTCTGGACGTGCTGCGCAGCGTCATTGCCAGCTTTCCGGGCACGGTCATCGTCGTCACCCACGACCCGCGCCTGCTGGATGCGGCAGAGCGCGTGGTGGAACTGGGCGCGGACGGCGCCATCGTCAGCGATCGCCGCCGGCCCGCGGCGGACGTGGCCTAGGAGGCGCTGCATGACCCGCTCAGCAGTCCCGGCCGGCGCCCCGGTCAAGCACCCCCTGGCGACCGACTCCCGCACCCGTTACCTGCGGTTCGTGCCGCGCAACCCGGATCCGCAACGTCCCCCGCTGGTTTGCGTGCACGGCATCAGTCGCGATGCCCTGGGACACCTGACCGCATTCATCGACTGGGCCGAACAGACCGGCACCGAGCTCTTGGCGCCGCTGTTCGATCGCCGACGTTACCGGGGCTACCAGCGACTCAAGTCATCCAACCGCACGCTACACCCCGCAGCCGCCCTGGACGCCATCCTGGACGAGACCGTCGGCGTCCGGCCTTGCCTGTTGTACGGATTTTCCGGAGGCGCCCAGTTCGCCCACCGCTACGCACTCGTGCGTCCGCAGCGTGTCGCAGGCATGGCCCTGGCTGCAGCGGGCTGGTACACCTTCCCGAGCGCGGCCGCGAGCTTCCCCTATGGACTCGCGCCGGGCCGCATGCCGGGCTCGCTCGCGATCGACTTCCAGGCCTTCCTGCAAGTGCCGAAATGCGTGCTCGTCGGTGACCGCGACGTGGAGCGCGATCCCTCGTTACGTTCCAACCGCGTGCTGGACCGCGAGCAGGGCGACAACCGTCTTGCGCGAGCCACCGCCTGGGTGGCCGCGCTCGAGCGCGCTGCCGCCAGGCGCGGTCTGGCTCCCGCCTGTCGGCTGGTGGTGGTGCCGGAGGTGGGTCATGACTGGCAGGAATGTTACGCGCAGGGCCGCATGCACGAGCATGTCGCCCGCTTCTTCGACGACATCTGCAATGCAGAGCAGCAAAACCAACTATTCGCAGATGCGACCCGCGTGGCCGCCCTCTGATCACCTATGCCGAACACATGGAGATGATGATGCAAAGTCCTTGGAATCGTTACCTGATGATCGCTGCTCTCGCCCTGGCGCCTGCGGTGGCCAGCCAGGCGGCGGAGACTTCGTTCACGCTCGACGATGGCGCGATGGTGTCGTGGGATGACGATCGCTACGTGCGGCTCGGCGGACGCATCCACTATGACGTGGCGCGCTACAGCGACGACGTCACCTTGCTCGAGGACGACCAGGACTTCCGCCGCGCGCGCCTGATACTGCGCGCCGGCTACGACGACTGGCAGTTCCGGGCCGACTACGACGTGGGCCTGGTGGACGGCTGGCGCAGCCTGTACGTGCGCTACGGCGGCTGGAAGCGCGTGCGGGTCACGGCGGGCAACCAGGTGGCGCCGTTTTCGCTGGATGAGCTCTCCAGCTCCAATGACCTCGCCTTCATGGAGCGCTCGCTCGCTTCCGCCCTGAGTCCCGCGATGCTCACGGGCGTCTCGGCCAGGACCTGGGGCCGGAACTGGAGCGCGACGGCGGGGGTGTTCGGCGACGAGCTCAGCGATCTCGACCGGCGCGCTGTCGATGGCACGTCGATCATCGGCCGCTTCACCTATGCGCCGATCCGCAAGAGGCGCCAGGTGCTGCACTTCGGTATCGCCCACGAATATCGCTCGGTCGATTCCAACGAAGACGTGCGGATCCGGGCGCGCCCGGAAACGCGGCTGACGAGCGAACGGCTGGTGGACACCCGCTCCCTCGCCGGCATCGACAGTCTCTCTACGACCGGGCTGGAAGTGATGGGCATCCTCGACAATGTGCGGCTGCAGGGCGAGTACATGTTCATGAGCCTGGACGGCGGATCAAACGCGGCCGACTTCAGCGGCGGCTATGCCCAGGCGAGCTGGCTGGTCACCGGGGAGCGCTATCGCTACAGCCGTTCACGCGGTGTGCCGACGGCCGTGCGGCCGAGAGGCGAATGGGGTGCGCTCGAATTCTCCCTGCGCTACAGCATGCTCGACCTGGACGACGGCATCGTCACGGGCGGCGAGCAGGCACAGGTCACGGCGGCCGTGTCGCTGTACTGGAACGAGCACCTGCGGACCAGCCTGAACTACAGTCGCTACGATGCCGCGCCCAATCGGGACGGTATCGACGAGGACGGTTCGATCCTGATGTTCCGCTTCCAGGCTGCATTGTAGGAGGACGGTCATGGCGCATTTCCGTCTAATGCGGGCCGGCATCGATCTCGAACCCCTGCGACTGGAACTGGGGCGTCACTCGAGCGCATGGGATCTGCAGGTGGGCCGCCAGCTCACGGCGCCGGCGCAGCGTGACACCAACGCGATTCCTCTCCGGGGCCTGAGACGATCCTGCATCCGCGGGCGCCGTCGGCGGGACGTGCACGAGAGCCGCTGGACGTCGTTGTCCGCGCAGTTTCCCGCGACGGTCGCCTTTATCGAAGCGTTTGCGGCCGAGCAGCAGGGCATGCCGGGTCGCGCACGTTTTGCCTGCTTGCCGCCTGGCAAAACGGTGCTGCCGCACGTAGACCGCGGCGAATACTACCGCTTGCGCGACCGCTACCACCTGGTCATCCGAAGCGAGAACGGCAGCCTGCTCAATGCGGGTGGCGAATCGGTACGCATGCGCGAGGGGGAACTCTGGTGGTTCGACAACAAGGCCCTGCATGACGCCTGCAACGACTCCGGGTCGGATCGAATTCACCTGATCTTCGACCTGCTGCCGACTGATGCAGAATCGGAAGTGGTGTTCAGTGACCCCGCCAAGCTACTGGAAACGGAGTTGGTCGCCAGGCAGCGACAGTTCGTGGAGGAGGTCGCCCGTGCGGTGGCTCTCTATGTCGCCGCACGGGGCTGCCCGGAGCGTTGGGCCCGCACACTCACTGATGCGGGCCTGCTGGGACTGGCGCAGAAGAAACCGATCGGGGCGCTTGCACGCTTGTTCTGGCCGGGTCTCGGCGGACCTGCCCTGGCACGACTTGAGTCCGCCATCGCCTGGTCGCTCGGGCTTCTGGACACGGGGCGTATCGGGCCGGAGGAAGTCACCCAGGCGATCATTGAGGCTGGTGGACTGGATGCCGTACATCGCTCGTGGCAGGCTGATCGTGACAGCGCCATATACGGTTTCCGCCAGTGCGGGCTGGACGATGACGGGGCCGCTGCCGCAACGGGATGATCGGCCTACCGGGTGTTCTTCCGCGGCAAGTCTTGAGTGCTGGCGAGATGTCCGGGTTACTTGGATTACCCGGATGCCGGTCTTTCAGTTGTTTGCGAGCGCGCTCGCGCGATGCTGCTGCGGACTCATGCCGCGGATTCGCTTGAAGGCGGCGCTGAAAGCGAACGGCGTGGCATAGCCGACTTTTTCGGCCACCGTGCCCACCGTTTCGTCCG
>CAYTXS010000267.1:0-3430 GCA_964441585.1 uncultured Thioalkalivibrio sp.
CGGACGGCGATCTCACGGTGCAGGCCACGGTCACCGAGGACATCACCGGCGCCATCGCGGACTCCATCAACTACGCGATCGAGGCCCTGCGCGATCTCGTCACCACCATCAACCAGAGCGCCATCAAGCTCGACGCCGCCGCCAAGCAGACGCAGGCGACCTCCACCCACATGGCCGATGCCAGCGACACCCAGCTGCGCCAGGCCGGCGACGCCACCGAGTCCACGGCGCGCATGGCGGCGTCCATCGAGGCCGTGTCCGGCGATGCCGAACGCGCGGCGGATGTGGCGCGCCATTCCGTGGACGTGGCGCACAAGGGCGGCGCGGCCGTGCGCCGCACGATCGAGGGCATGAACGCCATCCGCGAGACCATCCAGGACACCTCGAAACGCATCAAGCGCCTCGGCGAGAGCTCCCAGGAGATCGGCAACATCATCGAGCTGATCAACGATATCGCCGAGCAGACCAACATCCTCGCCCTCAATGCCTCCATCCAGGCCTCGATGGCCGGCGAGGCCGGGCGCGGTTTCGCCGTGGTCGCCGACGAGGTGCAGCGCCTCTCCGAGCGTGCAGCCAACGCCACGCGCCAGATCGAAGTGCTGGTCAAGACCATCCAGTCGGACACCAACGAGGCAGTCATTTCCATGGAGCGCAGCACCACCGACGTGGTCGGCGGCGCGCTACTGGCCGAGAACGCCGGTGCGGCGCTCGACGAGATCGAGAGTGTTTCCAACCAGATCGCCAACCTGGTGCAGAACATCTCCCGTTCCGCCCGCGACCAGGCGACGGCCGCCGGCGATATCACGCGCAACATGAACGTGCTGCGCGAAGTCAGTGAACAGACCGCCGACGCGACCGGGGCGACCTCGCAGTCGATCGGCAAGCTGGCCGGGCTCGCGACGCAGCTGCGCAACTCGGTCGCCGGCTTCCGGTTGCCGGAGCCGCCGCCGAAGTGAGCTCCCAGGCCTCTCCGCAGCTGCTCTGGGTGACCGGCGAGCTCGCCGGGACACTGCGTGATGCGCGTATCGCGCTGGAGGAGTACGCCGAACACCCCGCGCAGTCCGACGCCATCCAGCGCTGCGCCGAAATGCTGCACCAGGCCCACGGCGCGCTGCGCATTGCAGAGGTCTACGGCGCCTCGCTGCTGGCCGACGAGATGGAGCAGCTGGCGCTGCACCTGCAACGTGCCGCCAGTTCCGGCCAGTCTCCCGACGAGGGCCTCGACGCGTTGTCGCGAGCCATCGTGCAGCTGCCGCCGTATCTCGATCGAGTGGTCACCGGTGGCCGCGACATACCGCTCGTGTTGCTGCCGCTGCTCAACGACCTGCGTGCGGCGCGCGGTTCGCCGCTGCTCTCCGAAAACACGCTGCTGCTGCTGAACCTGCCGTCCGATCGCCAGTTGCTCGCGCGCGGCGCCCGTCCGCAGCCGAGCGGCGAGGACATCATCGCCCTGGCGCGCCGCCTGCGGCCGCGTTACCAGGCGGCGTTGCTGTCATGGATCCGCGGTGAGCGGCCCGACAGCAGCCTCGCCGTGATCGCCGACGTGTCGGCCGCCTTCGAAAAAGCCGCCAGCGAAACCTCCGTGTACCAGCTGTGGTGGGTGCTCGGCGGCGTGATCGAGGGGCTGCGCCAGGGCGGGCTCACCGCGAGCGCCGCGATAAAGCGCCTCCTCGGCCAGGTGGATCGCCAGATCCGTCGGCTGGTCGACGAAGGCGAATCGGGTCTCGCATCGGCGCCGCCGGTGGAATTGCTCAACAGCCTGCTGTTCTACGTGGCGCGCTCCACGACCCGCGGTAGCCGCGTCAACGCCATCCGCAACACCTTCAGCCTCGGCGACCTGTTGCCCGACCAGGACGACCTGGCCGAGGCGCGCGACAGCCTCGGTGGCCCCAGCGTACAGCTGATGCGCACCGTCGCCGACGCCATCCGGGAAGACCTGGGCAAGGTCAAGGACTCGCTCGACCTGTTCGCCCGCACGGGCAAGGTGCCGGCCGACGGACTCGACGCGCAACTCGAGATGCTGGCCAAGATCGGCGACACCCTCGGCGTGCTGGGGCTCGGCGACGTGCGCGACGACGTGCAGACCGAAGCGAACCGGCTGCATGGCCTGCTCGATCGTGACCGGCAGGAAGCCGAGGAAGAGTTGCTCGCGGTGGCAGCGGCCTTGCTACGGGTGGAAGACCGGCTCGACGAGAGGCTCATGCGCCTGGTCATCGAGGAGCCCGGTGCGGGCGAGCCGACCCCCGAGGACGGCGACCGCAATGAACTGCAGAGCGTCACCGAGGCGCTGCTGCGCGAGTGCCTGTTCAACATGGCGCGGGTGCGTGACGCGATCAGCGAGCGCCTCGCGGGTCCGATCGATCCGCAGACCGCGGATGCGGTGCCGGAACTGCTCAGGGCCGTCACGGCCGCGTTGCTGATTCTCGAGCACCCGCGTGCGGTCCATGTGGTCGAACGCATCACGACCTACGTGAGAAGGATGCTGCAGCCGGGCGCGGAGGAGATGCGCCGCGAAGCGCTCGACCGGCTCGCCGACGCGATCGTCAGCCTCGAATACTTCATGGAGACGATCCGCGCGGGCCGCAAGGACCCCGTATTCATGCTGGAGAACGCCGAGGCCTGCCTCGACGCGCTGCCGATTCTCGAGGGCCATATCCCGGAGTACGAGCCGGTAGACACCCCGCCGGGCGACACCGTCACCCTGGAGGAAACCGGTGCAGGGTCCGCGCCTGTGCTGGAGGAAGTGGCGGCCGAGAGCGAGCCCGCCACGCCGCCGCCGGAAACCACCGCCCGGCCGGCGCCGCCGGCCGTGCCAGAGGCGCCTGTCTACGCGGGCGAGGAACGCCCGGATCCCGAGTTGCTCGAGCTGTTCATCGAGGAGGCGCGCGAACTCAGCGACTCCATCAAAATGTACTTCCCGCGCTGGGTCGCCGACGGCGGCGCAGGGGAACTGGGCACGGTGCGCCGCAATTTCCACACGCTCAAGGGTAGCGGTCGCATGGTGGGCGCCAGGTTGATCGGCGAGTACGCCTGGTCGGTCGAACGGCTCATGAACGCCATGCTCGAACAGCGTGTCGAGCGCAGCGAACCGCTGGTTCGCTTCCTGGAGCGCATCGTCGCCTTCGTGCCGATGCTCATCGAACAGCTCGAGAGCGGCCGTCCGCCCGACGTCGATGTGCAGCCATGGATCCTGCAGGCCAACGCGTTCGCAGAGAACCGTCCGGACGCCGCCGAAACCGCCGAGGCGCTGCTCGCGGGCCGCGAGCCGGTCACGGCGGAACCCGAGCCGGAAGTCGAACCCGAGCCGGAAGTCGAACCCGAGCCGGAAGTCGAACCCGAGCCGGAAGTCGAGCCCGAGCCGGAAGCCGAGCCCGGGCCGGAAGCCGAGCCCGAGCCGGAAGCCGAGCCCGAGCCGGAAGCCGAGCCCGAG
>CAYTXS010000268.1:0-3402 GCA_964441585.1 uncultured Thioalkalivibrio sp.
CCACACACGCACCGTCACGCCCGGCTGGGTGCCTTCTTTTCCTCGGGAAAGCGGGTTGCCGGGTGGGGTGCGTGGAGGCTCAACCCGAAGGAGTACAACATGGCTTCTATCTCCATGCGCCAGATGCTGGAGGCCGGCGTTCATTTCGGCCACCAGACCCGTTTCTGGAACCCGAAGATGTCACCCTACATTTTCGGCGAACGTAACAAGATTCATATCATCAATCTAGAGAAGACCCTGCCGCTCTATCTCAAGGCGCAGGACTTCGTCCGCAAGCTGGCCACCGACGGCGGCAGCGTGCTGTTCGTCGGCACCAAGCGCTCCGCACGCGAATCCATCCAGAAGGAAGCCGAGCGCTGCGGCATGCCCTTCGTCAGCTATCGCTGGCTCGGCGGCATGCTCACGAACTACAAGACCGTGCGTCAGTCGATCAAGCGCCTGTTCGAGCTCGAGCAGATGTCCGAGGACGGCACTTTCGAGAGCCTGACCAAGAAAGAGGTCCTCGGCCTGAAGCGCGAGATGGAGAAGCTCGAGCGCAGCCTGGGCGGCATCAAGAACATGGGCTCGCTGCCCGACGTGCTGTTCATCGTCGATATCGAGCATGAGCGGATTGCCGTGCTGGAAGCCATCAAGCTGGGCATCCCGATCGTGGCGATCGTCGATACCAACTGTTCGCCGGAAGGCATCGACTACGTCATTCCCGGCAACGACGACGCCATGCGCGCGATCCGCCTGTACACCCAGGGCATCGCGGACGCCGTGCTGGAAGGCAAGGCCTCCGTGCCTCAGGTGCCGCAGGGCGAGGACGACTTCGTCGAGGTCGATGACCGTGCGCCGGCTGCGCGCAAGGACGGCGCCCCCCGGCCCGCGGCGAAGCCCGCGCCGCCCACCGCCGGTCCCCAGGTCGCCGAGACCGAGGGCGCTGAGCTCCAGCAGGCAGGCGAGGACGCTGCGGCCCCGGCCGCCGACGAAGCGGCCAAGCCTGCCGCCGCCGAGCCCGCAGACGCCAAGCCCGCGGACCAGTAAGCGAGGTATCCGGATATGAGTATTTCAGCAAGCCTGGTCAAGGAACTGCGCGAGCGCACCGGCGCCGGCATGATGGAGTGCAAGCGGGCGCTCGTCGAGACCGAAGGCGACATCGAGGCCGCGATCGAGCACATGCGCAAGCAGGGACTCGCCAAGGCCGACAAGAAAGCCGGCCGCATCGCCGCCGAGGGGCTGGTGGTCGTCAAGACCACAAGCGATCAGCACACCGGTGTCGTGGTCGAGATCAACTGCGAAACCGACTTCGTGGCGGGCGGGGACGACTTCAAGGGGTTCGCGGACACCGTCGGCGCACTGGTGCTGGAGCATCGCCCTGCAGACCTGGAGGCGTTGCTGGCGCTGCCGCTGGGTGATTCCACCGTCGAGGAAACGCGCCGCGGCCTGATCGCGAAGCTGGGCGAGAACATCGGCGTGCGCCGCTTCGCGATCCTCGAGTCCACCGGCACGGTCGGCAGCTACCTGCACGGCACGCGGATCGGCGTGCTGGTCGCCATCGAGGGTGGCGACGAGGCACTGGTCCGCGACCTGGCGATGCATGTGGCGGCTTCGCGCCCGCAGTACATCGACGAGAGCGAGATTCCGGGCGACTTCCTCGAGAAGGAACGCGAGATCCTCGTCGAGCAGGCGAAAGGCGAGGGCAAGCCCGCCGAGATCGTGGCCCGCATGGTGGAAGGCCGGCTGCGGAAGCAGCTTGCCGAAATCACCCTGGTCGGCCAGCCCTTCGTCAAGGATCCCGACACGACCGTCGGCAAGCTGTTGTCGAGCCACGAGGCGACCGTCGCGGGCTTCGTGCGCTTCGAGGTCGGCGAAGGGATCGAAAAGAAGGCCGACAACTTCGTCGAGGAAGTCATGGCGCAGGTGCGTGGCGGCTGAGCCGCGCGACCTTGCGGCACTTTATCTCGCTGGCCATGGGTCACGGCGCCCGCAGATGAGGTAAGCTTTGGGGCCCCGCGGACAGCGGGGTTCTTTTTTGCGGCAGGCTCTGCCAGGACACAGATCGCGGGGGGCGAGATGACCCGGAAAATTCCGAAACGAATCCTCCTCAAGCTGAGCGGCGAGGCGCTCCTCGGCGGTGTGGACTACGGCATCGACCCGGAGGTGATGAACCGTATCGCCAGCGAGTTACGCGATGTGCGGGAACTCGGGATCCAGGTGGCGGTCGTGATCGGCGGCGGCAACATCTTCCGCGGCGCAGGGCTCGCGCAAGGCGGCATGGACCGCGTCACCGGCGACCACATGGGCATGCTCGGCACCGTGATCAACTCGCTGGCGCTGCAGGACGCCCTCGAGAAACTCGGCGTGCATGCGCGCGTGATGTCGGCCATCAAGATCAACGAGGTTTGCGAGGACTACATCCGGCGCCGCGCGATCAGGCACCTCGAGAAGAGCCGCGTGGTGATCCTCGCCGCCGGCACGGGCAACCCCTTCTTCACGACGGATACCGCCGCCAGCCTGCGGGCGATCGAGATGAACGCGGACCTGCTGCTGAAAGCGACCAAGGTCAACGGCGTGTTCTCCGCCGACCCGGCGAAGTTCCCGGATGCCGAGCGCTACACGCGTCTCACGTACGACCAGGTGCTGGACGCCCGCCTCGGGGTCATGGACGCTACTGCAGTGGTGATGTGCCGGGACAACGACCTGCCGTTGCGCGTGTTCAACGTCCACACCAAGGGCGATTTGCTCAAGATCATCAACGGCGAGGATATCGGTACCCTGGTGACCCGGGCTGCCGACGCCGCCGCGGACGCGTGAGAGGGAAGCAGCATGTTGCAGGAGATCAAGAAAGACGCCGCTGAACGCATGGTCAAGAGCATCGACGCCTTGCGCAACGAGCTCAAGAAACTGCGCACCGGGCGGGCCCACACGAGCCTGCTCGATCACATCACTGTCGAGTACTACGGCAGCCCCGTGCCGCTGAGCCAGGTGGCCAACATCGGCGTCGAGGATTCGCGCACGCTCACGATCACGCCGTGGGAGCGCACCATGGTGCAGGCCGTGGAGAAAGCGGTCATGACCTCGGACCTCGGCTTGAACCCCAACACCGCCGGCACCGTCATCCGCGTGCCGCTGCCGCCGCTGACGGAAGAACGGCGCCGCGACATGGGCAAGGTGGTGCGACATGAGGGCGAGAACGCCAAGGTCGCGATCCGTAACATCCGCCGGGACGCCCTGCAGACGGTGAAGGAGCTCCTCAAGGAGAAAGAGATCAGCGAGGACGACGATCGTCGTGCTCACGAGGAGATACAGCAGTTGACCGACAAGCACATCGCGATCGTGGACAAGGTCGTGGAGGAGAAGGAACAGGAACTCCTGGAGGTCTGAGCCCGCAGGGCCTGGCGCACACCCGGTGAACGTTCC
>CAYTXS010000269.1:0-3402 GCA_964441585.1 uncultured Thioalkalivibrio sp.
GGGCTGGTCGATGGCGATCACCGCGTACCCGGCGTTGTTCAGCGGTTCGGTGATGGCGAACATGTCGAGCCGGTTGCGCGTGATGCCGTGGTTGAAGATCACGACCGGCCAGCCGGCTTCCGGCTTGATCGCCGTGCCGCCAAGCGCGGCCGCGTAGTCGGTGTTGTCGTTCGGAATAGTGATCACGACCGGCACGCTGACGTCGGCGCGCTTCAGCGGCACCGGGTTGAACTTGTTCAGCACCCGACTGGTTTCGTCGAGCGGGCTCTCGGTGGCCGCGAGCCAGGGGGCGGACAATGGCGCGGCGGGCTCTTCAGCCGTCGGCGGCGAAAGGTAGTACGGGATCTGCAGCGCGCCGGCGTAGACATCGCCCTCGCCCGGAATGGTGGAGGCGTCCACACCCTGCAGCTCGAGCACCAGCGCCGTGGTGATCGGCGTGCCGGCCGGCAGCACGATCTCCGGCGAGACCGGCACCGCGACCGGCGTGATGAACTGGCCGATCTGGGCCGGGCCGGCGTCGGCCATGTCGGCCGCGGTCTGCAGCACGGTCTCGGTATCGAGCGTCGTGAAGCTGGCGGTCACCACGATGTTGCCCACCGGTACGCCAAGCGTCTGGCCGACCTGCAGGTGTGCCGCGATGAACAGTCCGAGCAACTCTTCCGTCGTCAGGTCGGGCGGCAGGGGCGTGCCCGGCGGGGGCAGCTGGATCGCGCCCGCAAGGAAGCCGGCGCGGATCTGCGCGAAGGTGTTGTCGGGCTGCGCCGGGTTGCCCTGCGTGTCCGTGATGCCGTCCGTGAGGATCATCAGGTAGCCGTTCTCGGTGCCCGGCGTGAACAGGTTGTCGCGGTTCGAATTCAGCGGCCGCAGCGGCTTGAGCTGGATCGTCTGGCCGCCCGCATCGATATCCGGCGCGAGGCCGACCGAGTAGTCGACACCCTGCACCAGGAAGGGATTGCCGGTCGCGGCGACGCCGATGGCGGCGCAGTTTGCCGCGGGCGCCAGCGCGACCTTGCAGAGGGTCGTGTCCGACAGGCCGACCACGGCCTTGTTCGTCGGGCTAATCGCCACTTCGAGGAGGAACACTGTCTGGGGCGTCAACGTGGCCGGGTCCACCGCGCGGGTGAAGTTGGCCTGGATCCGCGCGTTGGTGGAGAAGCCATCGAGCTGGTTGACCAGCGGTGCGAGCGGCTGCAGCGGCTGCGCCGGCAGATTGAGCGTGCCGTCGGTGCCCGGGTCCGCAACGAAACCGAGGATATCGTTGGGATACGGCACGATCGCGCTGAGCGGATCGAATTGCGCCCGGAACGTGGCGTTGGCGACCGGAAGTTCGGGTACGCCATTGCCGGTTCCGACAGACGGGGCATCAGGATCTTTGGCGTCCGACAAACACCCGGAGAGCGCCAGCGCAACTGCTGCAAGCGCCACCGAATAGAGGCTTCTCATCGTTATGACTCCTACCAAACAGGAATGATCTTTTTTCGAATCTTTTATCGTCCGGGGACGCGCATGGCACGGCGCATGTCTTCGGTCACGCCGCGCGGTCGTCGGGGGAAGCCTACGCTGGTTCTCATCGTCGTTTCAAGGCCTTGAGTTTGCTGCACTTGCGTCATGCGCGACCCGCGGCTTCGCGGCCAGGGTTCGCCGCTCGGCATGGGACGATATGATCACGCTTTCGATGAGCTCGAGCAGGCCGTGAAGCCATGACGACAAGGCGGGGGAAAGCAGGCAGCTTTCGGATAATCGGCGGTGAATGGCGCAGCCGGCGACTGCCGCTGCCGGCCGGTGCCGACGTGCGACCGACGCCCGACCGCGTTCGCGAGACGCTGTTCAACTGGCTGTCGCCGGTGATCCAGGGCGCACGCTGTCTGGACCTCTATGCCGGCAGCGGGGCGCTCGGGCTGGAGGCCCTGTCGCGTGGCGCGGCACGGGCCGTGTTCGTCGATGTCGCGCCCGCGGCGTTGCAGCAGATCGCGGCCAGTCTCGAGCGCCTGGAGTGCACGCGGGGCGAGACGATCCGAGTGGACGCCCGGCGTTATCTCGAGACCCCCGGCACGCCCTTCGATATCGTTTTTCTCGACCCGCCTTACCGGCGGGATCTGCTCGCCCCGTCGCTCGATGCGCTGCTGCGGCACGGCTGGCTGGCGCCAGGGGCGGCGGTGTATCTCGAACACGAGGCGGGCATCGCACCGCCCGTGTTGCCGGCCGGCTGGCAGCTGCACCGGAGCGCGGCTGCTGGCCAGGTGCGTTACCATCTGGCTCGCCCCGAACCTGTGAAGGCAGAGAGTTCATGAGTATCTCGGCGATGTACCCCGGCACCTTCGATCCGATCACCAGCGGTCATCTCGATCTCGTGCGGCGAGCGGCCGCGATCTTCGATCGCGTGGTGGTCGCCATCGCCGCGAACCCGGCCAAGGCCCCGCTGTTCACGCTCGATGAGCGCGTGGAACTGGCGGCCGCGGTGCTTGCGGATCTGCCCAATGTCGAGGTGCGCGGTTACAGCGGGCTGACCGTCAAGTTTGCGCAGGAGCACGGCCTGCCGGTGATGATCCGCGGCTTGCGCGCCGTCTCCGATTTCGAATTCGAGTTTCAGCTTGCGACCATGAGCCGGCACATCGCAGGGCAGGTCGAGACGGTGTTCCTGACACCCACCGAGCAGTTCAGCTTCATCTCCTCGAGCATGGTGCGTGAAATCGCCATGCTCGGCGGTGACGTGTCGCGCTTCGTGGACCCCGTCGTCGAGGCTGCGCTGAAGCGCCGCGCCGCGAGCAGGGCTGGACATGGCTGACCTCCGCTGCGGTCGTTCGACCATCGGGTGCCGCGTGGCCGGCCTGTCCCGCGCGCTTGCGCTGTTCGTCCTGTGTCTGCCGGGGGTCGGCTGGGCCGGCGCGCCGGACCAGGCGGCGATCGCCAGCGCGCACCCGCTGGCCACGCGCGCGGGCATGGCGGTCCTCGAGGCCGGCGGCAATGCCTTCGATGCCGCCGTCGCCGTGAGCGCCGCGCTCGGCGTGGTGGAGCCCTATTCGTCGGGCCTCGGCGGGGGAGGCTTCTGGTTGCTCCATGTCGCCGAGAACGGCCGCCAGGTCGTGGTCGACGCGCGGGAGACCGCCCCGGGCGCGGCCCATGCCGAGATGTACCTGGACGAGCAGGGCGAGCCGGTCCCCGGGCTGTCGCTGAACGGGCCGCTTGCGGCCGGTATACCCGGCACGCCCGCGGCACTCGTCCACGTGAGCGAGCGCTACGGTCGCCTGCCCCTGGCGGAGACGCTGGCGCCGGCGATCGGGCTCGCGCGTGACGGCTACCCGGTTTACGAGCGAATGCGCCTCGGGCTGAACTACAAGGCCGAGCAGCTGCGCCGCTGGCCCGGCAGTGAGTTGTTTCTGCCCGGGGGCGAGGTGCCGCCGC
>CAYTXS010000270.1:0-3402 GCA_964441585.1 uncultured Thioalkalivibrio sp.
CCTACATCTGGAGCGAGGTGCTGGACGCCGACGCCGTGGCCTGGTTCAAGGAGAACGGTGGCATGAAGCGCGAGAACGGCGAGCACTTCCGCGCTACCCTGCTGTCGCAGGGCGGCAGCAAGGATGCGATGCAGCTCTACCGCGATTTCGCGGGCCGCAACCCTTCGGTCACGCACCTTCTCGAGCGTCGCGGACTGACTCCCGGCGAGTGAATCCGCCAGGCGGGGTGACGCCTCGGGGCGTCATCCCGCCTGCGTTCGCCTTCCATCGAAAGAATCCAGCCGGGCCTGGGCGCCGAAGCACCCGGCACTGCCAACCTGTTTGCCCGAGAGCGTAAACCGTATGTTTTCCAGGCTTGCACGTCTCATGACCGTATCGCTGCTGTTCCTCTCGCTGCCGCTGGCAGCGGGGGCTGCGCCGACAGTAGACATTCCTTACGACGAGTTCACGCTCGACAACGGGCTGCGCGTCATCGTCCACACGGATCGCAAGGCGCCGATCGTCGCCGTCAATCTCTGGTACCACGTCGGTTCGAAGGATGAGCCGCCGGGGCGCACCGGTTTCGCCCACCTGTTCGAACACCTGATGTTCAAGGGCTCGGAGAACTATCCGGACGAGTACTTCAAGCCTTTCGAGCTTGTCGGCGCCACCGGACAGAACGGCACCACCAGTTTCGATCGCACGAACTATTTCCAGAACGTTCCCACCACCGCGCTGGATCTCGCCTTGTGGATGGAATCCGACCGCATGGGCCATTTCGAGGGCGTTATCACGCAGGAACTGCTCGACCAGGAGCGCGGCGTGGTGCAGAACGAAAAACGCCAGGGCGAGAATCAGCCGTACGGACGTGTCTGGGCCTCGATGTTCAAGGCCCTGTATCCGGCGGGACATCCCTACTCCTGGATGCCGATCGGCTCCATGGAGGACCTGGAAGCCGCGACCCTGGACGACGTCAAGGATTGGTTCGAGACCTGGTACGGGCCGAACAATGCCGTGCTGGTGCTGGCCGGCGACATCGACGTGGAGACCGCGCGCGAGAAGGTCACGCGTTACTTCGGCGATATCCCGGCGGGCCCGCCGCTGACCCGCAAGAAGACGTGGATCGCGCCGCGCAACGAGTCCACGCGTGAAATCATGTACGACCGGGTCGCGCAGCCGCGTATCTACCGCGCCTGGACGGTGGCTAATTACGGCCACACCGACGTCAACAGGCTCGGCCTGTTCAGCCACGTTCTCGGTAACAGCGCCTCCTCCCGCCTCAATGCCCGGCTGTTGCACGAGGAACAACTCGTGGACAACGTCACGGCCTTCAGCATGCCGCTGGAGATCTCCGGCGTGTTCATGATCATCGCATCGGTCAAGCAGGGCGTGGATCCGGCCCGGGTCGAGGCCATCATCGAAGAGGAGCTCGCCCGCTTCAAAAAGGACGGGCCCACCCGGGCGGAACTCGAACAGGCGAAGAACCACGTGCGCGGCCAGGTGATCCGTGGACTGGAGCGGGTCGGCGGCTTCGGCGGCAAGTCCGACGCGCTCGCGGAATGCGCGGTCTACACGGGCGACCCCGGCTGCTTCCGCCAGGCGCTCGCGGACATCGAAACCACCAGTGCGGCCGACCTCAAGGCGATCGGCGCCCGCTATCTGTCCGCCGGCGATCACACCCTTACCGTCGTGCCGTTCCCGAGTTATTCGACGGTGCCGACTGACGTGGATCGCAGCCTCGGCGTGCCGCAGGTCACGGAATTTCCGGACATCACTTTCCCGACGCTGCAGCGCGCCACGCTGAAGAACGGCATCGAAGTGGTGCTGGCCGAACGCCACGAGATCCCGACGGTCCGGATCCAACTGCAGTTCGATGCCGGCTACGCGGCCGATCTCGGCGCCAAGCTGGGCACGGCCGGCTTCACGATGGCGATGCTGGATGAAGGCGCGGGCAAGCGCAGCGCTGTCGAGTTGGCAGCCGCTATCGAAGCCGAGGGAGCGCAGATCGGCACCGGTACCGGCCTGGACACCGCGACGATCAGCCTGTCGGCCCTGACCGACCGGCTCGACCCGTCACTGGGCCTGCTGGCCGACGTCACATTGCGCCCGACCTTGGACGCGGACGAGATCGAACGCGTCCGCCGGCAATGGCTGGCCTCGATCGCACAGGAGAAGACCCGGCCCCAGTCCATCGCCTACCGCGTGCTGCCGCCGCTGCTGTACGGCGAGGGCCATGCCTACGCCATCCCCTTCACCGGCAGCGGCACCGAGGCTTCGGTCAAGGCGATCGGTCGGGCCGACCTGCTGGCGTTCCAGCGCAAATGGCTGCGGCCCGACAACGTGAAGATCCTGGTGGTCGGCGACACGACAATGGAAGAGATCGTGCCATTGCTGGAAAAACATTTCGGCCGCTGGGAGGCGCCCGATGCACCGTTGCCGACCAAGGCGATCGCGCCGGTCGAACGACCGGCCGCTGCGCGTATCTACCTGGTGGACCAGCCCGGCGCCGTGCAGGCGAATATCCTCGCAGGCCTGCTGGTGGATTCCACGATGGACGAGACCTCGACGTACCTCGACATCGCCAACGGCGTGTTCGGCGGCACCTTCACCTCGCGGCTCAACATGAACCTGCGCGAGGACAAGGGCTGGTCCTACGGCGCTCGCAGCAGCGCCTCTACGACCAGGGGCCAGCGACCCTGGATCATCTCGACCGCCGTGCAGATCGACCGCGCGGCCGAATCGATCACCGAGATTCGGCAAGAACTCGCGGCGTTTGCAGGCGACCAGCCGGCGACGGCGGAAGAGGTGGACAAGATCCGCAACAATCGCATCCGCGGCCTCCCCGGCCGCTACGAAACGGGTGCAGCCGTGCTCGGCGCGATCAGCGGTATCGTCAGCTACGACCGGCCGGACGACCATGTCGTCCGCGAACAACAGCGCATCAAGACCATGACCGTGGAGCAGGTCCGGGCGGCCGCAGCGACACTGGATGCGGATGCGCTGACCTGGGTTGTCATCGGCGACCTCGCGCAGATCGAGGCCCCGGTGCGCGAACTGGGTCTAGGCGAAGTCGTGGTGCTGGACGCCGACGGCAGCGTGCTGCGGTAACGACCCGGGACGGCCGCCGCGGCGGCCGACGCCCGTCACATGCCTTGTTTGGTGTGCGCCGGCCGGGAGCCTACTTGCCGTCGACCGGCGTGTCGTCCGCGCGGGCATCGTATACCCGCTCGTAGTCGTCGAGATTCTCCCCGAGCATGCGGTGGTACTCGCCGGTGAAGAACTTGAAGGCGGCCGGGCGATCGGCGCGGAACTTCTCGCGGCTGGGCGCATGCGTCGAAACGATGAATGAGTTGAAGCGGGCCGCGGCATAGAGCAGCGCCATGCTGACATGCTCGCGCGGCACGCTGTCGATCTGCTCGTTGG
>CAYTXS010000271.1:0-3401 GCA_964441585.1 uncultured Thioalkalivibrio sp.
CCGGTCATGATCACGGTCGAAGGCGCGAACATCCTGACGCGCAGCCTGATGATCTTCGGCCAGGGCGCGATCCGCTGTCACCCCTTCGTGCTCAAGGAACTGTATGCCGCACAGGACCCGGACCGCGAGGCCGGACTGGAGGCCTTCGACCAGGCATTGTTCGGCCACATCGGCTACGCCTTCTCCAATGCGGCACGCGCCTTCGTGCTCGGCCTGACCGGTGCGCGCGGCGCCGACAGCCCGACGCGCGGCCCGACCCGGCGTTACTACCAGCACATCGGCCGCTTCAGCGCCGCCTTCGCACTGGTCTCCGACACCGCGATGCTGACCCTCGGCGGCGCGCTGAAAAAGAAGGAAATGCTCTCGGCGCGGCTCGGCGATATCCTCTCGAACCTGTACCTGGCCTCGATGGTGCTCAAGCATTTCGAGAACCAGGGACGCCGCGAAGCCGACCTCCCGCTGGTCGAGTGGACCAGCCGCTTCCTGCTCTACCGCGCCCAGGAACAGCTGCACGGCTTCCTGCGGAATTTCCCCGTACGCTCGGTGGCATGGATGCTGCGGCTGATCGTGTTCCCGCGGGGCCGCAGCTTCAGCGCGCCGCGCGATCGCCTCTCGCGGCGGATCGTCGAGGGGGTGATCAACCCCGGCGAAATGCGCGATCGCCTCTGCCAGGGCGTTTACCGGACCGTGGAGCCGGGCAACCCGCTCGGGTTGCTGCAAGAAGCGATGGAACTTTCGATCGAGGTGGCGCCGCTGGAGAAGCGTATCCGCAAGGGCGTGAAGGAGGGGGCCATCAGCGCGCTCGACTTCGCCGGCCAGGTGGAAGAGGCGGTCGCCGCGGAGATCCTCACGACGGAGGAAGCCGCACGGCTGCGCGAGGCTGACGAGAAGGTCATGGCACTGATCCATGTCGATGACTTTGCGCCTGAGGAATTGAAGCCGCTCGTGCAGCAGCCCAGGCCCGCTGCGAAACGCCGTCGCACGACGACGCGGCGCAAGGAGCCCACCTCAACCGTGTCGGGCGACGCATAGCCCGGATCCGTCCCGGAGCGTCGTGCCCGACAGCAGCCTCATCTACGAGGTCACGCTCGAGCCGGATCGCGCGATCCTCGGGGATTTCGAGGCGTGGCTCGAATATCACGTCGATGAGATGCTCGAGCTGCCGGGCTTTACCGGGGCGACCATCCACAAGGCGGAAGACCCGGACACGGGGGCGCCGCTGCGCGTGGTGCGCTACGCGCTCGAGGACCGTGCGGCACTCGACCGCTATCTCGAGGAGTTCGCGCCGCGCATGCGCGTCGCGGGGATCGCGCGCTTCGGTGATCGTTTCCGCGCCACCCGTCGTATCGTGCAGGAAGGCCGCGATGCCGCGCTGACCGACGCACGTCCCTGCCCGAACTGCGACCAGCTCCTCTGGGGCCAGTACTGCGCAAGCTGCGGACAGCGGGCGCGCACCCGCATGATCACCCTGTGGGAACTGCTTAAGGACGCGGGTGACCTGATCGCCTCGCTCGACTCCCGGCTGTGGCGCACCCTCGGCCTGCTGCTGTTCCGGCCGGGCCGACTCACGGTCGACTACCTGGAGGGCAAGCGCGCCCGCTACGTCCCGCCGTTTCGCCTGTTCATCTCGGCGAGCATCGTGTTCTTCTTCGCCGCCTCGCTGCTGACCAACTTCGACATCGGCGACAACGTGGTGGTCGACGGGGACGTCCAGGAGCAGCAAACCACGGCGCCGGCCGCTGAGGTGCCGGAAACTCCGGCCGGGGAATCGGCACCAGCCGAGCCGGCCGGCGATGCGTTACCCACGGCCCCGCCCGAGCCCACCAGCGACTCGAAACCGGCTGACGTCGACTTCACGGCCGGCGGCTCGCCCTTCGCCAATTTATGCGACGTCGATTACGAAGGCGTACCGGAGTGGTTCGCGGAATGGATTCCGCAGCCGCGCGCGCGCGAGATTTGCGAGCGGATCACCCTGGACCGCGGCCGCAGCTTCCTGCGCGCGGCCCTGAGCAACGTTCCTGCCATGATGTTCCTGTTCCTGCCCGTCATGGCGCTGGTGATGAAGCTGTCCTACCCATTGTCCGGCCGTTACTACGCCGAACACCTGCTGTTTTTGGTGCACTACCATTCTTTTTTCTACATCTTCAGCCTGCTGCTCATCCTCATCGAGGGCGGCGGCGGACTGCTGTTTCCCGATCGCATCCCCACCGGATTGATCAACCTCGCGGCGCTGCTGTACATGGCGGTATACCTTTTCCGCGCGCTGCGCCGGGTCTATGGCCAGGGCTTCTGGCTGACCCTGTTCAAATACGTACTGATGGGATTGAGCTACCTGGTTGCGCTGGTCTTCACCTTCGTCGGCCTGTTGCTCTACACAGCCATCACGCTCTAGCCGATTGCCCCGCGCCGGTCGCCGGTGCATCATCGACCACCCTGCGGCGGAAACGCACGCGCGATTACGTTGCCATGTACGCAAGCTTCTTCGGCCTCAACGAGAAACCATTCTCCATCACGCCCGATCCGCGGTACCTGTACCTGGGACGCCGGCATGCGGAAGCGCTCGCCCACCTGCTGTACGGCATCACCGAAAGCGGTGGGTTCATCCAGTTGACCGGCGAGGTCGGCACCGGCAAGACGACCGTGGTGCGCAGCCTGCTCGAGCAGCTGCCGGAACACGCGGAAGTCGCGCTGGTGCTGAACCCGCGCCTGTCGCCGGCGGAGTTCCTGCTAACGATCTGCGAAGAGCTGCATATCGAGGTGCCGGACCGCTCCAGCCCTAAGGCCGTCGTCGACGCACTCAACGAGCACCTCCTGAAGGCCCATGCCGCCGGACGCCGCGTGGTGCTGATCGTCGACGAGGCACAAAACCTCTCCGCCGATGTGCTGGAGCAGATCCGGCTGTTGACCAACCTGGAAACCGCGAAGCAGAAGTTGCTGCAGATCATCCTGATCGGACAACCCGAACTGCGGGAGGTGTTGGCGCGGAGCGACCTGCGACAACTGGCGCAACGCATCACGGGCCGTTACCACCTCGAACCCCTTGAGGCGGACGAGCTGCGCGCCTATGTGCGGCATCGGCTGGAGGTGGCGGGCAGCCGCGTCGAACTGTTCACGCCAGGCGCCGTAAAAGCCCTGCACCATCATTCCGGTGGCATCCCGCGGCTGGTCAACGTGATCGCCGACCGGGCTTTGCTTGGCGCCTGGGCGAGGGAAGAAACCGTGGTCTCGCCCGCCATGGCGCGCAAGGCGGCGGACGAAGTCTTCGGCGAACCCCACCGGCGACGCCGCCGGCGGGCACCGACCTCAGCCCTGGTGATGCTCGGTATCGCCCTCGCGATTCTCGCCGGGGTCGGCACCGCACTCCTGCGCGAGCACCTCGCGGCTCCGGAACAAATTGCCGC
>CAYTXS010000272.1:0-1874 GCA_964441585.1 uncultured Thioalkalivibrio sp.
GCTCAGACGCTCGCCTCGTTGCCCAGCATCTGGTCATAGACTTCCCACGCGGAGCGAGCCTCCTGCTCGGTCATTTTCTGGATGGCGTAGCCGACATGGACCATGACGAACTCGCCGACGTCCACGGGTTCGTCCTGCATCATGAACAGGCTGACGTCGCGATGGACACCCTTGGCTTCGCAGCGGGCGAGGAACCCGTCGATCGAGACGACTTTCATCGGGATGCCAAGGCACATAAGAAGGACTCCGGCGCAGGGATATCGGTACGGCTACGCTGCCATCCGACCGGCGCCGATGCAAGCTGGTAAATGTCCTGATGCGGCCAATCCCCATCCCGGTATCCTGCGCGCAGCGCCGGGTCCGGCCGCGGAGGGTCGCAGATGAACGAAGCAGATCACGAGAAGCAGGGGCTGCTCGTGCTGGGTGTCGGTAACACGATCCTCACCGACGAGGGCGTCGGCCCCTGGGTGGTCGAGCGCCTGCGCACATTGAACCCGGATGCGCCCGGCGTCGAGTGGATGGACGGCGGCACGCTGAGTTTTTCCCTTGCGGCCGACGTCGAGAACGCGGAACACATCATCGTGGTCGACGCCACCGAACTGCGGGCGGCGCCCGGCACCGTGAAGGTTTTCATCGACGAGAAGATGGACGAGATGCTTGGCGGGCACGGCCGGAGTATTCACGAAGTCGGACTCATGGACCTGATGAATATCGCGCGCCTGACGGAGCGCCTGCCCACTCGACGCGCACTCGTCGGCATTCAGCCAGGTGCGGTGGACTGGGGCACCGAGCCAACTCCCGCAGTCGCCGCGGCCATGCCGGAGGCAGCACGGGCCGTGGCGGAACTCATCTCGGACTGGACCGGGGTTCCGATCCGTGCCGAATGACGTATTAGGGATGTGTAAATTGCGTATTGCTGCTGGCTTATCCGCGGCCTAGATTGCTGTAAGACATTGAACAAACGACAACAAAAAACGATTCGCAGGTGGGCCGACACGGATGCGCGAGCCAAGTCGGCGGAGGCGAAATGAGCGGTCTCTCGGAAATCGGGGTCAAAGTGGAGTCGGGTGACGCACAGGAACCCGAGCTTCGCGGCAATACGCTTCCCCTGTTGCATGAAATACACCATGCCCTCGAGCGCCTCGTGGCCTCGAACGAGCCGACGGTGATCGACGTCCAGAGCCTGCCCATGGGCCCGGGCGACCTCGAGCGACTCATGTCGGCGCTGGGTGACGGCGAGGTTCGCGCGGAACTGGAGGCGCTGGGCACCACCGTGATTCGCGAGAGTCGCTTTTCCGGTGTCTGGATCATTGAGAACTTGAACGGCAAGGGCGGGGTCGCCAGCCGTTTTATCGAGATCACCTGGGTCCCCGAGCTCCTGCAGGCGCAGGCCGAGGATGTTCAGAAAGGTCTCACGGAACTTGCCGGCGCACTCGCGTCGGCTGGTAATTGAAGCCAACCGAAGGCCCTGGGCTGAAAACGCAGGGCCGCGCGGAGGAGCACAGCATGGCAGCAAGCAATACCGTAGGCGACGTCCTTCGGGCGAACGGAGTAAGCCGACGCGGGTTCATGAAGTTCTGCGCAGCCACGGCATCCATGATGGCGTTACCGCCAAGCATGGTCAGCGCCGTTGCGGCAGCGATCGACAGCGCGAAACGGCCGTCAGTGTTCTGGCTTCCGTTCCAGGAATGCACGGGATGCACCGAGGCGCTGACGCGCTCGCACACGCCGACTGTCGAGAACCTGATCTTCGATGCGATCTCGCTCGATTACCATCACACGCTGATGGCCGCATCCGGCGATCGCGCCGAAGAGGCGATGTACGAGGAGATGGAGAAGAACTACGGCAACTACCTGTTGCTGGTGGACGGCTC
>CAYTXS010000272.1:1974-3399 GCA_964441585.1 uncultured Thioalkalivibrio sp.
TACTGCCTGTTCAAGGTCGGCTGCAAGGGCCCCGTGACCTACAACGCCTGCGCCACACTGAAATGGAACGACGGCGTCAGCTGGCCGGTCCAGTCCGGGCACGGCTGCCTGGGCTGCTCGGAACCGGACTTCTGGGACAAGGGCAGCTTCTACCGGCCGCTGTCGGCGGCCTACTGGGGCGATGCGAAGACCGTCGGCATCAGCGCAGCTGCCGGTGCCGCCGCGGGTCTCGCTGCCGCAGCCCTGGCCCGCGGCAAGCAGAAGAAGGCGCAGCAGCAGGAGGAACAAGCATGAACGAGGGACTGTACTGGCAGGGCATGACCCTGCTCGACTTCGCCCGGGGGCCGGCCTTCCGCTGGTCCGTCGCCATCTTCATAGTCGGCGTGATCTGGCGCCTCACGATGCTGATACTGGCGAAGCGCAAACGACTGGAGCCGCCGAAGGGCGCGCCTGTCGCCGGCGGTACGAAGGCGGTCGCGACCCGTTCGACCCCGCCGGGTGAACTCTACGGCGGACTGACAACGCTGCTCACCCGTTCGGCCCCGGCACACGAGCTGGAAAAGAACATCGTTTTCCAGCATTACTCCGGGTACGCATGGCATATCAGCATGTTCATCATCCTGTTCCTGGGTACGCCTCACATGCTGTTCTTCGCCGATATCCTCGGCTTCACGTGGCCGACGCTGCCAGGCTGGATCATCACCTTCTTCACGGTGATCACGATGGGCATCCTCCTGGTGCTCTTTGCGCGCCGCCTGATGAATCCGGTGCTGCGGAAGATTTCGACGTGGGATGATTACATCAGCTGGGTGATCGCATTCCTGCCGTTCCTGACGGGCTTCATGTCAGTGGCGCACCTCACGCCCTTCATGGATTACGAGACCATGCTCGGCCTGCACTTCCTGAGCGTGTGCGCGCTGCTGATCTGGTTCCCGTTCGGCAAACTGATGCACGCCCTGGTCATCTGGCCGTCACGCTACAAGGTGGGAGCTGCATTCGCACGGAGAGGAGTACGGGCATGAGCGCGACAACTATTCCTGATTACGGCACGCTCGGCCAACGCGCTGCAGCTGGCCTCAAGCCGAAGGGCCTCTCGGACGAGCAGAAGATTGCACGGGCGAAGCAGGCCTTTATCGCAGGTATCGACGCCGACATGGCGACTTATCTCGAATCCTGCATTCACTGCGGCATGTGCGCGGAAGCCTGCCATTTCTACCTGGGCACGCATGAAGCCAAGTACACGCCGATCTTCAAGACAGAGCCCTTGAAGAAAGTCTACCGGCGCGAAGTGGCGCCGATGCGCCTGTTCAATCGCCTGACGACGCGCGACATCACGATTTCCGACCTGGAAGACTGGAAAGAGCTGGCTTACGATTCCTGCACCCAGTGCGGTCGCTGCAGCCTGCTGTGCCCGATGGGCATTCA
>CAYTXS010000273.1:0-3381 GCA_964441585.1 uncultured Thioalkalivibrio sp.
CCGACTATCTCGTCAAGGGCCACGCCGATCTCACGCAGTTCGCCAGGGCGATCCGCTATGCCATCGAGCGCGGCGAGTACATCGGTCGCCTGGCCGCCAGCGAAAGCCAGTACCGTCACCTTTTCGAACGCAGCCCGGTGCCTCTGCTGCTACTCGAACCCGTCGAGTTGAAGTTCATCGAGGCGAACGATGCGGCGGCCGAGCAACTCGGATTCACCAAGGACGAGTTGCTCGAGCAATCGCTACGCTCGCTGTTCGCTCCCGGCGAACTGGAGCGTTACCTCGGCCTGGTAGACACTTGGCCCCGCGGCTATTTCGAGGCCGGCGTCTGGAGCTTCCTGCGCAAGAACGGCTCGGTGATGCATGCGGACGTGGTGCGCCACGAGCTCGACCTCGAAGGCATGACCGGCAAGCTGATCCTGGCACGCGACGTCACCGACAAAGTCGAAACACAGGAGAAACTGCGCGAGCAGTCTGCAGCCCTGGCGCATGCCGCCACCCACGACCGCCTCACGGGGCTGGCGCAACTGGAGACTTTTGAACAGCGCTTCGCGGCGATGGCGGCGGAGGCCGTCTGCGAGGAAACCCAGTTGGCGCTGTATTTCATCGACCTGGACCGCTTTCACACCGTCAACGAGACCCTCGGACCGGCGGCCGGTGACCGCCTGCTGGTAACCGTCGCCCAGCGACTGCGCGAGGCTTTTCCTCCCGATGCGTTGTTCGGCCGCTTCGCGGGCGACGAATTCATCGTTGCAGTCGCGCTGGATGCCGCGACGCCGGAACCCGAGGCCTTTGCCGGGCTCGCGCGGGCCGTGATCGCCGCGCCGGTAGAAACCGGCGACTACAGCCTGTACCCGAGTTGCAGCATCGGCATCGCCATCTGCCCCGATCACGGCGACGAATTGTCGAGCCTGCTGCGCCTGGCGGAGGCGGCGATGATGCGGGCCAAGGCCTACGGTCGGAACCGGACGCAGATGTTCGATGCCCGCATGGGACGGGAACTGAAGGACCGCCTGGCCATCGGTGCGCGGCTGCGGCGCGCGGTGCAGAGCGATGAGCTCGACCTGTACTACCAGCCCTTCTTTGATGCGTTGACCGGGCGCCTCGCTGGCTTCGAGGCGCTGGCGCGCTGGGACAGCCCGGAGCTCGGCATGGTGTCGCCGGGTCGTTTCATCCCCGTGGCCGAGCAGCTCGGCCTCATCCTCGATATCGGGCGCTGGGTTCTCAACGAAGCCTGCCGCCAGATGCGCAGCTGGCGCGACGCGGGCATGCCGCTGTTGCCCGTGGCGGTGAACGTCAGCGCGGTGCAGTTGCAGCAGGAGGATTTTTCGCCTTACGTGGCGGCGCTCATGCGTCGTTACCGCCTGCCGGAGGGCGCCATCGAGATCGAGATGACCGAGTCGGCGTTGCTGGTCAATCCGGAACAGGTCGTCGCAAACCTGAAAGCGCTGCGCCATGCCGGCGTGCGTCTTTCCATCGACGATTTCGGCACCGGCTTCTCCAGCCTCTCGTACCTCAAGCAGCTGGCCATCGCCAAGCTCAAGATCGACCGTTCCTTCGTCATCGGCCTACCGGAAAACGCGAACGATGCCGCGATCGCCAACACCATCGTGACGATCGCGCACCAGCTCGGCATGACAGTCACGGCAGAGGGTGTCGAAACGCCATCGCAGCGAGAGTTTCTCTGTGGCCTGGGTTGCGAATACCTGCAGGGTTATCTGCTCGGTCGACCCGTGCCTGCGGACGAGGCCGAGCAGGTCATGCGACGCAGCGGGCCGTCTCGGTCTAGTCGACCGCCGGCTTGATGGAGATCACCTTGGCGTCGCGCGGTCCGCGGCGCACTTTCTCCGTGAAGACCTGGTCGCGACCGGAATTCTTCGCCCGGTAGAGCGCGTCGTCCGCACGACGCAAGCATTGCTCCACGGTTTCGCCGTGGCGGTAGACCGAAATTCCTGCCGAGAAAGTGACCCGGATGTCCTGTTCGAAATGCTCGGTCGCGAGCGCCGTGCGCAGCCGGTTTGCGCAGAGCCGCGCGCCGTCTAGCCCGGTCTCCGGCAGCAGGGCGATGAACTCCTCGCCGCCGAAACGACCGAAGGCATTGGCCCGCCGGCCCGGCGAGATCACGTCCGCCGCCCGCATTTCGCGCCGGGCGATCTCCGCGAACTTCGTGAGCACCCGATCCCCGGCGATGTGGCCATAGCGATCATTGATGTTTTTGAAATGATCGAGATCGAAAATGACGATCGCGAAGGGCGCATGACGATGTTCAGAGCGCGCGCGTTCTTCCTCGAGCGCGTTCATGATGTAACGGCGGTTGTAGGCCCAGGTGAGGTGATCGCGATCCGCGATGCGGCGGGCGTCCTTCACGTGCTGTTGCAGGGCGAGGTTCTGCTTGCGCAGCCGGGCGCGCAATTCGGCCACGTGTGTACCGAAGAACGTACACCACAGGAGGCATGAGGCCAGGACGAGGAAGCGCATGAATTCGTGGAAATAATCGATTTCGACGTTGCGGATGGCGAGATCCGTCGCCACCACCACGGCGTAGCCGGCCATCGCGATGGCGGTCAGCATGAAAAACCTGCGTCGATCCAGGCGGAAGATGCCAAACAACATGATCACGACGTAAACCACGATCATCAGGCTGCGGTCAACGTGCGAGGCGCCGATGACGACCAGCACCCAGAACATGGCGATCAGCACCTGCGGAAAGGTCAGCGAGGGATCTTCGAAGAGCAGGCTGCGGCCGGACCGGAGCAGGTACCAGAACACCAGGTTGGAGACCGCGACGCCGCTCAACACGGCGACGAGCAACTTGGGCGGCATGACGATCAGGCCGCCCAGCCACGCGATCACCGCGATCCCGCCCCACAGAGCATACGAGGCGACCGCCATGTAGAACCGGCGCAGCCTCACGCCATGGCGCGCATCCATGGCCGCGGCCGGGTCGTCGTGCGCGGCGTCCTGGGGCGAGTGGCCCAATAGGGTGTTCTCCTAAGCTTGCCGAGCACATTGGAACCCGGGGTACGGAGGATGGCTCAGGCTTCGGGCGGGCGCTGTGACTGGATTCTCAGAACGTTTCGCTGTGCTTCCGGTTTTCTTGCTGAACTCTTCGCGCCACCGCGGGTATCATGGTCGAAGGGTCACGGGGACTCCTCGGGAGCGGTGCCATGGAGCATCCTGAAATCTTCGACGTCATCGTCGTCGGCGGCGGTCACGCCGGCACCGAAGCGGCGCTCGCGGCTGCCCGGATGGGCGCCCGCACCCTGCTGCTGACGCAGAACATCGAGACGCTGGGGCAGATGAGCTGCAACCCGGCCATCGGCGGGATCGGCAAGGGCCACCTGGCCCGGGAGATCGACGCGCTCGGCGGCGCCATGGCAC
>CAYTXS010000274.1:0-3377 GCA_964441585.1 uncultured Thioalkalivibrio sp.
GAGCGGACCCCCGACAGGGAACTCGCATTGGCCCGAAGGCGGGCTAAAGAGGTGCAAGATGGCTGAGCTGAAGTACCAACCCGTGAAGCACGATCACAAGGCGTTCATCGAGCGAGCGCGGAAGCGGAAAGGGTTCTCCGAGGACTACGAAAACCTGGAGATCGAATACCAGGTCGCAGACCAGCTGCTCAGGGCTCGAGCGCGTGCTGGCCTTACCCAGGACGCAGTGGCGGAAATCATGGGCACTACAAAGAGTGCGATTTCTCGCCTCGAGGCGGCCGGCAAGCACGCGCCCTCCCTGAGCACCCTCAAGCGGTATGCGCATGCAGTGGGCTGCAAGCTGGAAGTCAGGCTTGTGCCTGAAGAATGAAGGACGAGGTCCTGTAACAGGATGCCCAACACCCACCCCCATCGTCCACCACCACCAACTCGGCAACGGCCGTCACGCGCTCGAGACTGTCACGCACTTTCCGCTGCCGGTCGGCCTGGATATCGGCGTCAGCTGAACCGGATTTTCGTGTTTCACGGCCGGACCATTCGCAAGCTGCTGCTGCGATCGATTGAACCGCTGAGAATGGGACCGTAAGCGAGCCCATCAGCGACAACGGAGGGCAACTACCTACATACGCCCCCCAAACCCACTTCTATGTTTTGGTGGCGTGCGTCGCGAAAGCACGTCCGTCGCCGGCGTTTCCCTTCTTTCACTCTGTGGGGTAACGAGGGGCGCGGGCGGGCGAAATGCTTATGGGGAATCCGCTGCGCGGAACCGAACACAGGAGGCTGATGATGAAAAACGATGGATTGCACCGGAAAGACCGGCGTGCTTTTTTGGTGGGCATGGGAGCTACTGGGGTGTCCGCGGCGTTCGCGGGTCCGGTCCTGGCGGCTTCGGGCAACGAACCGGCGATCAAATGGGATCGAGAACACGAAATCGTCATCATCGGTTCTGGTTTCGCCGGCCTGGCGGCCGCCATCCAGGCCAAGAAACTCGGCGCAAATGACGTCGTCATCTACGAGAAGATGCCGGTGCTTGGCGGCAACTCGGCCATCAATGGCGGCCTGTTCGCTGCCCCGGGCACGCCGTTGCAGAAAAAAGAAGGCGTGACGGATTCGGCTGACATCATGGCCGCCGACCAGATGAAAGCCGGTCGTGGCGTCGCCGACGGGCCCCTGTTGAAGCATATTGCGTCGCGGGCCAACGAGGCATTGCAGCTGACGATCGATGCCGGCGCCGAATACTTCCCGTACCTGCAGCAGCTCGGCGGACATTCCGTGCCGCGAACCTACCAGACGACCGTGACCTCCGGCGGCGGTATTACCCAGCCGCTGATCAAGGAGTGCCGGCGGCTCGGCGTCAAGATCGTCAACCGCGCCAAGTTCGAGAGATTCATCGTTGATGAAAAGGGCGCCGTCGTCGGCGCGGTGATCAACGAGGGTTTCTATTTCGGCCGCGGCAGGAAGGGCAAGCCAGTCAACGTGCGTTCGCAGCGCGGCGTGTTGATCGCGGCGGGCGGTTTCGCCAGCAATGTGGGCTTGCGCTCGGCGCAGGACCCGACGCTGACGGCGGAGGTTCCCTCCACAAATATGCCGGGTGCGACCGGCGAGGCGCTGCTGGAGATGTTCAAAGTGGGTGCGGTCCCGGTCCACATGGCGTTCATCCAGACAGGTCCCTGGGCCTCTCCCGACGAGGGCGGCTTTGGCTACGTCTCCAACTATTCAATCTTCAACTTCCCGCATTCCATCTCGGTCGATGTGCAGACCGGCCGCCGTTTCATGGATGAAATCGCGGACCGCAAGACGCGGGCCGATGCGCAACTGGCCCGGCGCGACGACGAAGGCAATCCGCTGCCGCCGGTGACCATCACCAGCTACGAGCATGCCAAGGCACACCCCTCGGTGAAAAAAGTGCTGGAGTACGGCGTGGGCTGGAAGTTCGACACACTCGAAGCACTGGCCGAATACCACGGCATTCCGTTCGAGGAACTCAAGAAGCAGGTGGACGAATACAACAGCTACGTCGAGAAAGGTGTGGACGAGCAGTTCGGCAAGCCGATGGAGAAGGCGAAAGGCAAGTACATCGAGGCGCCGTTCGTCACGGTCCGCAACTGGCCCAAGGTTCACTATTGCCACGGTGGCGCCCAGATCGACGTACAGGCCAGGGTCCTTGATTCCTACAACTGGAAACCCATCCCGGGGCTCTTCGCAGCCGGCGAGGTCTCCGGCGGCACGCATGGTCAAAGTCGCCTGGGAAGTTGCTCGATACCCGACTGCATGGTCATGGGCATGACTGCAGCTGAAACCATGATGAGCGCTTAGGAGGCGAGGACAATGATGATGAAAACACTTGGCAAACTCGCCTTTCTTTCCGTGACGGTCGCATTCGTCGCCGGCGCCGGCCTTGCTGATTCCACCCTCGAACAATTCGACAAGATCAAGGGACGCAGCTACCACGCGAGCTTCTATGACGGGGAGTCCTGCGACGTGTGTCACGAGACCAATCGAGCGACCAGCCTCCCTGCGGATGACGCATGCCAGTCGTGCCACGACCTGGACGACCTGGTCGAGGCGACAGCGCGCCCGGCCGGCGAGGAGGGCCAGAACCCGCATGACAACCTGCATTACGGCAGGGATGTTCCATGCATGGAGTGCCATGGGGAACACCAGACCAGGCAACACATGTGTGCCGACTGCCACTCCTTCGAGTACCCGAACTTCAAGCCTTAAACTGTTTCGAGGCATGCTAGTACCCTGCCGGCAGGCTCACCCTGTGAGCCCGGCGGCGGGGATACTGCCCTTGTCACCGGGACGTGACGGGCCGCGAGCCTGGGCCATGGAAGGCATCCCTCGGACAAGGACGGTGACTTGAACCACGCACTCGATCACGATTCGCTCAAGACCCGCCAACGCGCCATCCGCCACACCTTCCCCGAATCCGTCGGCCTGCGCGTGCACCGCGCGCTGAGCTGGCTGCACCGGGCCGAGCAGGAGGCGGACGATCATGACGCGCGGTTTATCTTCCTGTGGATCGCGTTCAACGCGGCCTATGCGCAGGAGTTCCCGCAGAGGCGCGACTTCTCGGAGACGCGGCTGCTGCTGAAGTTTCTCGATCGGCTGATCGATGCAGACCGGGAGAACCTGCTCTATGAACTGGTTTGGAAGCGCTATCCGTCGTCCATCCGGCTGCTGATCGACAATCGCTTCGTCTACCAGCCGTACTGGGACCATGTGAACGGTTACCTCAGCGAGGCCGAGTGGCAGCGGCGCTTCGATCGCAGCCGGGCGTCGGCGCGCCGGGCGCTGGGCGAGGGGCGCACGAAGAAGCTGTTCGCCGCGACCTTCGAGCGGCTCTACGTGCTGCGCAACCAGGTGCTGCACGG
>CAYTXS010000275.1:0-3365 GCA_964441585.1 uncultured Thioalkalivibrio sp.
CCTTTACCCCAGGATAGTGTTCCAGGAGTCAACCCGGGATGAGTGATGGTGTAGATCTTGGCCGCCGCCGTTTTCTGGGCGCGGCCACGGGGGTCACCTCGGCCGTCGGAGTCGCTTTTGTAGCCGTGCCGTTCCTCGCTTCCTGGAAGCCGAGTGCGCGCGCGCAGGCGCTCGGCGCGCCCGTCGAGGTCGACATCGGCAAGCTGGAAGATGGCGCGATGTTGCGCGTCGAATGGCGCGGCAAGCCGGTCTGGGTGCTCAAACGCACGCCCGAGATGATCGAGCGGCTGGCGGCGGCCGATGAAATGGTGCGCGATCCGAACTCCGTCGAACCCCAGCAACCCGGCTATGCCGCCAACCAGCACCGCTCCATCCGGCCCGAAGTGCTGGTCGTGATCGGCTCGTGCACGCACCTGGGCTGCTCGCCGATGGCGCGTTTCGAGCCCGGCACCCCGGACCTCGGCGCCGACTGGCCCGGCGGGTTTTTCTGCGCCTGCCACGGCTCCAAGTTCGATCTCGCGGGACGGGTCTGGCGCGGTGTTCCGGCCCCCCTGAATCTCGTGGTGCCGCCGCACCAGTACATCAACGAGTCGACGATCCTGGTCGGCGTGGACACGGAGGCCGCGTGATGGGGGCTTCGGCAGACAAGAACGCGACGGGGGTCGGTCGGGGCGAGGGCGGGTTGTCGGGCTGGTTCCGCAAGCGGTTCCCCTGGGACCAGCTGATGGAGGACCACGTCACCGGCTATTACGCGCCGAAGAATTTCAACTGGTTCTACGTGTTCGGCTCGCTGGCGCTCCTGGCTCTCGTCATCCAGATCGTCACCGGCATCTTCCTGACGATGAGTTACAAGCCGTCCGCGGCGGAAGCCTTCAATTCCGTCGAATACATCATGCGCGACGTGGAATGGGGCTGGCTGATCCGCTACATGCATTCGACCGGCGCGTCGCTGTTCTTCGCGGTCGTCTACATCCACATGTTCCGGGCGCTGCTGTACGGCTCATACCAGAAGCCGCGCGAACTGATCTGGATTTTCGGCATGCTGATCTACCTCTGCATGTCTGCGGAGGCTTTCTTCGGCTACCTGCTGCCCTGGGGGCAGATGTCCTACTGGGGCGCCCAGGTGATCGTGTCGCTGTTCGGTGCGCTGCCGGTGATCGGCGAGCCGCTGGTGGAGTGGATCCGTGGTGACTACTTCATCTCCGACGTCACGCTCAACCGGTTCTTCGCACTGCACGTGATCGCGCTGCCTCTGGTGCTGGTGGGCCTGGTCGTGGCACACATCCTCGCCTTGCACGAAGTGGGCTCCAACAACCCCGACGGCGTGGAGATCAAGAAGCACAAGGGCCCGGACGGCAGGCCGCTGGATGGTATCCCGTTCCATCCCTACCACACCGCGAAAGACGTGCCGGCCTGGGTCATCTTCGCCATGGTGTTCGCGCTGATCGTGTTCTTCGCGCCGGAGATGGGCGGGTTCTTCCTCGAGTACGCCAACTTCGAGCCGGCCAACCCGCTGAAGACGCCGGATCACATCGCGCCCGTGTGGTACTTCACGCCGTTCTACGCGATTCTCCGCGCGGTGCCGGACAAGCTCGGCGGCGTGCTCGCGATGGGCGCGGCGATGTTCGCCTTGTTCCTGCTGCCCT
The DNA here is from genome assembly GCA_964441585.1 of uncultured Thioalkalivibrio sp. Lineage (GTDB taxonomy): Bacteria > Pseudomonadota > Gammaproteobacteria > Steroidobacterales > XN24 > XN24. The sequence goes on from CAYTXS010000275.1 coordinate 1,647, forward strand.
GGCTGGACCGCAGCCCCGTGCGCTCGATCCGCTACAAGGGCCCGCTGTTCAAGATCGCCTTGACGGTCTTCGTCGTCAGCTTCGTGATGCTCGGCTGGCTCGGACTTCAGCCGGCGACGACGACCTACACGATTCTCGCGCGCGTGTTCAGCGTTCTCTACTTCGCGTTTTTCCTGTTGATGCCGATCTACTCGAAGCTCGACAAGACAAAGACACCACCCGACAGGATCACCTACCATGGCTAGGCGCTTCCTCATTGCCCTCGTCGCCTTCTTGTCGCTCGCTGTGCCGGGCGTGGTTTCCGCTGCGGATCCCACGGTTCCCCTGCAGTCGTCCGGTGTGGATGTCAGCAACCAGGCCTCACTGCAGCGCGGCGCGAAGCTCTACATGAACTATTGCGCGGCCTGTCATTCGCTGCAGTACGTACGCTACAACACGCTCGCCGAGGGTCTCGGGCTGACCATCGACCAGGTCGCAGAGAACCTGCAATTTGCCGGCGGCACCCAGCACGACCAGATCCGCATCGCGATGCCCGCCGACGCGGCGGCCACGTGGTTCGGGCTGCCGCCGCCAGATCTTTCGCTGATCGCGCGTTCGCGCGGCACTGACTACGTCTACACTTTCCTGAAATCCTTCTACGCCGATCCGGGCCAGGGTGCGACGGGGGCGAACAACCTCGTTCTCGCCGGCACAGCCATGCCGCACGTGCTCTGGCCGTTGCAGGGAATCCAGGAGGCCGTCTATCGACAGGAAACGGGCCCCGACGGCGCATCGCGCCAGGTCTTCGACCGTTTCGAACTGGCTGTGCCCGGTTCGATGTCGCCGGACGAGTTCGATCGGGCCGCGCGCGACATCACGGCCTTCCTGTCCTGGGCCGCTGAGCCCATGCAGCTGGAACGCCAGCGTCTTGGCATCATCGTGCTGCTGTTCCTGCTGGTGCTCTTCACGTTCTCCTGGCTGTACTACAAGGAACTCTGGAAAGACGTGAAGTGATCCTCTGACGAGCGGGCATCCACCGCAGGCGAGGCAACATGACCCTGTTTTCTAATCCGACCTGTCCACACAGCCATCGCGTCCGTATCGTTCTGGCAGAGAAAGGCATCAGCCTCGACGTAGTGGACGTGGAGACCGCGAGTCTCCCCGAGGACCTCCTCGACTTGAATCCGTACAACAGCGTGCCCACGCTCGTGGACCGCGACCTCGTGCTGTACGACTCCCGCGTAATCGCGGAATACCTGGACGAACGATTTCCGCATCCGCCGCTGATGCCGGTGGATCCGGTGAGCCGTGCGCGTTTCCGCCTGGCGCTGTACCACATCGAACGTGACTGGTATTCGCTGGTGGACGATTTGGAGCGCGGGGACAAGCGGACGGCCAACCGGGCCCGCAAAACCCTGCGCGAGAGCCTGCTGTCCAGCGCGGAGCTGTTCGGCGTCAAGCCATTCTTCATGAGCGAAGAGTTCTCGCTCGTGGACTGCAGCATCGGGCCGATCCTGTGGCGCCTGCCGCGCTGGGAAGTGGACCTTCCGCCGACTCACGCGCGCAACATCATCAAGTACGCCGAGATGCTGTTCAGCCGTCCGTCGTTCCGCGTCAGCCTGACCGAACTCGAACAAGAGATGCGCCCCTGACCAGCAAAGACCAGACTCGCCGGCCGCGACGGCCGTACCTGCTCCGGGCGATGGTGGAATGGATTTCCGATAACGGGGAAACACCGCA
>CAYTXS010000276.1:0-3354 GCA_964441585.1 uncultured Thioalkalivibrio sp.
ATTCGAGCATCTTCTCCAGCAGTTGCCGGGTGATCCGATGCTCGCGCTCGATCGGCTGATACGGGTCGGTGTTGGCGCCGATGGTGATCGGCTTGCAGACGTAGCCGGGTTTGCGCAGCTCGGTTTCCAGCAGTTCGACCGCGTTTGCCTTGTAGTAAAGCCGCGTCTCGAAATCCAGCCCGGGAGAAAGATCGAGGTAGCTGTGCGTCGGCCGGGCAAAGCAGTAGACACAGCCGTGTTCGCAGCCCCGGTACGGGTTGATCGACTGCTCGAACGGCACGTCGGGTGAGGTGTTGCGCGAGATGATCGATTTGGCCGCTTCGGCACGCACTATCGTGGCCAGCCCCGGCAGGGCTTCGAGCTCATCGGCCCACGCGTCGGCTGTATCCTCACGAGTCTGGCGGGCAAACCTTCCGGCACGGTTGGACACCGCTCCGCGGCCTTTTTGCGGCTGACTCATGGGACCCATCGTAAACTGTATGAATATTCAGTTCAAGCGCAACGAACGGAGCGCTTTTTTCGGAGCCGCAAAGGCGCCGGGCGCTTGGAGTCGTTTCCCGGTACGCGCAGCTTGCAGCGTTCGAAGTGCCGAAGAATGCCCCGATCTGCCGGATGCGGCGGGAATCGGTCGCTGAGGGCCTCGCCACGCGTCGAACCGAAGCGACCGATTCCCGCCGCATCCGGCCTCGAGGTCAAGAATTTGTTGCCTGGCGAGGTACTTTAGAGCCGCGCTTCGACCGGTTGTCCGTTCTGCTTGTAAACGGTGCCGGCCTTCATCACAAGGTCGACGTTGCCGAGCAGGTTGATGTGCTTGAGGACATCGCCCTTCACCGCGATGATGTCGGCGGCCTTGCCGGCCTCGACGGTGCCGACTTCGTCGGCCACGCCCATCATCACCGCCGGCCAGTACGTGGCCGCGCGGATCACTTCCATCGGCGCCAGGCCGAAGATGTCGACCATGCCGTCCATCTCGCGCCAGGTCGAATCGCAGTGGAAATTCATCGGCACGCCCGAATCGGTGCCGACCAGGAATACGACGCCGGCCTCTCGGAGCTGCGAAATCTTGCGCTTGAGCGTGGGTGCGCGCAACGGATGGAGCTGCATGTAGCCGAGCTTGCCCGGGTCCTCGATCGATTGCTCGATGTCGGCAACGGTGTCGTCGGCCAGCCCGCGTTTCCAGCACGGATCATCGAGCATTTCCGGGTTTTCGACCAGCGCGGTATAGCTGTAAAGCCCTTCGACGGTCGGCGTCCAGAACAACGGGCCGCCGGCCACCCGGCCCGTGGCGGTGCGCTCGACCAGCATTTTCATGACGTCTTCCGGGTATTCGGGCGCGGTGGTCAGGCCGGTGTGCTCGAAGTTGTCGATGCCGATCTCCAGGCCGCGCCGAATCTCGTCGGGCCGGTGCGAGTGCCCGACGACCTTGAGTCCGCGCGCGTGCGCCGCCTCGACGATCGCCTTGCCTTCGGCCAGCGTCATCTTGTCCTGATCGATCAGCTTGATCATGTCGACACCGGCGTCGGCCAGGCGGTCGACCTTGGCCCGCGCGTCTTTCTCGCCGTCGACCGCCCAGCGATAGTGGTCCTGCCATTCCTCGACCTCGTGCTGCAGGAATGGCCCGGAAACGAACAACCGCGGCCCGGGAATCTCTCCGGAAGCGATCGCCTCGCGAATCTCGATGGATACGTCCAGCGGCGCGCCGAGGTCGCGCGCCGAGGTGACCCCGGCCAGCAGCAGCTGAACGGCTGCGGCCGGCATGATCTCCGAGCCGTAGCGGTCTCCGTATTCGGCCTGCCAGTGCACGTAGTCGGCATGACCGACCAGCATCAGGTGCGCGTGGCTTTCCCATAGCCCGGGCAGCACGTCCATGCCCTCGGTAGACACCGTCTCGTAGTCGTCGGGAACGTCCAGCGTGTCCACCGTGCCGACCTGGACGATCCGGCCGTCTTCGACCAGGATCACGCTGTCTCCCAGCGGCGGGCCGCCGTAGCCGTCGATCAGCCGGCCGCCGACCAGCGCTGTGCGCGCCTGGGCGAAGGAAGTCGAGGCGAGAAGGAGTGCGAGCGCGATGAACAGGGTGCGATGCATGGTGGATTCCGTTAGATATGGTGCCGCAACCATCGCCGATCGCGTTTGCGGCGTCAAGGCGGGCGGGTCGGCTCGGTTCAGTCCGGCGAAACCAGCTTCTTTCTCGAGGCGTCCAGCGTCCGTCGCTCGTCGTCGGACAATTCCGGATGCGCCAGGTCGAGCTGTCTGAGCGTATGCACCATGGTGCGCGCCACGGCCACGCGCATGTAGGGCTTGGCGTCGGCCGGGATGGCGTACCACGGCGCATGCTCGCGCGAGGTCTGGCGCAGCACGTCCTCGTAGGCGTTCATGTATTCCGGCCAGCGGGCACGGTCATCGAGATCGCTGGCCGAGAACTTCCAGTGCTTGTCGGCCCGGTCAAGCCGGCGCAGGAAGCGGTTTTTCTGCTCTTCCATCGAAACGTTCAGCCAGAACTTGACGATCACGGTCCCGTTGCGCGCAAGGTGCCGCTCCCATTGGCGAATCGACGCCAGGCGCTCGTCCCATATGGTTGCAAGGTCGACATGAGGAAGGTTCTGGCCGTCCAGCAGCTCGGGCTTGACCCGAACGACCAGGCACTCCTCGTAATGCGATCGGTTGAAGATGCCGATCTTGCCGCGCTCGGGCAGCGCCCGGGCACAGCGCCAGAGGAAATCGTGCTTGCGCTCGCGCTCGCTGGGCACGCCGAAGGCCTCGACCCGAAATCCGGCCGGATTGACCCCGGAAAACACCTTGCGGATGGTCGAATCCTTGCCCGCCGCGTCCATGGCCTGGAACACCGCCAGCACCGCGTAGCGTCCGTCGGCGTAAAGCACGCGCTGCAGGTCGTGCAGCTCCTCGACCAGGTCTTCGAGTTCCTTTTTCAGCGTCTTCTTAGAGGGCAGATCGTCGATCGAAGTCGGAAAATCGGCGAGCGAGAAATTGCCGTCGAAAGGCACGATATGCTGTCGATCGGGTGCTGGATTCGCTGCAGGCATTGGAACGCCTTGTATCGTTGCGGGCCGAGCCTCGATTATGCGGCATTCTCGCAGCCGCCTACTCACCGACGCCGTTGACGGGTGTGCGGGTAAAATTAGCGGCTGCTGATCTGCAAGTTCATCGTGACCGACTTTTTCGCCTTTTTCGTGCCCTGGGAATTCAGCTGGCTGGTTCAGCTGACCATATGGGGCGCGCTGCTGCTGTACTGGAACGGCCTGCGTCTGAGCCGGCCGGACGAATTGCCGGGCTACGGACCGGTGCTGGCGTTCGTGATCGGCGTGCTGTTGATGTACCTGGTGACCCAGACGC
>CAYTXS010000277.1:0-3345 GCA_964441585.1 uncultured Thioalkalivibrio sp.
TGCCGCAACTCCTCGCGCGCAAGCCGCGAGAGACGCTCGGTCAGCGCATCGTGCTCCTCGTAGCGAAACAGCATCGCGAGCGCCGTGGAGGCGGCCTTCTTTTCGCAATTGGCGTGATCCACCAGCAACATCGGCAGGACCGCCGGGTCGGCTGCGGCATCGGTCCAGGCGACCGGGGTGGCCGCGCCGAGAAACTCGGCGAGCGCGGCGGGTACGGACGGCGCGTCGCGGGCACTCATGCCGCGGTCCGCATCAGCTGTGACGCGCGTTGATGCGATTGCGCCGCCACCGTACCAGCCACCACACGCCGAGCACGACGGGCCCGATGAGCAGCGCGGTGAGTGCTTCGACCGGCAGGGCCAGCCCGGCCTTCTCGAGGCCCTTCAAGCCGTAGTTCAACAGCCCCACCAGGTAATAGCTGATGGCCGCGACCGACAAGCCCTCCACGGTCTGTTGCAGTCGCAACTGCTGCAGGCTGCGGCGATTGAGCGAGTCCAGCATGTCGCGATTCTGCTCCTCGATGCTGGTCTCGATGCGTGCGCGCAGCGCTTCAGTGGCGCGCGCCACGCGCAGCGAAAGATCCTGCAGGTGCGCGTCCACCGAGTCGCAAGTGTCCAGCGCCGGGCGCATGCGCCGCTCGAGGAATTTCGTGATGGACGAGCGGCCCGGGTACTTGTGTTCGCGCAGGTCCTCGAGGCGCCGGTTCATCGCCGCCATGTAGGCGCGCGTCGCCGAGAAGCGATAGTTGGTGTCCGAGCGCATGTGCTCGATCGCCTGCGAGACGCCCGACAGCTCCATCAGCAGCTGCTGCTCGCCGGCCGGGCTGTCGGTGCGCGCAAGCCGGTCGATGAGTCCCGCCAGTTCCATGTCGAGACGCCTGACGCGCGGCCAGACGCGCTTGGCCTCCGGATAGCCGAGCAGCGCCAGGATCCGGTAGGTCTCGATCTCCAGCAGGCGCTGCACCGTGCGGCCCGTCTGGAAATCGTTCAGACCCATGTTGCAGACGAGATAGCGGGCGAACCCGTCGCCGTGCAGCTGCAGGGACGTCCAGACGACCGCGCGGTCATCGACGATGCGACTGCCCACGATCATCTTGCCGTCGAACTGCGCCTGCAGCTCGGGACAGAAGGGATCCGGCGCCTCGCCGGCGACGACGGTCGCGTGGACCGCCACCAGCAGCGCGCCGGGCAGCGAGGCCAGCCAGCCCTGCGGCAGGACGTCGATGGCAGTGCGTGCGAAAGGCTCCCCGTCGTCGTCCGGGCGCAGGAAGGTGTACGTGCAGAATTCGGTATGCCGTTCCCAGCGCACCGTGAAGCCCGGGAAGGCCGCATACCAGGCCGTCGTGTCGGGCGGTGGCGGCGCCACGCCGTGCACGGCGGCGAGTGCCTCGAGACGGGCGCGATGCGCGGCCGCCTCGCCGGGATCGGCCAGCATCGCCAGGTGGCTGATGCGTACCGGGGCGGACACGACGGGGAACGGTCGCGCGTGCGATTCGCCGTACAGTTCCTCCCTGAGGGGATGGTCGGCCGGCAGCACCGATGCGTCCTCGCCGGCTCCAGGGGCAGAAACCACCCGTTCTTCGCCGGAGCTCACGTGCCCGACTCCCCGGAGAGTTCGGCAAGTCGGTCGGGGGCCTGCAGGGCCACGGCGGCGGCGAGGAGTTCGTCGGCCGAGGCGAAGCGGTCGTCGCGCTCCTTCGCCATCATGCGATCGAGCAAGGGCTGGCACTCCGCCATGGACTTCGGCAGGCGCGGCAGCGGCGCGTGCCGATGCTTCCAGATCACGGCGATCGGCGAGCCGGCCACATAGGGCTTGCGCCCGGTGAGCATCTCGTGGAACACCACGCCCAGGCTGTAGATGTCGGAACGCTCGTCGACCGGGGTGCCTTCGCCCTGTTCCGGGCTCATGTAGTAGGGGGTGCCGAAGACCTCGCCGAGCCCAGTGAGTTCGGCAGCGGCGTCACGCAACTTGGCGACGCCGAAATCGATGATGGCCAACGTGGCGTCGTCGCGCAGCATGATGTTGGCCGGCTTCAGGTCCCGGTGCAGCACGCCGACCGCATGGATCGCGGCCAGGGCCCGGGCCGCCTGGGCGAGATACTCCAGTGCCTGTTGCACTGGCATGCCCTTGGCGACACGCTCTCCGAGGTGGCCGCCGGAGAAATACTCCATGACGATGAACGCCATGTCGTCGGCGATGCCGAGATCGAAGATCTCCACGACATTCGGGTGACGGATGCCGGATATGACCTCGTACTCCCGCAGGAAACGCTGCAGGGGCGCGAAGTGATCGACCCGGTCGGGCACGTGACGGAATACCTTGGCGACGGCCAGCTGCTCGTTGCGCTCGCGTTCCATGAGATACACCGAGGCCGTCGAACCGCTGCCCAGGGCCTTGAGGAAACGGTGCCCCTTGAGGCGGAAAGAAGGCGCATCTTCGTCGGGGGCGCGCGTGGCGGCGCCGGGCATGCGGCGGCCCCTGCGCAGCGCCTCGCGCACGATCCGGCTGATGTGGTCGTGCGTACTGCGGCCCTTGGGCAGGAAATCGTCCGCACCTTCCTGCAGCGCCCGGGCGATGGCGTGCTGGTCGCCCTGGGGCGTCAGGAACACGACCGGCGGGCAGTCCTCGCGCGACTTCAGCTCGCGCAGCAACTCGAGTCCGTCGTGCATGCCGACGCGGTGATCGAGAAACACGAGGTCCCAGTCGGTCGCCGCGAAGCCCTCCGGCCAGGGGTCTTCGCCCGCCGCCTCGTGATCGACGATGTCCGCCCCCGGCTGGGCTGCCGACAAGTGATGCCCCAGCCAGGTGCGGTAATCGCGGTGATCATCGACGATGAGAATGCGCATCAGGTCGTCGCGCTGCCGGCGCCTACAAGACTTCGACGGCGGCCGGCGCGCCCGCGTGCCGGCTGTCGCGCACGAGGCGCACGGAGTCGGAGCGGTTTTCCTCGATCTTGCGCAGGTACTCCGAGGTGATCCCCCCGGTGACGTACTCTCCCGAAAAACAGGAAGAGTCGAATTCGTGGATGTCCGCGTTGTCGTGCTGGACGGCGCGAGAGAGATCTTCGAGCGTCTGGTAGATCAGCCAGTCGGCGCCGATAAGCTGCTGCACTTCTTCCTCGCTGCGACCGTGTGCGATCAGCTCCGCCGCCGCCGGCATGTCGATGCCGTAGACGTTTGGATACCGCACCGGCGGCGCCGCAGAGGCGAAATACACCTTGCGTGCGCCGGCCTCGCGTGCCATCTCGATGATCTGCCGCGACGTGGTGCCGCGCACGATGGAGTCGTCCACGATCAGCACGTTCTTGTTGCGGAACTCCAGGTCGATGGCGTTCAGCTTGCGGCG
>CAYTXS010000278.1:0-3345 GCA_964441585.1 uncultured Thioalkalivibrio sp.
CGCTGATCAAGTACGAGACGATCGACGAAGGGCAGATCAAGGACATCATGGCCGGTCGCGAGCCGCGGCCACCCGCCGACTGGACGGATAATCCGCCGGCGGTGCCCACGGAGCCGCGCCCGCAGGACGGCGGCGATCCCAATCCGATTGCCGGGCCTGCGAGCCAGCACTGAGGCGGGCACAATCGTATCTCGTGATGGAAAACGCCGGGCCAGCCCCGGCGTTTTCCGTTGTGGCGGCGTGAGATCGGGCCGGCCGGGGGTTAGACTGGGGGCTGTCCCGGTTACCGGTTTTTCGATGCACCTGAAATTGCGCACCCGTCGTCTTGCGCTCGATGAGCCCCTCGTCATGGGCGTGCTCAACGTGACGCCGGACTCGTTCTCTGATGGGGGGCGCTTCGTCGCTACCGAGGCGGCGCTGCGACAGGCGCGAAAGCTGGCGGCTGAGGGCGCGGGCCTGTTGGATGTTGGCGGCGAGTCCACTCGTCCGGGTGCCACACCGGTCACCGTCGGGGAGGAACTGCGGCGTGTACTGCCCGTGATCGAGGCGCTGGTCCGCGAAGACGGGCCGCCGTTGTCGATTGACACCGCCAAAGCGGAAGTGATGCTCGCCGCATCCGCGGCCGGCGCTGAATTGATCAACGATGTGTGCGCGCTGCGGGCGCCAGGAGCGCTGGAGGCGGCCGCAGCGAGCGGTTGCGCCGTGTGCCTGATGCATATGCAGGGCGAACCGCGCACCATGCAGTCCGCGCCGACTTACCGCGATGTGGCGGAGGACGTCTACGTTTTCCTGGCGGAACGCATCGAGGCCTGCTTGCGGGCCGGCATCGAGCTGGAACGTATCCTCGTCGATCCGGGTTTCGGCTTCGGCAAGACGCTGGAACACAATCTCCTGCTGATGCGGGGACTGTCGCGTCTCACCGCGCTGGGCGTGCCGGTGCTGGTCGGCGTATCGCGCAAGTCGATGATCGGCACGGTGACGGGACGCGCCGTCGAGGCCCGCGTCGCCGGCGGCCTGGCACTGACGGCATTGGCGGTGGCCTCCGGGGCGCGGATAATCCGCAGTCATGACGTGGCCGAGACCTTGGACGCCGTGCGGATGGCGGCGGCCGTGATGGCGGCAGGCGGCGACAACGAACACGAGGGAGTACAGGGATGAGCAGGCGATATTTCGGTACCGACGGAGTGCGGGGACGGGTCGGGCAGCCGCCCATGACGGTGGATTTCGCCCTGCGCCTGGCCAGCGCGGCCGCTCGCGTGCTCGCGCCGCAAGGGGGTACGGTGCTGATCGGCAAGGACACGCGCCTGTCCGGCTACATGTTCGAGGCCGCGCTGGAAGCCGGTTTTACCGCGGCGGGGGCCAATGTCCTGCTGGCCGGCCCCTTGCCGACCCCGGCCGTGGCCTACCTGTGCCGGCAGCTCGGCGCCGATTTCGGGATCGTCATCAGCGCCTCGCACAACCTGTATGACGACAACGGCATTAAGATTTTCGCCGCGGGCGGAGAAAAGCTCACGGACGAACAGGAAACGGCGATCGAAGCCTTGCTCGACGAGCCGCCCGTGACGCTCGAATCGACCAGCCTGGGCCGGGCGCGCCGTGTCGACCAAGCGCGCGTCGACTACCAGGAGTTCTGCAAGGCAATGTTGCCGGAAGGGACAACCCTCGCAGGCTTCAAGCTGGTGATCGATTGCGCACACGGTGCCGCCTACAAGGTGGCGCCGCGGGTGCTGGGCGAGCTCGGTGCCGAAATCATTCCGATCGGCTGCTCGCCGAACGGGCGGAACATCAACCAGGGCTGCGGTTCGACCCATCCGGAACTCCTGGCGACAACCGTGATCGGCGTGGGTGCCAGCATGGGCGTGGCGCTGGACGGCGACGGCGACCGATGCGTCCTGGTCGATGAGCAGGGCACGCTGGTGGACGGCGACCAGCTGCTATACGTGCTTGCGCGCGACGCCCAGGCGCGTGGTGAATTGCGCGGCCCGGTGGTCGGTACGGCGATGAGCAATCTCGGCCTGGAGCAGGCATTGGATGCGCTCGGAATTCCTTTTCTGCGTGCGGCCGTGGGCGATCGCTACGTCATGGCCATGTTGAAAGCCAATGGGGGCGAGTTGGGCGGAGAAACCTCCGGTCATGTGATCAATCTGGCCAAGACATCGACGGGCGATGGCCTGGCGACTGCACTGCAGGTGCTCGGGGTGATGCAGCGAACCGGCGAGCGCCTTTCGGCCCTCGTAGCCGGCATGCGGCGCATGCCACAAACCATGATCAACGTGCGCGTCGGCCGGCGGCTCGACTGCGACGCCGTGCCGGAGATCCGCCAGGCAAAGGCTGCGGCAGAAGCGGAACTGGGCACACGCGGCCGCGTGGTGCTGCGCGCGTCCGGGACGGAACCGCTCATTCGGGTCATGGTCGAGGCCGCAGCGGCCGCGGAGGCATTGAGCATGGCCGAGCGTCTGGCGGAGACGGTCAGGGCGGCTGCAAAACATTGATTTCGCCTGGGGCGGCGGCTAAAGTGCCGCGGCTTTACGGGCCGGGAGGCCGAAATGAGAAAAAAGCTGGTTGCGGGTAACTGGAAGATGCATGGCTCGCGCGCGTTCACGCGTTCGCTGCTGGCGGAGCTGGCCGCGGCGTTCGGGGACGGCGCGCCTTGTGATATCGCTGTGTGCCCGCCGTACCCCTACCTGCCCGAGGCCGTCGGCTGTGCGGCCGGCAGCCCGATCCTGGTCGGCGCACAGGATATTTCGGCCGAGGACGAGGGCGCATTCACCGGCGAGGTGTCCGGCGCAATGCTCGCGGACCTGGGATGCCACTTCGCCATCGTCGGTCATTCCGAGCGTCGCAGCCTGCACGGCGAAAGCGACGAGCTCGTCGCGCGCAAGTTCGGCGCAGCCCAGCGCCACGGCCTGGTGCCGATTCTTTGCGTCGGAGAGAGTCTCGAGGAACGCGAAGCCGGGGAGACCGAAGCAGTGGTCGGGCGCCAGCTGCGGGCCGTACTGGACAGCGCGGGTATCGAATCTTTTTCGCATGCCGTGGTCGCGTACGAGCCCATCTGGGCTATCGGCACGGGCCGCACGGCCTCGCCGGAACAGGCGCAAGCCGTACATGCATTTATCCGTGGCCTGTTGCATTCCGAAAATGCTACAATTTCGGACTTCGTAAAGGTGCTGTATGGCGGGAGCGTGAAGGCCGCCAATGCAGCCGATATTTTTGCCATGCCGGATGTCGACGGCGGACTCGTGGGCGGCGCCTCTCTGGAGAGCGCCGGTTTCGCGGGTATCTGTCGGGCAGCCGGTTGAGCAGCGGAAACCATATTCGATGTTGCAGACCCTAGCTACCGTTAGC
>CAYTXS010000279.1:0-3336 GCA_964441585.1 uncultured Thioalkalivibrio sp.
TACCGCAGCGCGCGGAAGGTGATGCCCAGCTGCCGGGCGGCCTGGGTCTTGTTGTAGCGGGTCTGTTCGAGGGCCTGGATGATGGCGGCGCGCTCCAGTTCCTCGACCTGGTCACCGAGCCCGCTTTCACCGTCGGGTGAGACGCGTGGCCGGACGGGGTTCGGCCCCGGCTCCGGCTGGCGCAGCTGGATGTCCTCGGCCTTGATGCGGCCGTCCTCGCACAGCGCAATCGCCCGCTCCAGCACGTTTTCCAGCTCGCGGACGTTGCCGGGGAACGGGTGCGCCAGCAGCGCCTTTCTGGCGCCCGGCGAGAGCTCGCGGCACTCGACCCCGAGTTGTCCCGCGAGGCGGTCCAGGATGTGCTCGGCCAACTCGAGAATATCGTCGCCGCGATCGCGCAGCGGCGGCACGACCAGCTCGATGACGTTGATCCGGTAATACAAATCCTCGCGGAAGCGCCCGTCGGCGACCAGCGCGCCGAGATCCTGGTGGGTCGCGGAAAGAAAGCGCACGTCCACGGGGATTTCCTGGTTGCCCCCTACCGGACGGACGGCACGCTCCTGGATGACGCGTAACAGCTTGACCTGCATGAGCAGCGGCAATTCGGCGATTTCGTCGAGCAACACGGTGCCGCCCTCGGCGCTGCGGATGAGACCCTCGTGGTCGGCCGTCGCACCGGTGAAGCTGCCCTTGAGGTGGCCGAACAGTTCGCTCTCCATCAGCTCCGAGGGGATGGCGCCGCAGTTGACCGCGACGAACGGTCCGCCCGCGCGGGGGCCGGAGTCATGGATCAGCCTTGCGACGAGTTCCTTGCCGGTGCCGGAGTCCCCGACGATGTGCACCGGCGCCTGGCTGCGCGCGACCTTGGAGATCATCTTGCGCACGCGTTCCATGGGCGGCGAGTGGCCCAATAAAACCTGCCGTCCGCCGCGGATTCCGGTGGCGTCGGCGTCCTGGTGTTCGACTTCGCGCAGCTTCAGCGCGGTGGCGACCAGCTTGCGCAGGTCCTTGACGCGCACGGGCTTGGAGACGAAGTCGTAGGCGCCCAGCTTGAGCGCGCGCACGGCCGTCTCGACGTTGCCGTGGGCGGTGATCACCGCGACCGGAACGCCGGGCCGCTGGCTCTGCATCCACTGCACCAGCTCGAGGCCGTCGCCGTCGGGCAGGCGCATGTCGGTGAGGCAGAAGTGAAAATCGCCGAGTTGCAGCTTCTGGCGGGCCTCGGCGAGGTCGGCGGCCGTGTCCGGGGCAATATCCATGCCCTCGAGCGTCATGGACAACAGCTCGCGGATATCGGGTTCGTCGTCGACGATCAGGACGGTGGGGCGTGACACTCAGGTCTCCCAGCGTTGCGGATCCGCGAAGATAATACGGAATACGGTGCCGCCACCGTGACGCGGTTCGTAAACCAGCGCAGCGCGGTTCACTTCGCACAGTTCCCGGGAGATGAACAACCCGAGTCCGCTGCCGTCGCGGTGTTCCGGCTGGTTGGTGCCCCGGAAAAAGGGCTCGAAGACCCGGTCGGCCAGCTCCGGCGCGATGCCCTGGCCGCGATCGCGCACCTCGAGGTAGGGCCGGTCGGTGCCCGGGCGCCGGCCGATGGCCAGCTCGACGCGGAACTTCTCGCCCGCGCCCTGGCCGTAGCGCAGCGCGTTCTCGCACAGGTTGGTCACGACCTGGTGCAGGTGGCCGGGGTCCATGCGCACCTCGACCGGCGCGCCCGAGATGTCGAGATCGATGGCGGAGGTCGGGAGATCCGCCGAGCCGGCGAATTCCTCGATGAACTGCTTGCACCAGTCCACGAGGTCGATGCGCTGCGGGTTGAGCTGCTCGCGCCGGGACAGCTGGAGAATGTTCTCCACGATGTTGCTGACGCGCACGGTGTTGTTCTCGATGATCGCGGTGAGCCGCTTCTGTGGGTCGTCCAGGTTTTCGGCCTCGCCCAGCAGCTGGGCGGCGTGGCTCAGCGCCCCGACCGGGTTGCGGATTTCGTGCGCCACGCTGGCGGAGAGCCGCCCGAGCGCGGCGAGCTTGGCCTGCTGGGCTTTTTCGGACTGGATCATCGTGTCCTCGAGAAACACCAGCAAAGCACCGCTTTTAGGCCGGCCGATGGGGGCGAAGATGGGCGCGATGAGGGTCGTGCCGTCCGCCGACGGGAAGGCGCCGGCCTGGTTCGTGTTCATCCCCGCATCGCGCCAGCCGGCAACCGCCTGGTCGAGGCGGGCCGACACCTCGCCGATGCGAATGCCCCGCCAGCCGGGCCCGATGCCCAGGTACTTGGCTGCGGCCTCGTTCATCAGCCGGATTCGGTTTTCGCCGTCCAGGACCACGATGCTCTCGCGCAGGTTCTGCACGATGTACTCGTTGAGCTGGTTGAGGTTTTCGAGATCGACACCGCGTTGCCGCGCGAGGGCTTCGCTCTCGTGGATGCGCCGCGCGAGCGGCGCCGCGGCGAAGGCCAGCGTCATCAGCAGCGCGCCGAACAGGCCGGTGGGCGCCACGTCGCCGACGGTGATCGTGCCCTGCGCGATGCCGAAGATCTGCAGGCCCAGCATCGCGAGGGTGGCCATCGAGGCGTAGGCAAGGGCGCGCACGCGGGTGGAGATGAACGACAGCGCACCGATGGTGATGATCAAAAGGTTGCCGAGGCCGCTGACCAAACCGCCGCTCGCCCAGGTCAGGGCGCTGATGATCGCGATGTCCATGAGCCCCTGGGCCAACGCCTGGGCGCGGACGGACGGCCAGTGCTGGTTGGCCGCGAAGTCGTTGACCGCGGCGAACACGAAACCCGACAGGATGGCGGCGAGAAACAGCTCCGGGTTGGCGTTGCCGACGAAGCGCGGCTCCGAGGGATAGATGAACAGTGCGAACAAGAAGGCGCAGTACAGCAGCCGGAAGGCGTTCAGCAGCCGCAGGGTCCGCCAGGAGAACTCCGGGGCCAGTGCTTCGGGTCGGGTCGAATTCATGGCGAGACGGTGGTCATTGTTTTCCGTTCCGTTGCCGGGCGGGGCGCCCGCGACGACGCCCGGCCCTTTGCCTGCGGGGCGTCGATGGGACAGAATACCGGCCTTTCTCGCCGAAGGGCACACTCCCCATGAATCTTCACGAATACCAGGCCAAGCAACTGTTCGCCGAGTACGGCATTCCCGTGTCGCGGGGCATCCCGGCGCGCAGCGCCGAAGACGCCGCCAAGGCGGCCGAAGAAATCGGCGGCAGCAGCTGGGTGGTCAAGGCCCAGGTCCACGCCGGCGGGCGCGGCAAGGCCGGCGGGGTGAAGCTGACCGAGACGCCGGACCAGGTCCGCGACGAGGCGGCGAAAATGTTCGGCCAGCAGCT
>CAYTXS010000280.1:0-3329 GCA_964441585.1 uncultured Thioalkalivibrio sp.
CTCCGGGCGGAGGGCTCGCGGACGCGGGTTCGATTCCCGCCGCCTCCACCAATCACCTAACCTAAGCCGCTGATTTTATTAGCGGCTTTTTTTTGGGCCGCTTCGCGAGCCTGGATTCGACCCCATACCATCAGCTTTCTGTCCGTCTCCAATATGGAGCGCTTGACCATGAGAAAGTGAAAGACGTCCAGTGTGAACAGACAGACTGCCTGATCAGTGAGCCAACGGTGAAGACTCCCGATTCTTATAGGCGTGCCAGGAAACGATCGTGAACAATGTGACGGCACCGATCGAAGCGACGATCACGATCTCGTCGTGCGTCTGCCATTGCCGCACAGCGATGGCGATCAATGCCCAGATGCCCACGAGCGCGGCTTCCCGCATGTTGCGGAACCAGACCAGAGCGACGTAGATCATCGTGGCCGCAGCGATCAACAGGATGGTCCAGTTCGACGCCCCCATGAAGCCGCCGTGCCAGCCCATGCTGACCAGCCAGGCGGCCACATTGGCCACCGCAGCCACAACTATCCAGCCCAGGTAAATGACTATCGGCCACCATACAAACGCGATGATCCGCAGCGGGGCATCCCAGATTTCCAGCCGAAGCCGTACCACCAAAACCAGCAGAGAAATCAGAAGAACAAGCATAAGCAGGACGGAGATCCCGATGGACTCGTTCAACCAGGCCACGATCCAGAAACCATTGGCCAGGTTGGCCAGGCTCAGCCAGAGCCCGGTTTGTTGCAGTTCCCGGTCGTCGTTACGCTTCAGCCACGCGAACCATTGGTAGCCGACGAATAGAATTAGCAGCAGATAGATCAGCCCCCAGATCGCGAACGCGTATCCGGCGGGCGCGAACAGCGTGTCATAAGTCTTGCTCACATCTCCCACGGTTTTTCCGCTGAAGATGGAACTGCCGGCCATGGCATTGATGACCAGAGCAAAAAGTAATGAGACGGTGTTGGCCAGAAGCAGGCTTGTCTGGTTAACGGTTGGAGTGCTTCTCTGCATGCCCGTATTGTAGAAGAGGACGCAGGGCGTCGACCAAGCGCACCGAATAGCCCTTTCCCCAATCACGTGGTGAAAGTGCTGAGTCAGACAGACCCGATCCCCTGGAAAACGAGAGCACACGCGAGATTAGCACCTGAGATGCGGCCCGTTAGCGGCTCCGCATTCAGCACCCGCGCGAGTAAAACCAGGCGAGTGGCGTACCGTCTTCGCGATATGCCGGCACCCACCCTCCGGTGCCCTGTGCACTTTCGCCGCCCTCGCACGGGCTGGTCGGCAACAGGTTGATGCGAAACCACGGTGAACCACCGACGATCTGTGTTTCGAGCACTTCCACCGGATGTTCGTGTTTTCCTTCAGGCAGAAGCACGCGCAGCGGCAGCCCCGCGCCAGGCGACGGCCAGACGAAACCGTGCCAAGGCACCGGCACATAGGCGAGGCGGCGCACGAGCAGATCAGTGTAAGAAAAGAACGTCCCCGCATAGTCCGGCGGCAACCACCCGAACACGCCGTCCGCGGTCCGCAGCTTGTACCAGCCGTCGACATGGGCATAAACCACGGCGGCCGGAACTTCGTAGCCGATCTCCCGTACTTGCAAACCCTCATAGCCGTCGGGCTGCGCGATCAATTCAGCATCCCGCTCGGCCCGTTCCAACAGGCGCGCATGCCCGGCGTGACTGAAACCCGAAACGTCGAGCAAACCGACGAGCGTCCTATTGTCCGGCTCTGTCGGGTCGGGCTGTGCCGCTGCTATTTTGCCGAGCACGGCGAGGCCGGCCAGTGCATTGAGTTGCTGCGGCACGAAGCGCGCCGGCACATCCTGAAACCCTTCGGGCGCTCGCCCGTCGGTCGGCAACAACACTCGACTCCCGCTGCAGGTGTCTACGTGCAATTCGGCCTCTGGCGTTTCGGCGGACGAATACGCGAACAACACGTAGACGGCCCCTGCTTCGGGCGAAAGACCGCAGCTCGCCGAACTCGATGCGGTGCTGTAATTAATCTGCGTACCGACCGCCAGGGTGCGCGATGATTTCCACGCCGGTGCAACGACTTCGAACCGCAGATCGAGCCACGCCGGGTCTGCGTCGTTCTCCCTGGCTCCGATCAGCCGGGCCGTCATGACCTCCGTGGCTCCTTCAAAATACTCGGCCAGGCTCCGCTGCGCGCAGCGGCACGCATCGGCTGGCGCCGAAACGATGGAGAGACACAAGAGCAGGAAGATGCGCCTCATTCAGCAGGCGGGCGCGTCGCGAACCAGGCCGCCAGCATCGCCATCAGCATGGCGGGCGGCGCGAAAAAAACCGGCCCGATAATGAACTCCAGCCCATGCGGAAACCCGAGGAAGGTTCTGTCGGGCAGATAGCCCGGCCAGAACTCGACATTGACCCATACCAGTACCAGCGCGATACCGACCAGGCCCGCCTGGGCGATCGCGCGCACGCGCAACTTGTCGAGCTTACGTGCCAGCAACCAACCTACCAGCGTCAGCACCACCACCGGCAGCGTGCCGAGGATCGCGGCGCCGAGCAGCGGATGGCGCTCGGCCCCAAACTGCGCCGCGACGGCTCTAAGGCTTTCAGCCAGCGACATATCGACGAACAGCGCGGTCAACACGAACACCACGGGGGGTATTAAAAAGGCGAGCGCCACACCAGGCATGAATACCGCGAGAAAAAGCGACTCGGATCGATTCATCGTGCTCCCGAGTGTAGATGACCGCTGGCGCCTATGTCTCGCCGACCTCACGGAATCGTCCGGGGAAATCCTCCTGAACTTCGCATCGGCTGGCAACCCGCCCGGCCGATCCCCCGCTCCCATAAGGTCGCTTATGGCTCCTC
Source organism: uncultured Thioalkalivibrio sp. (assembly GCA_964441585.1). Lineage (GTDB taxonomy): Bacteria > Pseudomonadota > Gammaproteobacteria > Steroidobacterales > XN24 > XN24. The sequence goes on from CAYTXS010000280.1 coordinate 2,847, forward strand.
TCTGCGGCACAATCCCCATTGAATCGTTTGAGCTCATGTGATGCGGCACTTACTGCTCTTACTGATCCTGCTGGCCTCTCGTCCCGCCCTTGGTTGCGACCCGGACCGCATCCAAACCATGAACACGGCGAGCGAAGAGCAACTCGAGGCACTGGTGACCTGCCTGGCCAGCCCGGATCCTGAGCTACGTGACCAGTTTGCTTACACGCGGCTGGCGGAAATCCTTCGCGACCAACGTCCTCCCGCCGAACAACTCGAAATCCTGTCCGCTCAGCTGAACAAGTTGTTGCGGCAGCCAGACCCTGTCGGCGTGGCCCATCCGTTTTCCATTCTCGTGCTCGCAGAAATCGCGCGCACGGATCGAATCGACGCCTGGATGAGCCCTGGGCAACGCCAGGACCTGGTGGATACAGCCGCTGATTACCTGGAAAGCGTATCCGACTATCGCGGTTTCGACCCACAGGTCGGCTGGCGCCACGGCGT
>CAYTXS010000281.1:0-3326 GCA_964441585.1 uncultured Thioalkalivibrio sp.
GCGACCAGTTCTTCGACGTCTTGCTGTCCGGTTGCCATGTCTACTCCCCGCGGCGTCAGCCGCGTTCCAGTCGTGCCGTCCTGCCGGGCGACGACACCAGGGTTCTCAAATCGACCCGCAGTCGGCGGCCCGCTTCCATGCTTGCCAGCTCGGCAAGGCTGATTTCGTCGAGCGCGCCGCGGATTGCGATATTGATCCGCTGCCACGCCGTGCCCACCAGGCAGAGCGACTCCAGTTCGCAGCTGCCCAATTCGGTGGCGCACTCGGTCAGGGCCAGCGGCCCTTCCAGCGCATCGAGCACTTCCGCCGCGGTGATCTCTTCCGCCGGCCGGGACAGTGCGTAACCGCCCTGGGCACCCCGGTGCGAAGTGACCAGGCCCGCACGCGTCAGCGACTTGAGGATCTTGCTGACCGTCGCGGCCGGCAACCCGGTCTGCTCGGCAACCCCGCTCGCGCTCTGCGGCTTCGTCCCGGTGCCGGCGAGGTAGGCCAGCACACCGGTTCCGTAGTCCGTCAGGCGACTCATTTTCAGCATCTGCGTCCCCGTTCCTGTCGGCCCAGCGCTCAATGGGCACCATTTTAGTCCTGATTGACCCTCGGGCCAACCCCGGGGGGTGTTTTCCGGTTGCCGGGGCCTCTGCAGCCGGAGGACGTCTGCGGCCTGGTTCACTGGGCGAAAGGGGGCGCTATGCTAACATTGCTGGTTTGAAACCCGGCCATAATTTCCTCGCCGGCCGATACGGTGCAGGGCGGTCTTCAGCACGCGCGGAGGATGCGATGAACCTCGATGGACTCAACAAGATAGCGCGCGCCATGGTGGCGCCCGGAAAGGGCATCCTGGCGGCGGATGAAAGCCACCCGACGATCAAGAAGCGCTTTGATCCGATCGGTGTCGAGAACACCGAGCAGAATCGGCGTGTCTACCGCGAAATGCTGTTCACGGCGCCCGGCATCGAGGACTGGATCGGCGGGGTGATCATGTTCGACGAGACACTGCGCCAGCAGACGGGGTCGGGCGTGCCATTCCCGGAGTTGCTGGCCGGCCGAGGGATCGTACCCGGCATCAAGGTCGATGCCGGGGCCAAGCCGCTGGCGGGCTTTCCGGGCGAGACGGTCACCGAAGGGCTGGACGGTCTGCGCAAGCGTCTCGAGGAATACCGTTCCCTGGGCGCCGGATTCGCCAAGTGGCGCGCCGTGATCGCGATCGGAGACGAGATCCCGACCGCGTTTTGCATCGAGGCCAATGCCCACGCTCTCGCGCGCTATGCGGCGCTCTGTCAGGAAGCGGATATCGTGCCGATCGTGGAACCGGAAGTCCTGATGGACGGTGACCATGACCTGGCCCGCTGCGAGGCGGTCACCGACGCGGTGCTGCTGGAGGTGTTCTCCGCCCTTGCGCGTCACCGTGTCGTCCTCGAAGGTATCGTTCTCAAGCCGAACATGGTGGTCGCGGGGCAGGATTGCCCGCAGCAGCCCACCGTCGAGGAGGTTGCAAAGGCCACCGTGCGTTGCCTGCGACGGCATGTGCCGGCGGCGGTGCCCGGGATTGCGTTCCTTTCGGGCGGGCAGAGCGAGGAGGAGGCCACGGCCAATCTCAATGCGATGAACCGCCTCGGCCCGCACCCGTGGGAGCTGTCCTTCTCCTACGGCCGTGCCCTGCAGGCGTCCGCGTTGCGTTCCTGGGGCGGCGACAAGGGCAGGCTGGAAGCCGGTGCGCAGGCCTTCGCCCACCGGGCTCGCATGAATCACCTGGCGCGCCGTGGCGAATACAAGCCGGCTCTCGAGTCCGGAGCGAACTGAGTGAGCCTGTCCGGAGTCGAGGGGCCACGCCCAGCGGTTCGCTCCGGCTGTCCGGGCAGCGACAACATCGTGTCGATCCGCGACCTGGCCTATGCGCGCGGCCAGACGATGATCTTCGACGGCCTCGACATCGATATCCGCCGCGGCGGCGTCACGGCGATCATGGGGCCCAGCGGGACCGGCAAGACGACGCTGCTGCGCCTCATCACGGGCCAGGAGCTTCCGGATCACGGCAGCGTGACCTTCGACGGCGCCGAGGTTACGAAAATGAGCCGTCGTGAACTGTTTCGCATGCGCAAGCGTGTCGGCATGCTGTTCCAGAACGGCGCATTACTCACCGACCTGAGCGTGTATGACAACGTCGCATTCCCGTTGCGCGAGCACACGCGGCTGTCGGAGCGGCTCATCCGCCATATCGTCCTGACGAAGCTGCATGCCGTCGGACTCCGCGGCGCCTGGCAGCTGATGCCCTCGCAGTTGTCCGGCGGGATGGCACGGCGCGTTGCACTGGCGCGTGCCATAGTCATGGACCCGGAAATCATCTACTACGACGAGCCTTTCGTGGGGCTGGACCCAATCTCGATGGGCGTCGTCGTGCGGCTCATCAGGCGCATGAACGACGCGCTCGGCCTGACCAGCGTGGTGGTCACTCACGACGTGGACGAGGTCTCCTCGATCGCAGATTGCACCTTCCTGCTTTCCGAAGGGCGCGTCGTCGCTTCGGGCACGCCGCAGGATTTGCAGGACCACCACTCGGAGACGGTGGTGCAGTTCATGGCGGGAATGGCCGACGGGCCGGTCCCTTTCCATTATCCCGCCCCCGACTACAGCGAGCAGCTGCTTTCGCGCAGCGGCAAGTGACAGGGCGTTATCCGTTGGGCGAAAACCGGTGAGCAACGCGACCATCAGGGGACTGCGCCGGCTGGCTCTCGAGGTGCTTTATTCGCTCCGCGGGTTCTTCGGCACCTTCGGCGCCGGCCAGCTGTTTCTGCTGCGGATCATCGTCAACATGCCGTATGCGCTGGCGCGGCCCCGCCTGATCATCAAGCAGGTTTACGTGACCGGCGTGCAGTCGCTGGTGGTGATCATGCTGGCCGGCTTCTTCGTCGGCATGGTGCTCGCGTTGCAAGCCCACCTGACGCTGTCACGGTTCGGCGCGGAGGACACGATCGGCATGGTGGCCGCCCTCGGGCTGGTCCGGGAACTCGGGCCCGTGGTCACCGCGCTGCTGTTCGCGGGGCGCGCAGGAACGGCGCTGTCCTCGGAAATCGGCCTGATGCGCGCCACGGACCAGTTGTCCGGCATGGAGATGATGGCTGTCGACCCGATCAAGCGCGTGGTCGTGCCCCGTTTCCTGGGCGGCGTCATCGCCATGCCGATCCTCGCGGTCATTTTCAGCGCCATGGGCATTTTCGGCGCCTGGCTGGAGGGTGTGATCATCCTGGGCGTGGACGAGGGGGCCTTCTGGTCGCAGATGCAGGCCCAGGTCGATCTGCGTGACGACGTCATGTCCGGCGTCATCAAGA
>CAYTXS010000282.1:0-3316 GCA_964441585.1 uncultured Thioalkalivibrio sp.
GCCTTGGACTATAGGATTTAAAGAGGCCTGAAGACCGTCCGGGCCAGGGAGGGCATCGCCCTGGAACGGGCCCAAGGCGCCGCCGGAGTCCAGAGCATGCAGGCGAGCGGAACTCCTGTCCGGCAGGATACGCGCGGCCCGTGGGGTACGAGCTCTCGGGTCTCGCGTGTGCTCGGGGCCAGCACGGCGATCTTCGCTTTCTGGCTGGTGATTTCGGCCTCGCTGTCGCCTGGCGACTTGTTGCTCGGCGCCACCCTGTCCCTGCTGCTGGGCATTTGGTCCGCCAGGTTCCTCTGGGCCGGCGAAATTCCGCGCGTAACGGTTCGCCAGTGGCTTGCCTTGTTGCGCGCGTTGCCGGTCTTCGGCGCCGCGGTGTTCATGTCCGCGCTGCATGTCGTGCGGATCGTGGTCGATCCGCGCCTCCCCATCAGCCCGCGCCTGGTGATCTATCGCAGCAGCTTGCTTCGGCCCGTCTCCCGGGTCGTCTTTGCCAACGCCGTCACCTTGACCCCCGGCACTTTGACCGTCGATGCCGATGACGGCGCGTTTCTTGTGCACTGCCTGGACGAAGCCTGTGCGCGACATTTGCAGAAGGGCTCGCTGGAGAGGCGCATAGCACGGATATTCGAGCCGGAGGCGCGCGCATGAACGCCTTTTTCTGGGGCCTGGCGACTTTCTTGCTGATCAATGCATCGGCCTGCGTGTGGCGCGCCTTCGCCGGTCCGACCGCCGTGGACCGGATCCTGGCGACGAACGTGATCGGCACCAAGGCGCTGCTCGTGCTGGTGCTGCTGGGGCTGGCTTTCGAACGCAGTCTTCTGCTCGATGTCGCGCTGGTCTACGGCCTGCTGAATTTCGGCATCACCATCGCCGCCACGCGGTTCCTCGAGACCGGGCGGCTGACCGGAGGTTGGCAGCAATGAGCGGCTGGATCGTATCGGCTTTGACCATCGCGCTGGCGACGCTCGGCGGCATGTTTTTCCTCGCGGGCACACTGGGCTTGTTGCGCTTGCCGGATTTCTATTCCCGGGCGCATGCCGCAACGAAGTGCGACACGGTGGGGGCCGGGTCCATTCTGCTGGGGCTGGCGATCTACGTCGCGCCCCATCCGGAGGCGCTGAAAATCGTCGTCTTGCTGGTGCTGGTGCTCCTGTCCAGTCCAACCGCCGGGCATGCTTTGGCGCGGGCGGCCCATGGCACCGGCTTGGCGCCGTGGACGGCAGCGCAGGGAGAACGCGAATGAGCCAGGGTTTCGACCTCGTGATGCTGGCCTTGTTGATCGGCATGGCGGTTGCCGTGGCCCGCAGCAAGGACCTGATCGCCGCAGCGATCATCTTCTCCGGCTACAGCCTGGTGATGTGCTTGCTGTGGCAGCATCGCGGCGCCCCGGACGTGGCGATGACCGAGGCGGCGATCGGCGCCGGCGTCACGACGATCCTGGTGCTGCTGGCCATCGGCCGCACACGGCGGCGCGAAAAATGAACCGGGGGCTGATCGTGTTTATCCTGCTCGCGGCCGCGGTGCCGATGCTCGCGGGGGTTGCTGGCCTGCCCCGGCCGGGCGATCCGCAGGCGCCGGTGCATGCCCATGTCGCGGCACACTACGTAAAGGAGGGCGTGCGGGAGTCGGGCGCCGCCAACCTGGTCACGGGCGTGTTGCTGAACTATCGCGCTTTCGACACTTTCGGCGAGGTGATGGTGATCTTTGCCGCACTCGCTGCGGTGACCGGGGTCAGTTCGGTGCCGCCAGGGCAGCGGCCCGGTGAATCCGGCGGGCGGAATGATTCGCCCCGGCCCGTAAGCCCTCCCATCAGTCCGGTAGTGGCCTTCATCATTCGCTGCACCGCGCCGTTCATTGCCCTTTTCGCCGCCTTCGTGATCTTCAAGGGCCATGTCCATCCCGGCGGCGGATTCCAGGGCGGCGTGATTCTCGGCGCCTTGTTGATGATGCTTAGCGTGGTGTTCGGCCGCGGGACCCGCGACCCGCTGGTGCCGCCGCCGCTCGCCGCCTGGCTCCAGGCGGCGGCGCCGCTCACCTTCGCTGCCGTGGCCGTGGTGGGCGTGTTACTGACGGGATACCTGCTGGGCTTCCCGGGCGCGGCGCTCGGGCCCGTTCGCACGCTGATGATGATCGCCCTCGAGCTCGGCATCGCCGTCGGCAGCGCCGTCATCATTCTCGGGCTGTTCCAGCACATGCGGGGCGACTGAAATGGTCGGACTCTGGCTGAACATCGACTACGCGGCGTTCGTCGCCTTGTTCTGCATCGGCCTGTACGTCGTGCTCGCCAAGCAGAACCTGATCAAGAAGCTCCTGGGCCTCAATATCATGGAGACGGCGGTGTTCGCCTTCATCGTCACCTCCGGCATGGTCGATTTCGGCGCCGCGCCAATTATCTCGGACGACACGACGGGTCCGTTCGCCAGCCCATTGCCACACGCCCTGATCCTTACGGGAATCGTCGTCGCGCTCAGCATCACTGCATTGGCGCTGAGCCTGATAGTCGAGATCTACCGGCGTTGCGGCACGATCGAGGCCGACGAGCTCAAAGGGGTCGAGTGATGGAACTCTGGCTGCCCCTGGCGGCCGCGGTGCCGCTGGTGGCCGGCGCGCTGACGCCCGCCATCGCGCGGCGTCATCCCGGCCTGGCCCGGCCCTGGGCGCTGGCCGTGGCGGCGTGGGTGCTGGCAGCAGCGGTGCAACTCACGCGTCGCGTGGTGCTGGAGGGTCCATTCTCGTATCCGCTTGGCGGGTGGGCGCGACCCTATGGCATCGAGCTGCGCTTCGACGAGTTCAGCGCCGTCGCGGTCGTCATCGCCATGGTCGCCGGCCTCGTGCTGGTGTACTCCGGCCCGTACATGCGCCTGGCGCTGCGCGCGACACGCCTGCCCTGGTACTACAGCCTGCTGCTGATCAACCTGGGCGGCCTGATCGGTTTCGTCACGACCGGCGACCTGTTCAACCTGTTCGTGTTCATGGAAATCGTGTCCGTGTCCAGCTACGCGCTGGTGGCGGTCGCCGGCGGAAGAATCGCACCGCTTGCAGCCTTCAAGTACCTGATGGCCGGCGCGGTTTCGTCAGCGCTCATCCTGTTCTGTATCGGTGTTCTGCATGCCCTGACCGGCACCTTGAACATGGCCGACATCGCTGCGCGGCTTGCGACGGCCGAGGCGCCGGCGCCGATTCTGCTCGCCCTGGCCGGCCTGACCGCCGGCCTGCTGGTGAAGTCGGCGCTGTTTCCCATGCATGCCTGGCTGCCGGACGCGCATGCAAGCGCGCCAAGCCCGGTCAGCGCGATGCTCTCGGCGCTGGTCGTGAA
>CAYTXS010000283.1:0-3282 GCA_964441585.1 uncultured Thioalkalivibrio sp.
CTGATGTCGCTGATCAACTTCGTGACCCTGCGTTTCGTCCAGCGACTGAAAGCGGACGCCAAGCAGGATTGACGCCCCCCGCGCTGCTTTTACCTGATACGTAAAAATACGAATAAGAATTACTCGCGTTTAAGATCCGTTCCTGTTAACTTTCCCGACCACAGCGAATCACGCGCATTGTCGGGAGAGAAACGTTCATGTCGCACCCTGTCCAGTGGGGACAATCAGTGGCCATCGCCGCGCTGGTAATCCCGTCAGCCCTGTCATTGCAACCAGCCTTTGCCGCCGAGGAGGCGACAGCAGAAAGAACAGACGAGGTTCGCCTGCTGCCGGGCGACGACGCCGTTCAACTGCAGGCCATCGAGGTCACCGGACGTGAAGAGGAGTCGCTCTTCGCGGAGTCCACGTTCTCCGCCGACAAGACGCAGACCCATCTGCTGGACGTCGCCCAATCCATCAGCGTCGTCACTAAAGAAGTTATCCAGGACCGCGCCCTGGTGCGACTGAATGACATCGCACCCTATGTGGCCGGGGTCAATGAGTTTTCCGTGTACAACGACATCACGATCCGCGGTTTCCGCAATTTTGATGACCGGCGGATCAACGGGCTCCGTGCCTATAACAATTTCTGGTCCCAGGACCTGATCGCGCACGTCGAGCGCGTCGAGATCATCAAGGGCCCGGCCGCAGCGACCTTCGGCGATGCCTCTCCGGGCGGCGTGGTCAACATCGTCACCAAGAAACCTTTGCAGCGGGCGCAGACGAACGTGAGCGCGCGTTACGGCGGTTACACCGGGTACAGCGGCAATGCGGACCAGTACCTGGCGCTCGACACCACCGGTCCGATCACGGACCAGATCCTGTACCGTCTCAACGTCGCCTACGAAGACTCGGAATCATTCCGCACGGAGATCTTCAACGAGAACTTGATCGTCGCGCCTTCCTTCTCCTTCCTGCCGACCGACACCACTCGTGTCAACGTGGATTTCGTCTATACCGACTCCAAGGGAATCCTGGATCGCGGCCAGCCGGTTTTCGACGGCGTGCAGGACCTGACCACGGTGCCGATCGACGTCTCGGTCACGCAGCCCGGCGACAAGTTGAACACCGAGACGCTGGCCACGACGATCGCGCTCGACCAGAAGCTCAACGACTCGTGGAGCCTGGCGCTCGCGTACATGAACTACGACTACGAGGAACAGCTCGAGGAGCACCGCATCGACAACTACGTCACGCCCACGGAGATTTCCCTGCGCTACAACGATCGCGATTCGGAGGCCGACGTCGATTCGGTGTCGGCTTACCTGGTGGGCCACTTCGAGACGGCTGCCGTCAGCCACAAGCTCGTCGTCGGCATCGACACGGTGGAGCGCGAGGACATGGCCCGCGAGGTCATCGCCCGCAACGTAGATACCTTTGATCTCGCCAATCCGATGAACATGGCGCGCGACGTCGACTCCTACACGCTCGTGTCGCCGAGTTACAGCCCCTGGCGCGGCTCGCTCGAAGCCCGGGGGCTGTACGTTACGGACCAGCTCACCTTAGGTCCATGGGACCTGATGCTGGGATTGCGATACGACGATTTCGAAGTGGACTATGTCGACCCGACGATCACCAGCCCCGAGGAATCCCGGGTGGAAGGCGACCAGCTGTCGCCGCGCATCAGCCTCCTGCGGCGACTCAATGTCGATCAGTCCGTTTACTTCAGCTGGCTGACGGGCTTCCAGCCGCCAGACCCATGGACCAGTGCGCCGATCTACGGCGGTCCTTTCGACCCGCGTGAAAGCGAGCTATTCGAGATCGGCTACAAGCAGCTCCTGTTCCACGGCCGCGCGATGTTCGTCGCCTCGATTTACCAGCTGACGCTGAACAACGAGATCGTCTACGCCAACGACCTGAGCAACCCCGATCTCTATATCCAGCGCGGCGAAGAGCAGGCCACGGGGCTTGAGCTCGAGTTTTCCGGGAAAGTCACGGATGCACTCCAGCTGATTGCCAACTACGCCTACAACGACACAGAGATCGTCGATGACCCGGACCCCGCACTGGAAGGCCGGCGCAAGGAGAATGCTCCGGAGCACACCGCGACCCTTTGGGCGCGGTACGACCTGAACCCAACCTGGGGTTTCGGCGCCGGGGCGACATACGTGTCGGAGCGTGCGACTTTCAACCCGACGCTCGAATTGCCGGACTACACGATCTTCGATGCCGCCATCTACTACCAGCCGATCGAGCAGCTGGAACTGTCTCTGCAGGGCAAGAACCTCACTGATGAGACGCACTGGACGGGTGGCTACAATTTTGGACGTGTGTTCCCCGGGGAGCCACGCAGCTTCAGCCTCACGGCCAACTATCGCTTTTGAATTGCTGACGACTCCGCTCGTGAGCCTTTTCGAGGTTGCAGCTTTCGCTGTAGCCTCTTTTTTTTCGGAATGATCACGTGAACCTGCCCGGCAAGAAAACCTGGTTCCGCATCCACAGTTTCACCGGCGTGATCACCGGCCTGATGCTGTTCGTGATCTGCTGGAGCGGGACCTTCGCCGTGCTGTCTCACGAGTTCGACTGGCTGGTGACGCCGGAAGCCCGGATCGAACGCGGCGGCGGCAAAGCGCTGAGTTACGGCCAGCTCAAGGCCGTGGTGATGCAACATTATCCACAAGCCGAGATCAGCTCGATCGCGGCGCCGTTGTACGCGCGTTCCGCAGTGCAGTTCGTCGTCAACCTGCCCGAGCAGAACAGCATGCGGATCTACGTCCACCCTTACTCGGGCGAGATCCAGGGCGCGTGGAGCTACCTGGACATCCAGCGATTCTTCCGCAGCTTCCATATGGAACTGTTCATCCCGTACTTCGGTGATTACTTCGTCGTCCTGTTCGCCGTGACGATGATCGTCTCGCTGGTGGCTGCCCTGTATTTCTACCGGCGTTGGTGGCGGCGTTTTTTCACCTTCAATACCGGCGCGCGGGCATTCTGGAGCGACGCGCACAAGTTGACCGGCCTGTGGAGCCTGTGGTTCCTGCTGGTGATATCGCTCACCGGCGGCTGGTACCTGTTCGAGATGCTGCGCGCCGATGTGGGGGACGGCAAACTTAGCTATGCGGCCGCAAACGCTTACGGCACCACGGCCATTCCCGCGCCGACGAGCGATGCAGGCCAGGCGCCGCTGCCGCTCGACACGTTGCTGGAGCGAGTCCGCGAGCTGCGTCCGGATCTCGAGCTCAAGACCATCGGCTTCAACTACAGCCACGACGGCGCCATCTACTTCGACGGTCAGGCGGGGCA
>CAYTXS010000284.1:0-3277 GCA_964441585.1 uncultured Thioalkalivibrio sp.
AGGATGAACAGGCCGGAAAACAGGGTCAGCGTCTCGGCCGGGCCCAGCGTGATGAAGCCGAGCAACCCCATGCCGATGTAGATCGCCAGCGTGGCGATGGCGATTGCGCTGAAATACTCCAGCACGGCGGACGACAGGAACGCGACGCGCAACACGCGCATGGTGCGGGCGCGGAAGTCCTCGGCGTAATCGGCGATGCGCGCGGACTCGCGCTGCTCGGCGCCGAAGCGGCGGATCGTGTCCAGGCCTCGCAGGCGATCGAAGAACAGCCCACTCAGGCGCCCCAGCGCCAGCTGCTGTCCTCGTACCACCTGCTGGGCGCCCATGCCGATCAGGATCATGAAGGCGGGGATCAGCGGGGCGCTGAGCATCAGCAGGGCGCCGGCCAGCCAGTTGGCCCAGAACACCGCGACCAGGATGGCCAGCGGCACCACGGTCACCGTGGCCATCTGCGGCATGAAGCGGGCGTAGTGCGGATCGAGGCTTTCCACTTGCTCGATCAGCACGGTGGCCAGCGAACCGGTGCCGAGCCGCCCTTTCAGGAGCGGCCCCGCGTCGAGCATGCGCGCGAACAGTTCACCGCGCAGCTGCTGGCGGACTTCGCCGGAGGCACGCGCGGTCAGCACGCCGCGCACCCCGCCGACCAGCGCGCGCAAGGCGAATACCGCCAGGAGACCGAACAGAGGGAGCTGCAGCGCAGCCAGTCCGCGCGCATCGACGACCGCGGCGGCGATGATCCAGGCCAGCAGGCCGGCCTGGGAGAGGATGCAAAAGGCCTCGGCTGTCGCGAGGCCGAAAGAAACGGGCGCCAGCCAGGCCGGCGCCCGCGATTTCAGCCAGCGGTTGTGCCCTGACCGCGTTTCAGTGGCCAGCGTATCCTGCCCCGGGCTTCACCTTGCCGCGGAACACCCAGTAGGTCCAGGCGGTGTAGCCGAGGACGATGGGGATCAGGAACATGAAGCCGATCAGCAGGAACAGCTGGCTGCCCGGGTCGGAAGCCGCATCCCAGAACGTGTAATTCGGCGGCACCGCCAGAGGCCACATCGAGATGAGGATGCCGAGATAGAACATCGAGAACAGCGTCATCGAGCCGAGGAACGGCGCGGTCTCCGCCCGCTTCCTGAGTTGCACGAACACCCAGGCGGCGAAGGCGACCGTCAGAGCCGGGAAGATCCACAGCCAGTTGACGTGGTCGAACCAGCGGGTCATGACGCGCTCGTTGGTCAACGGCGTCCAGATGCTGACGAGGATGAAGAAGCCCAGCACGATGACGAGCAGGCGCGGTGCCAGCTTGAAGGCCCACTCCTGAGTCTTGCCCTCGGTCTTCATGATCGTCCAGGTCACGCCGAGCAGCGCGTAGCCGGCCACCACCCCGAGCCCGGTCATCAGCGTGAACGGCGTCAGCCAGTCGAAGGCACCGCCGACGTAACGCCCGTTGATGACGTTGAAGCCCTGCACGTAGGAGCCGATCACGGCGCCCTGGGCGAAGGACGCGACCGTCGAGCCGCCGAAAAAGGCGTAATCCCACCAGTGCTTTTGCGTGGTGGCCTTGAAGCGGAATTCGAAGGCGATGCCGCGGAAGATCAGCCCGGCGAGCAGCAGGAACACCCCGATATAGAGGGCCGGCAGGAACACCGAGTAGATCATCGGGAAGGCGGCCAGCAGGCCGGCGCCGCCGAGAATCAGCCAGGTCTCGTTGCCGTCCCACACCGGAGCGACCGAGTTCATCATCTCGTCGCGCGACTCATCGCTCGGCGCGAAGGGGAAAAGGATCCCGACGCCGAGGTCGAAGCCGTCCATGAGCACGTACATGAACACGCCGAAGCCGATCAGCAGCACCCAGATGAGTGTCAGGTCAATCAGTTCCATGTTCAGCTCCTTGCCGGTTCGGGCGATTCATCCAGCGGCGTGGAGACCGCCGACCAGGGACGCTTGGGCCGTCCTTCCTCGGGCTCTTTCTCTTCCCCCGACGGGCCGGCGATGATGACCTTGCGCAGGTAGAAGACACCGGCGGCGAACACGATCGCGTAGACCGCGATGTAGCCGATCAAAGTGACCAGCGCCATCCAGCCCGACAGCGAGGGCGTGAGGCCTTCACCGACCGTCATCATGCCGTAGATGATCCACGGCTGGCGGCCCACTTCGGTCACGAACCAGCCTGCGAGCACCGCCACGAAAGGCAGCGGGATCATGTAGCTCAGTATCTTGAGCAGGCCGCGCGACTCGTAAAGCGTGCCGCGGAACAGCTTCCACGCCCCCGTGAGCGCGACGGCGATCATCAGCATGCCGATCGCCACCATGATGCGGAAACTCCAGAACACGACGCCGACCGGCGGGCGCTCCTCGCGCGGCACAGACGTCAGGCCGACGACTTCGCCGTCCCACTCGTGCGTGAGGATCAGGCTGGCCAGTTTGGGGATGCCGATCTCGAGATGATTGGTCTCGTTTTCGGCGTCGGGAATGGCGAACAGGAACAGCGGCACGCCGGTCGAGGTCTCCCAGTGGCCTTCCATCGCGGCGACCTTGATGGGTTGTTCCTCGAGGGTGTTGAGCCCGTGCATGTCGCCGGACAACAGCTGCAGCGGCGTGGCGATCGCCAGCATGATGATGCACATCTTCAGGGCTTTTTGCGCCATCGCCTCGTGCCGGCCGCGCAACAGGTACCACGCGCTCACGCCGGCGACCACGAAGCCGCCCGTGATGAAGGACGCGAGGGCGAAGTGCGCAAAACGATAGGGGAACGACGAGTTGAAGATCGCCTGGGTCCACGAGGTCATCTGGATCATCCCGTCGATCATCTCCACGCCCGCAGGGGTCTGCATCCAGCTGTTGGCGGCCAGGATCCAGAACGAGGAGATGAAGGTGCCGACGGCGACCATGCAGGCGGCGAACAGGTGCATGCCGTGCGGGACCTTCTCGCGGCCGAACAGCAGCACGCCGAGGAAGGTCGCCTCGAGGAAGAAGGCCGTCACCACCTCGTAGGCCAGGATCGGGCCGATGAAATTGGAGGCCGAATAGGAGAAGTTGCTCCAGTTCGTGCCGAACTGGAAAGCCATCACGATGCCCGACACGACGCCCATGCCGAACACGACGGCGAAGATCTTGATCCAGAACTTCGAGAGTTCCAGGTAGACGGGGTTTTCGGTCTTGAAGTAAAGGCCTTCGAGTACCGCGATGTAGGCGGCGAGGCCAATACTGAACACCGGAAAGATCGCGTGGAATGAGACGACAAACGCGAACTGGATGCGCGAAATCAACAGTGGATCGAGTTCCATCG
>CAYTXS010000285.1:0-3230 GCA_964441585.1 uncultured Thioalkalivibrio sp.
CGGCGAAAACTACAAGATCAATGTTTCCTATGCGCCCGCCGACGAATCGCTCTACTACGCGCAATGGGCGCAGGGTTTCAATCCCGGCTACCCGTTGTCCGCGGCCGGGTCGAATTGTGATACGGACGGGGACGGGCTGCTTGACGGGATCGGCCTGCCTCCCCAGGACCAGGTCCTGGCCGACACACTGGACAGTTACGAAATCGGCAGCGCACTCAGTTTTGCCGGGGGACGGATCCTGCTGCGAACCGCGGCTTACTACAACCAGTGGAAGGACTTCCCGATCCTCCTGGTCGCCGACTGCGCGGTGGGTTTCTTATTCAACGCCGGCGAGGCAAGCACGAGAGGTGTCGAACTCGAGGGCAGCGCACTACTGGACGCACAATGGCGCCTCGACTTCAGCGCCGCCTATACGCAGGGTGAACTGACGTCTGACGCCCCGGGGTTGGGCGTGGACGGCGATCGTTTGCCGGGCACTCCGGAGTACACGGCGAACCTGGGGCTCCAGTTCGATACGCTGCTGCGTGGCCTGCCCGCCTACGCGCGCGGCGACCTGGCTTACGTCGGCGGTTTCTACAACAACCTGCAGGAGGAAGGCGAGGAAATCGGGGATTACACGACGCTCAACCTGTCGGCCGGTCTGCGCCTGGGACGCTGGGACCTGCAACTCTTTGTCCACAACGTGACCGACTCGGATGGCGCCACCTGGATCTATCGCTTCGAAGAGTATCCATCTGCTTTCCTGCTGAGGCCGCGCACCGCCGGGGTCAAACTGCGCTACCACCTGGGCGCGCAGCGCTGAGTCGGGTCAGGGGGATGGACTCAGTCGGGTCGGCTCGGGCGACCGCCTCTGACGTCTCCGGCGCGGCTGACGAGATCGCTCTCGATCGCCGCGGCATCGGCCTCCGAGATGCCCAGCGAGTCACGCAGGTGGCCCAGCAGCACGCGCTCCTTCGCCGAGATGCCGCCCTCTTGCAAGGCATCGCTCAGGGCTGATTCGTAGACCTGCAACTTGCGGAATACCGCGTACTCGGGCGTATTCTGTGTATTCGGCATGGCAGCCCCCGCGACCCGCTCGGCGAAGCGCTGCAGCGGCGCCAGGAAAAACACCACCACGGCGGCCGCCAGCAGCCCGCCCCAGTCGCCCAGTTCCGTCGAGAAAAACCGATCGGCGCCCTCGGAGACAAGGTAGAGGATCGCCACGATGATGCCGGCCAGGGTCGACTGCTTGATGGTCCAGCGCAGCTTCAAGTCCAGGTCGAACAGGTGTGTCCGCAGGATCCCGTAGGCAATGATCGGGACGTAAAGCAGCGTGCCGAGACGGTAGAAGAGATCGAGATAACGCACGTAGGCGCCCCCTTCCTCCGCCAGGATGATCCCGCCCCAGACGATCCAGGTCGCCACCGCATAGACGAAAAACCAGCAGACGTCTCGGAAGCCGAAGGCGAGCGCGAAAACCCCCGCGCGCGTCCGAGCGATGCCTGGTTTCGATACGGCCCAGGCATGGATCGAGGCCACGAGCGCATACAGGAAGACCGACGCCATCATCGCGTAAAGCAGCGTCATGCCGATCTGGTAAGGCGTCGAAACGACCGCGACGAACAACCCGGCCCCAAATACAGCGAGGGCGATTTGGGCCCTGCGGGTCGAGAACGGGAGGGTCAGTTTCGTCCGTAGTGACGCCGCGAGAAACGGTGGGTACAGCGCCAGCATCACGCAGTCGAAAAAGGTATGGGCATGGAAGCTGATCGCGCCGAGGACGGACACGACTGAGCGATCATGGAACTCGGGCGCCAGGAAGTCGTACCAGATTCCGGTAGTCAGCAGCGCGAACCCTTCCACGGTGAGCAGAAGCGCCAGCTTGCGGGCGACGCTGCCCGGCATGCCGACGCGCATGAGAACCCACGCGAGTGCCCAGCACACGATGACGGAAGCGAGCCCGAAAATGCCCCACGCGGTCACCTGGAACATGAGGTCAAGCCAGCCCGAGGCGGGCCGATCCGAAGCGGCTCTTGAGTTGTTCTTCCATGGCCTCGGCGTCGGCCGCAGGAATCTCGAGTGAATCGCGCAAACGGTTCAGCAACGATCGCTCCTTGGAGGAAATGCCGTTTTCGTCCAGAGCCTCGAGCAGTGCTTCCTCGTATACCCGCATCTTGCGCGAGCGCTGGTACTCAGGCGTATTCTGCGTATTAGGCATCAACACGCCGACCACTTTCTCCGCGAAAGCCTGCAAAGGCTTCAGCAACAGCAGCGCCACACCGGCCGCAAGCAGGCCCCAGCTGTCGCCCAGCTCGGCGGATACGAGCATTTCCGCACCCTCGGAGATGGCGAAGGTGATCGCAAGGACTGCCGCGGCAAAAGTCGACTGCTTGAGTGTCCAGCGAATCTTGAGATCGATGTCGAACATCTTTGCCTTGAGGATGCCATAGGCGATGAGCGGTACCGCGAACAGCGTGCCCAGCGCATACACTATCTTCCCGGCCCAGAAGACGGGGGACTCCTCCAAAGGCACGTCCATCTGAATGGTCCAGAATGCCGCGGCATAGCTGGCGCCCCAGCAGATATCCCGGATACCGAAAGCGATGGCAAAAACCCGGGCGCGGGTGCGCGCGATGCCGGGCTCCGCCACCCACCAGGCGTGAACGGAGGCTACCAGTGCGTAAAGGAACAGCGCCATGATCGCCGCGTACAACACCGCGCTGCCGAACAACGAGTTCCAGACGGCCATGGTGACGACCGTGCCGACGGCCATCAGGATACCCACGACCGCAATCATGATGCGCAGGTTCTTGCGCCCGAAGGGACGTGTCAGGCGGGTCCGCAGCGCTGCAGCAAGGAAGGCCGGATAGAGTGCGATCATGCCAGCGTCACCAAGATGGTGAATAATGAAACCGGCTATCTGAAATGCCACCGGGACATTGTCTTCAAACCACTGGTCGGAGATCGCATCTCCGGCCAGCACGAACCAGATGAATCCCCCGGTGACCAGGGTGATCCCCTCGATGACGAGCAGCCACGCAAGCTTGCGCGCGACCGTGCCGGGCGTGCCGACGCGGAACAGGACCACAGAGAGGGCCCAGCACGCCGCGACAGCGACGAAGCCCAGGATGCCGACCCATGTCGCATACGGCATTGCGACCCCTTTCTCGCGTGCATACCTGCGAATGCCAGCACCGCATCCATCCCGCGGTGCGCGCCCAGTATATGCCACGTTGTCGGGTCAGCAACCC
>CAYTXS010000286.1:0-3222 GCA_964441585.1 uncultured Thioalkalivibrio sp.
AACATCATGTGCTCGAAGAAGTGCGCAAAGCCGGTCTTGCCCGGCTCGATCTCGTTGCGGGAGCCGGTCTGCACCGGGATCTGCAGGCTGACGATATCCGGAAAATCGGTCTTCACGACGATGACCTTCAGTCCATTCGCCAGCTCGCGCTCCTCGCGGGGCAGGTCGAATACGGGGCTCGTGACCGCCGGCGGCAGGGCACCGGATTCTTCCGGCGTTTGCGGAGCGGAGGCCTCGGGCGCGGCGGGGCGCGTCGCGCATGCACTCATCAACGCGGCCGCCGAGGCTGCCACGATGGCCACCAGGAATTGTCTCATCGGCATGTCTGCTCTCCGTCAGCTAGTTCGAATGATTTCGGGGCAACGCCTCGTGGGTCGCCGTAACGATCACCTGGTCGTCCACCGTGTGGTCCAAATTGATGCGGTCTTCCGCGCCGTGCATCCAGCACACCAGCCGGTCGGCCAGGAAATACAGTAGCAGGCCGGACAGGATCGCTGCGGCGGCCAGGCCGCCGAAGATCGACATCGCGTTGTCCACTTGCGATGTGGCGTCGCCGTGGCCGATCAGCGAACCGATGAAGCCGGCAAGGTAATTGGCCATCGCGATGAAGCCGAACCATGCGCCCATCATAAGCGAGGCGAGGCGCAGCGGCGCCAACTTGGTGACCATCGACAGGCCGATCGGCGACAGGCACAGCTCGCCCATAGTGTGAAAGAAATATGCGCCCACCAGCCACATCATGCTGGTCTTCACCGCAGCGTCGCCGCCCTGTTCGAGGACCGCGCCGACCATGAACAGGAAGCCGATGCCGAGCAAGGCGAGGCCGAGCGCGAACTTCACCGGCGAATTCGGTTCGCGCGGCCCGAGTTTCACCCAGACGGCGGCGATCACCGGGGCGAACACCACGATGAACAGCGGGTTCAGGCTCTGGAACCAGGTGGTCGGGATCTCGAACCCCCCGATCACACGGTGGGTGAAGTCGTGCGTGTAGATGTTCATCAGGCCGCCGGCCTGTTCGAAGCCCGCCCAGAAGATGATCGTGAACAGGCCCAGCACGAGGATCACTTTCATGCGATCGCGCTCGACGGGCGTGAGGCCTGCGCGCCGGCCGCCGATGAACGAATTCTCGCGCCGGTCCCGTTGCGCGGCGGGTTCCCGGCCGATGTCGCCAAGAAGCTTCTGCGCCCATAACGCCTGGACGACCAGTGACAGCAGCATGCCGATGCCGGCGCAGATGAATCCCGCCTGCCAGTTGCCGCCCCAGGCAGCGACCACTGCGCCGACCACAAGCCCGGACAGAAAGGCGCCGATGTTGATGCCCATGTAGAAGACGGTGAACGCCCCGTCACGGCGCTGGTCGCCCGCCGCGTACAGGTCGCCGACCATGGTCGAAATGTTCGGCTTGAACAGGCCGTTGCCGGCGACCAGGACGGCGAGGCCCAGGTAGAACACGGCCAGCTCCATTCCGGGGATCCAGGCATGTGGCGTGCCGAGCATGAACTGCCCCGCGGCCATGAGCGTGCCGCCGTAGATGATCGCCTTGCGCTGGCCGAGGAAGTTGTCGGCCAGCCAGCCGCCGATCAACGGCGTGATGTAGACCAGGCCGGTGAACCAGGCATACAGCCTGAGGGCGTCGGTGTTGCTGAAGCCGAGGCCGTGCCCGCCTTCCGACTGCACCTGGTCGACGAGGTACAACACGAGAATCGCACGCATGGCGTAGTAGCTGAATCGTTCCCAGAGTTCCGTGCTGAACAGCAGGAACAGGCCCTTGGGATGGCCCAGGAAATCGCCTCCGGCCGGAGCGTGGCTCATGGACGTAGACTCCTCGTCATTATTATTCGCGTACCCGGAGCAGCGTCGCCGGAGCCGGACGGTGCGGCATTATAGCGACAGCCGCGGATGCCCTGCTCGACGCGCCGGCCGGGCAGTACAATGCGCGCTGCCACCCCGGGAACACCATGGACACCACGCCGCCCCGTTTCGCCCTGATCGCCGCCTTCGCCGTCGTCTACGTGGTCTGGGGTTCGACCTACCTGGCGATCGGCATCGCCGTGCAGGATCTGCCGCCGGGCCTGTTGGCGGGGGTCCGCTTCATCATGGCCGGCCTGGTGCTCGGCGCCCTTGCGCTGTCGCGCGGCCAGCCGCTGCCGCGCTCCGCAGCGGACTGGCGCACGGCCGCCACGCTCGCGGTCGCCTTCATCGTCCTGGGCAACGGCGTCGTCACGTGGGCGCAGCAGTGGGTGCCCTCCAACCAGGCCGCATTGATCATCGCGAGCTCCGCGCTGTTCACCGCGTGGTTCGGCACCTTCGGCCGGCGCGGCGTACCCCTCGGTGTCGCGACCAGGATCGGCCTGTTCGCCGGCCTGTGCGGCACCGCGCTGCTGGTCTGGCCGATGGATCCGGCCGGCATGGCGCCGGATGCCGGGCTGCTGTGGCCGAAGGCCGCCATCGTCATGTCCACGCTGTCCTGGTCATGGGGCGTCATGCACAGTCGCAACGCGATCGTGACGATGAAGCCGCTGATGTTCGTGGCCTGCCAGATGCTGGTAGGCGGCAGCATCCTTACCGCCATCGGAATCGCCGACGGGCAGCTGGCGGAGTGGTCGTGGACCCTCGCGGGAATCGGCGGCCTGCTTTATCTCACCGTGTTCGGCTCATGCATCGGTTACGCCACCTACATGTGGCTGATCAACCAGGCGTCACCGGCGCGAATCGGCACGATCGCCTACGTGAACCCGGCGATCGCGACGGCGCTCGGCTGGTGGCTGCTGGACGAATCGCTCAGTCCCGTACAGCTCGGCGGCACGGCGATCATTCTCGCCAGCGTCGCCTGGGTGACGATCAGCGCGCGGGCCATCGGCCGACGCTAGTCGCGGCGCATCACGATGACTTCGTAACGTCCGCTCTCGCCGATGAAGGCGGCCCCCAGCCAGCTGAAGAAGCTCACGAAAAGGGCGCCGAAAATCGCGCTCCAGAAACCGCCGAGCGTGAAGCCCTCGAAGAGCAGCGACACCAGTCCCAGCATCATCGCGTTGACCACCAGCAGGAACAGCCCGAGCGTAACGATCGTCAGCGGCAGCGTCAGCAACACGACCACCGGGCGGACGAAAGCATTGACGATGCCCAGCACGAGCGCGGCGCCGAGCACCGTCAGAGTGCCGGCCAGCTGCATGCCCGGCACGATCAGGGCGGCCAGCCACAGCGACACCGCGGTGATCAGCA
>CAYTXS010000287.1:0-3212 GCA_964441585.1 uncultured Thioalkalivibrio sp.
TTGGCTCCGCCTCGAGGCCGGGCTCGCGAGGACCTGCCAAAGGGACCGAGCCTCGAACGCTGCGAAGAGTGCGACGTGGAAATTTCAGCCGGGCGGCGTACGGCAACACCCGACGTTCGCCTGTGTGTCGCCTGTCAGGAAAAGCACGACGCTGAGCAGAGTAATGCCGCCGGCTACAACCGTCGCGGCAGCAAGGACAGTCAACTCAGGTGACCCAGGGCTACCTACCTGGCCCGATCCCCGCTTGCGCAGGACATGCCTGTCTGTCCATGCAACTCAGACGCGGGAGTGGAACCCATTAGCGGCACATTGAAAACCCGTTTAACGGCTTGGTCTCGTCGATGGCGTGACAATCCTGGCCCCAAGCTGCCGATGAAAAGAAAGCGTGGTCACGAACAAGCCGATCGACATAGAAGAACGGCATGAGGCCTCGTGGGCACTCATCCCGAAGTCCTTCGATGGTTATTCCTGGCCTTGCGTGCCGAACTGTGTGTCGGCTTGCCTCGAGAGCGGTCCTTTCGCGATGCCGGCACGATATCACTGCGCTCGCTCGGTGGTGCGGCTTCGACTTTGCTCAAGTTCCTGAGCCGCGACTTGACGGGCTTAGGCTCATGCACATCACCTTGCCACCTGAGCGTGTGTTTGCTGCACTGAATACGGACGTCAGGCGGGCTGGCTGAATGTCTTGTTCCCCTTGAAAGCATATCTCGTGCACTACCTGTCGATCTCCGGAATCATGATCCCACGCGCTCGTGGCATGATGGGTATGCTGACCAATGACAACAGACGGAGAAGACAGGGCCGCTAACCGACTGCCAAAGGTGCGCTCATGCGATTTTTGAATTTTATTGTGCTCGGGATTTTGCTTGGGAGCCTATCTGCAGCAGCCCTGGGAGTCACGAGGCCCGACCGACGAATGGGCAGTAGTGTTTGATGGCAAATACATCCGCAGGTGATCCCGTGCCGTTAACCCCCGTTGCTGGCGAATCCGATCCGCGACCCGTGATCCGCACGCTGCTGCTGTGTGATCTCGTCGCCAGCACGAAGCTCGTCGAGCGCCTGGGTGATGCGAGGGCAGCCGAACTGTTGGGCCGTCACGACCGCGCAGCGCGCGATTTGCTAGCTGCCTTCGATGGCCGCGAGATCGACAAGAGCGACGGATTCCTGCTTCTTTTCGAGCGGCCCATCGAGGCGGTGCGCTTCGCGATCGCCTACCAGGAGAAACTGCGTGACCTGGGCGCGGCCTACGGCTCCGCTGTGGTGGCGCGCGTCGGCATCCACATAGGCGAAGTCGTGCTGCGCCAGAACGCGCCCGAGGATGTCGCCCGTGGCGCCAAGCCACTTGAGGTCGAGGGACTGGCCAAGGCTACCGCCGCGCGCGTCATGTCGCTTGCGGGCGACGGCCGCATCCTGCTCACGCGCTCCGCGTATGAGCTCGCCCGACGTGCCGCGGTCGGCATCGACGAGTTTGCCGGGTTGCGCTGGGCCGAACACGGGCGCTATCGCCTCGCCGGCATCGAGGAGCCGATGGAAGTGTGCGAGGTCGCCGGCCCCGGAGAGGCCCGGCTTACCCGGCCAAAGAGTTCGAAGAAGGCGCGCCACGAGAAAGAGCCCGCCGCGTCCGACGCCGCGTGCACTGACCCTCTGCTTGCGGTCCTGGCCTTCGACAACCTGTCCACAGACCCGGAGATGGGGTTTTTCTCAGACGGCGTCAGCGCGGACATCATCCAGCGCCTGACCCGCGGTGCGAAACTCAAGGTGATCGCACCCACCACCAGTTTCCAGTTTCGCGGTGAGCGCAAGGCCGAGGCCGCCGGCGTCCTGCGCTGCACGCATGTCCTCGACGGCTCCATTCGCCGTGCGGGCGCCCGTGTGCGGGTCAGCGCCCACCTCACCGAGGCCGCGACGAGCACCATGCTCTGGTCGGACCGCTACGATCGCGGGCTGGAGGACATCTTTGCCGTCCAGGACGACATCACCGAGAGCATCGCGAAATCACTCGACCAGGCGTTTTCCAAATTTTCCCCGCAAAGGATAGATCCCGCAGTTTACGATCTGTACCTGCGAGCCAGGCCCAGGACCTACTCTCCGGACGAGCTGCGCACCCTGGTCGACCTTCTCGAGCTGGCCACGGAGCGTGCGCCCACCTTCGCAGAGGCTTGGGCTCGTCTCGTCTATTTGCGTGCCTGGCTGCATTTCTACATTCCGTTTGCGGAACGCCCTGCGAACGCCGAGCGCATCGCGCAGGACGCCGCCCATGCCCTGGAGCTCGATCCCGAGGGATCCGACGTGCGCATGGCCCAGGCCCTCGCTTTGCCCCCATTCGGCCGATTCCTCGAGTTCGACGCCCTCGTCGAACGCATGCGGAACGCGCCTGGCAACAGCGACGGGCGCCGCTACGTAGGCTGGTGCCTTCGTTCCATGGGACGCGTGCGCGAGGCGCTCGAGGAAACTGAGCGCAGCTACGAACTGGACCCACTGAGCCTGATGTCCGCGAACATGGTCGCGCTTGCCCGCATGGCCGCCGGGCACGTCGATGAGGCTGTGCCGGTGTTCGCCGACTTGGTCGAGCGCGCCCCCGGGATGAGCTTTCCCGTTGCCTGCCTGCTCCGGGCCTATGCTTTCCAGCAGGACTGGGACGCCGTCGATCGCACGCTTGCCCTTGCCGAAAAGCGGCAGCTTCGCGAGTTTCGCGATGGACTCCCCTTCATCCGCGCCAAACGCGACCCTTCGGCCGCGAACGTCGCTGCCTGGTGGAGCGAGGTGAAGGACTATATGGCCATGACGGGCAGCATAGACGTCGCCCGCCTCGTCTACTCAGCCCATCTCGGGCTCGTCGATGAGGCGTACCAGGCAGCCGGGACAGCCGCCCTTGGACCCACCGGAACGGCCCATGACACGATGGGGCCTGATGGTTACCGCCCGACGCTCATGTTCCAGGCCGGAATGCCCGAGCTCCGCAACGACCGGCGTTTCCCGCGCCTTTGCGCCCGCCTCGGCCTCGTCGAGCTGTGGCTTGCCACGGGCAAGTGGCCGGACTGTGCCGATGATGTTCCCTACGACTTCCGCGCCGAGTGCGAACTGGTCCGGGACGTCCCGAAGGAGCAGTTTGGCTTTGAGGCATGACCGGATGGCCGCTGCGCTCTGCGGGATGAATGAGATGGCGCCCCGGAGATACGAGGCAGGCAAAGCCGGCCTCGCGATCGAACTCG
>CAYTXS010000288.1:0-1301 GCA_964441585.1 uncultured Thioalkalivibrio sp.
GTCGGCGCCCAGTCGGACATCTTCTCGCGCGGCGTGCCGAGCACGCTGTTCATCTCGCCGAGGATGTGCAGCCGCGCGTCACGCGCCTGCGCCAGGGCGTCGGACATGATTTCGCGGGTGATCCCGTTGATCTTGATGTCCATCTGCAATGCGGTGATCCCGGTGTCCGTGCCGGCGACCTTGAAGTCCATGTCGCCGAGATGATCCTCGTCACCGAGAATGTCCGTGAGCACGGCGTAGCGGTCCCCTTCCTTGACCAGGCCCATGGCGACACCGGCGACCGGCGCCTTGATCGGCACGCCGGCGTCCATCAGCGCCAGGCTCGAGCCGCACACGGTGGCCATGGAGCTCGAACCGTTGGATTCGGTCACTTCCGAAACGATGCGAATGACGTACGGGAAATCGGCCATGTCGGGCAGCACGGCCTGCACCGCCCGCCGGGCCAGCTTGCCATGCCCGATTTCACGGCGCTTCGGCATCAGCATAAAGCTGGTCTCGCCAACGCAGTACGGCGGGAAGTTGTAGTGCAGCATGAAAGGCTCGCGGAACTCGCCGGACAGCGCATCGATGATCTGCGCGTCGCGCCCCGTGCCGAGCGTGACCACGGCCATGGCCTGGGTCTCGCCGCGGGTGAACAGAGCCGAACCATGAGTGCGCGGCAAGACGCCGGTCCGGACCTGGATGGGCCGCACCGTGCGTGTGTCCCGGCCGTCGATCCGCGGTGCACCGCCGGTGACGCGGTTGCGCACGGTCTTGCTCTCGAGCGCATTCAGCGCCGCCTTGACCTGGTCCGCGCTCCACTTGGCGTCTTCGCCACCGCCGAGTTTTTCCTTGACGGCCGACTTGATCTCGTCGACACGGCCATAGCGCTCCTGCTTTTCCGTGATCTGGTAAGCCCCGGTGAACGCTTCG
The DNA here is from genome assembly GCA_964441585.1 of uncultured Thioalkalivibrio sp. Lineage (GTDB taxonomy): Bacteria > Pseudomonadota > Gammaproteobacteria > Steroidobacterales > XN24 > XN24. The sequence continues at coordinate 913 of CAYTXS010000288.1, forward strand.
GCAGCTTCGGCGGCAACCGCTTCGGCGAGCTCATCGTCGGCCGGCGGCGCTGTCCAGTCCCAGGCCGGCTTGCCGGCTTCGGCCTTGAGTTCGTTGATCGCGCTGATCACCGTCTGCATCTGGTCGTGGCCGAACACCACGGCACCCAGCATGACCTCTTCCGACAGGATCTTCGCCTCGGACTCGACCATCAGGACGGCCTCCGCGGTTCCCGCGACCACGAGGTCCAGCGTGGACTCCGCCAGCTGCGTGGCCGTGGGGTTCAGCACGTATTCGCCATTGGCGTAGCCTACCCGCGCGGCACCGATGGGACCGTCGAAGGGGATACCGGAGAGCGACAGCGCGGCCGAGGCCCCGATCAGGGCCGGGATATCAGGATCGATGTCCGG
>CAYTXS010000288.1:1401-3191 GCA_964441585.1 uncultured Thioalkalivibrio sp.
ATGGGAGTCAAATTCACTTTCTTCGCCTATTGTCTGCCGGTCCCCATGACCGGACTTGGAATGTCCTCAGCGACGCAGGCCGAGACGGGAAATGATTTCCTGGTACCGCCCCACGTCCTTCCGCTTCAGGTAATCCAGAAGCTGGCGACGCTGGTTGACCAGCTTGAGCAGACCACGCCGGGAATGGTGGTCCTTCTTGTGGGTAGCGAAATGCTCTGTGAGTTCGCTGATGCGGGCGGACAACAAGGCCACCTGCACTTCCGGCGAGCCGGTGTCCGCGTTGCCGCGACCGTACTCCGTGATGATTTCTTTCTTCTGCTCTACCGACAGAGGCATCTGATATCTCCTGAGAACCTGCTCTTTCGCTGTCCCTTTGACAAGCCGGCAATTCTAGCGCGCCGAGGCACGATGGAACAAGCCCGCCACCACTAAAAATCCTTTATCTTCGACGCCTTAAGCTACGCCTTACAGGTGTCGAGCAGACGTTTGACACGCAATTCTCCTGTCGCGCCGCGCTCACCGAGGCCGATGAAGCCAGTTGGGCTGTAGACCCGTACCAGGCCCGCCTCGCCCTCGTGGTCGAGCGCCAAGGGCTGCCCCTGCATCAGGCGGTGCGCCGCCTCCGCAGGAAGCGCGATCACCGGGAGGCCCCCGACCATCGTATCCATCGGCAATACCACGGCCGCCAGGCGCTCCGGATCCTCGCCAGCCAGGGCTTCGAGGGCCTCGAGCGTGTACATGCGTTCACTCTCGTACGGGCCCGCGGCATAACGGCGCAAGGCTGTCACGTGCGCACAGCTGCCTGCGGCACGCGCCAGGTCTTCGACGAGTGTGCGGATGTAGGTTCCTTTCGAGCAACGCACATCCAGCGAGAACGTCGGCGGGGTCCACGACTCCAGTTCGAGTGCATAGATCTCGACTTCGCGCGCCGGTCGATCGACCACTTCCCCGCGGCGGGCTTTCCTGTAGAGCCGCTCGCCACCCTGCTTCAACGCGGAATACATCGGTGGCACCTGCCGGATCGGGCCGCGAAAACCCGCCAAGGCCGCAACGAACTCAACACGCGTGAGTTGTTCCCAGGCGCAGTGCTCCACCACCTCGCCCTCGACATCACCGGTTGCGGTGCGCTCGCCGAGCCGGCCCGTCACGCGGTAGCCCTTGGCTGCACCGAGCAGGTACCCGCTGAACCTTGTTGCCTGGCCGAGACAGATGGGCAGCAACCCGCTGGCCAGCGGGTCCAGACTGCCGGTGTGCCCCGCCTTGCGGGACCCGAAGAGTCGGCGCACCTTTTGCAGGGCGATGTTCGACGAGAGCCCCACCGGTTTATCGAGCAACACGACCCCATCCGGCCCATGACTCGATGGGCGGGGCCGGGCGGCGAGCCCGTCACTCATCCTCGCCGGACCCGGACTTGTCCGAGGCGACTGCCCTGTTGATCAGGTCCGAGAGGCGCGAACCGCGCTCGAGACTCTCGTCATGCCGAAAATGCAACTCAGGCACCTGGCGAATGTACATGGCGCGGCCTAGTTTGCCGCGAATCATGCCTGATGCGCGTGCCAGGGCGGCTGCAGCCGGCGCCGGGTCCGCTGCCGGATCGAGCAGACTGAACCAAACTGTCGCGTGCGAAAGATCCTTGGACACCTCGACGGAGGTCACGCTTACACCACGCGCGCCGGGATCATGGACGTCGCGCAGCAGGATCTCGCCCATGAGGCGCTGCATCTGTTCGCCTACCCGGCGACTGCGGGTGAACTCGCGAGGCATCAGCTCTGCTGGAACGTCCGGGCAAT
>CAYTXS010000289.1:0-3171 GCA_964441585.1 uncultured Thioalkalivibrio sp.
TGCGCCGGCCCACTCGCGGGCCAGGGCTTCGGCCTCGTCGGCCCGATCGATGAATATATATTCGCTCATCAGGGCATTATCACAGAAGGCGGCAGCCGCTGTGCCGCGCTTGCACAGTGCGGCGCGCCGGCGGGTATGATGCCGGCTGCAGAAGGGAGAGTCATGCAGGCCCTGATACGCTTGTTCATCGATATCGCCTTGCATCGCAAGGGTCCGCAGGATGTGCCGGCATCCAGCGCAGTGTTCGGTATCGCATTGCTCGCCTACCTGCTCGTCGGCGCGACCGTCATCTGGCCGGCCGCGGATAGCACCATCGTGCTGGCCGGCCAGTTGCTGCTCGATCTCTTGCTGGTCGCCGTCATCTTTGGCGGGCTGCTGGCCTTGACCGGGCACGCTGCGCGCACGATGCAGACCCTGGCGGCGCTGTTCGGCACCGGCACGCTGCTCAGCACCGCAGCGCTGCCTTTCGTCTGGATCAACGCGCGCGTGTTGTCCGATGGCGCGCCCGTGCCCGGCATGGAACTGGCGGCTGTCTTGAGCACCACGGCCCTGTTCATGCTGCTAATTGCGTCCCTGCTGGTGACAGGTCACGTGATGCGTCACGCGCTGGGCTGGAGCTACGCCGGCGGGGTGCTGGTGGCGACACTGTATTTCGGGGTGAGCGTCTTCGTATTTCGCCTGTTTTTCCCGGTGAACTGATGCACGTCCATATTCTCGGCATCGGCGGGACGTTCATGGCGGGTATCGCCGCGTTGGCGCGCGCCCTCGGGCATCGCGTCACGGGCTCGGATGTTCCGCTCTATCCGCCGATGAGCACACAGCTGGCCGCGCTCGACATCGACATCGTCGCGGGCTATGACAACGACCGGCTCGAGCCCGCGCCGGATTGCGTGGTGGTCGGCAACGTCATGCGCCGCGGCCTGCCGGTCGTCGAGCGCCTGCTGGACTCCGGCCTGCCGTATTGCTCGGGTCCGGAGTGGCTGGCGCGCGAGGTGTTGCGCGACCGCTGGACGCTCGCGGTGGCCGGCACGCACGGCAAGACCACGACCACCAGTATCCTGGCGTTCCTGCTGGAAGCGGCGGGCCTCGAGCCGGGCTTTCTCGTGGGCGGTATCCCGGCGGATTTCGGCGTGTCGGCGCGGCTCGGCGCGACGCCGTTTTTCGTCGTCGAGGCCGACGAGTACGACACGGCCTTCTTCGACAAGCGCTCCAAGTTCGTGCACTACCGGCCGCGGACGCTCGTGCTGGGCAACCTGGAGTTCGACCACGCCGATATTTTCGACGACCTCGGCGCCATTCAGCGCCAGTTTCACCACCTGGTGAGAACCGTACCCGGCAGCGGCCTGATCGTGTCGCGCAACAGCGATGCAGCGCTCGAAACGGTGCTCGAGGCAGGCTGCTGGACGCCGGTGACGCGTTTCGCAGGCCCGGGCGACCCGTTGCCGGTCGATGGCCATGCGGCGGAACTCGTGCCGGGCGGATTCGAGGTACTCGGCCCCACGGGAAGTCATGTCGCGTCGGTGCGATGGTCGATGCCGGGTGCACACAACGCCGAGAACGCCCTGGCCGCGATGCTGGCGGCGCGCCACGCCGGCGTGCCGCTCGAGGTCTCGGCGCGTGCACTCAGCGGCTTTCGCGGCGTAAAGCGGCGCCAGGAGTGGATCGGAACCGCGGCCGGCGTCGAACTGTTCGATGATTTCGCTCATCACCCGACCGCGATCGCGCGGACGCTCGAGGCCATGCGGGACGGTCTCGGCGGCGGACGGCTCGTGGCGGTGCTCGAACCGCGCTCGAACACCATGCGCATGGGTGTGCACGCGGCGACGCTGGGCGGGTCGCTGGCCGGGGCCGACAAGGTTTTCGTACATGCCCCGCCGGAACTCGGCTGGGATGCGGCCGAGGCTTTGCGAAGCCTCGGCGGGCGAGCCCGGGTCAGCCCGGGACTCGATGAGCTTGAAGCTATACTGCTTGGAGAAGTGAAGGCCGGTGACCGCGTGATCATGATGTCGAACGGCAGCTTCGGCGGACTGCACCAGCGTCTGCTCGAAGGCTTGCGCGACCGAGAGAGGGGAACAGGGGAATGAGCCAGCACGTGGCACTGGCGATGACGGGCGCATCGGGCGCGCAGTACGGACTGCGCCTACTCGAATGCCTGCTCGGCGCGGACTGCCGTGTTTCGCTGATGATTTCCAAGCCGGCCCAGGTCGTCATCGGCATGGAGACGGATCTCGGCTTGCCGTCGAGGCCTGCGGAGATCCGCCGCTTTTTCTGTGCGCTGCATGATGTGCCGGAATCGCGCCTGACCGTGCACGGCCAGGAAGAGTGGACTGCGCCGGTCGCCAGCGGATCGGCGGCGCCGGACGCGATGGTCGTCTGTCCCTGTACGACGGCCACGGTGTCCGCGCTCGCCACGGGCGCCAGCCGCAGTCTCATCGAGCGCGCCGGCGACGTCGTGCTCAAGGAGCGCCGGCCCCTGGTGCTCGTCGTGCGCGAGACGCCGTTCTCACCGATCCATCTCGAAAACATGCTGACTCTCGCGCGAGCCGGTGCGGTGATCCTGCCTGCCAACCCCGGTTTTTATCATCGCCCCTCGAGCGTGAGCGAACTGGTGGACTTCGTGGTGGCGCGGGTGCTCGATCACCTCGGCATCCCGCAGGAGCTGATGGCGCCCTGGGGCGCGCAGTAGCCGTCGTGGCGGAGACGATCGAAATCCCCCTGTTCCCCCTGCAAGCCGCTTTGTTCCCCGGAGGGCCGCTGCCGCTGCGCATTTTCGAGCCGCGTTACGTGGACATGATCAGCCGGTGCCTGAAAGACGGGATCGGCTTCGGCGTGCTGCTCGTGCAGGCCGAGCCGGAAGGCGATGTGACCGGCACGCACGAGCTCGGCACGGTCGCCGAGATCGTGGACTGGGACCAGTTGGCCGACGGAACCCTGGGCGTGATTGTGGTCGGCGACGGACGCTTCACGCTGCGCGACGCGTGGCGCCAGGACGACGGCCTCAACATCGGTCGCGTGGAGATGCTGGCGGCCGAGCCCGTCGTGCCGCTGCCGGAGCGCTACCACGACATGGCGCGTCTGCTGGAGGGGGTGTTCGAGGATCTCGGCGCGCACTATCGCCACGTCACGCCGGATTTCGGCGATGCCGGCTGGGTGGGCTTCCGCCTGGCCGAA
>CAYTXS010000290.1:0-3137 GCA_964441585.1 uncultured Thioalkalivibrio sp.
TTTTCCACCCGGTCGCTCCTTTATTCGATGGGGGTCAGGGACGCACCAGGAACACTGACGCTTTCGTGTGCTTGGCGAGCTTGTCGCCGTGGGAAGGCATGACGGCATCCACCTTGTGAGGCAGGTGAGTGCCCATCACGACCAGGTCTGCCCCGATTTCCTCGATGGCCTTGACCAACAGATTGTCGAGATCTGCCGTCGGATCGTGGCTCACGATCAACTTGCAGCCCGAGGGCTGGCCGTGACGTTGGCCTTGCGCTTCGGCGAACGAGGTGAGCTTTTTCTCGTATTCAGCGGGTGTGCGACCGACCGGGCCCGGCGTGTTCGCAGTGACGCTGACATAGCAGACTTCCGCCTTGAAATGACGTGCCATATCCGCGGCAATCTGGAGAGATTTCTCCAGTGCATCGATATGAGCCAAGTCGACGGGAACCATGATTTTCTCGTACACGCCCGTGCACCTCCCTATGGCTGTTCTTTAATCACAGAGCAGACTGGCCTTTAAGTGATTTTTGTTTCATCGGCCCGCTCGCCCTTTTTCAACCTAACATGCGAACTGCGCTCGAGGCCAATTGCATGCGTCAAACAATGCTGTGTTCTGGCGCGCAAAGTGAAAAACACAGGTGCAAACACTCATTCCGCATACCAGCTTCCGTCGTCCTTCGGGCGTATCCACAGGTGGCTGTACCAGAAGTAAACGCCCGGCAAATCGCTGGACGGCACGGTGCAATTGAACTTGCTTCGTCCGGGCCTGAGTGCTTGCTGCGCGCGGACCAGGGCGATATCGCCATCCCACTTGACGTTTGCCGGCGGCTGTCCACTGACGAAGCAGCGCAGGCCGGTCCGGTCATACCCACCGGGCGGAATTCTCAGCTTCAGAAGCGGAGGACCCGCGCCGGGATCGAGCACGCGGCTATCGGGCGAGAGGATTTCCACCGGCAATGGACGAGTGCGCAGTTTCTCTGCGAGCGACTCGAGGTCGGCGTATCCCGTGGCGACGGGGAATCTTGGCAGCGATTGGAGCTCCGAGACAGGCCCCACCGGCCCCGACTGCTGGCCGAACGTCACGTAATCCAGCTCTTCAAGCAGGGCTTCCAGCGGTTCATCGAATTCGCCGTAAGGATAGGCGTGCATGTGCAGCGGCGCGGCCAATTCGGCCTGCAGTCGCGATTGTGCATGTTCTATGTCCGCCGCGACGCGTTTGCGCCAGGCCATCTCGCTTTCACCCGCCATGCGTCGAATCAGATGGCGATGCGAGGAGCTGTGGTTCCCGATCCGGCCGCCGCGCTCCTCGAGATCACGCAACTGCGCCCAGCTCATGTAGCCACCGTAGGATTTATCGATGTAATCCGTGCTGACGAACACGGTGAACGGCCAGCCGCGGCGTTCCAGCATCGGCAGCGCATGGGTGAAAACAGAGGAATAGGCATCGTCGAACGTGATCGCCACCGCATTCGCCGGCAGCGAGCCGCTGTCCCGGAGCCCGGCAACCAGTTCATCGAGCGGGATGACGTTGTAGCCCTGCGCAGCGAGATAGTCCAGGTGAGTCGAGAAGGTGTCCGGCGAGACGCTTGTCGCGGCCGGCGTATCGTCGCTGACGTGGTGATAGAGCAGGATGACGGCATGTTCTTGCGTGCCGCCATCCTCTCTCTGGCTCGCCAGCGAATGCTGTCCGAGCCCTAATGCGAGCAGGACCAGGACGAGCACCATGCCGCCGTGCAGGATCGCCCGTGGGCCGGGGCACTCAGGCATCCGTATTGCCATCGAACTCCTCGAGATCGTTGAAACGGATCAGCTGTTTTATCTCATCGACATAGGCACTGCCGCGTTCCGAGTAGCTTTGCAGCTCCTCTGCCAGCACCAGGCCTGAAAGCGGCGCCCGGCTTGCGCGTAACCCGGCGCGCGCCAGGCGAAAATCGCGATAAGCGGAATGCGTGTTGATGTTGCGCAGATAACTCTCGACGGACTCGCGCGGCGTGGAAAAGCGCTCGACTTCGTGCGTCGCCTGAGCGCCGCGGGCATGCGGCACGATCCCGCAGCCGGGTTCATAACACCACTGGCCGAACAGGTTCCGTCCCTCCCGAGCGAAACGAGAAGTTCCCCAGCCGGACTCCTTGGCCGCCTGCGCCAGCGCCAGCGACATGGGAACCGCATCCACCCGAAGCAACAATGTCGCGAGCAATTCGTCGCCCGAAAGCGTCTCCGGATCAAGTCGATAGCGTTCACCCAGCGCCCGCAACCAGCGACGATCGCGCCACCCGGCCTCATCGGCAGCCGCGATCGAAACCAGGCGACCGCGGTCCCGCAGAACGCGGGCGTTTTCCGCTGCGATAAGAGGTTGCATGAATTCCACGAAACGCGCTTTGCGCTCCGGTCCGGCCGGCCACGCCGAAAAATCCGGCAAGGCTTGAGGTCGGGCAAGTGACACCAGCAGGGCCAACGCGGCGAGCAGCAGTCCTGCCGCGAGAATCCGCAGAATGGTCGCATCGCCAAGGGGGCGCCCGGTCGGCCGCCAGCGGCGGCGTAGCTCGTCGATCGATGCCATGCCGCAAGATTGTAACATCCAAGGAAAACCTGATTATTGGGCGAGCGAGAGCACCCCCGCCAAGTCACAACTGCGATGGTAGCGTCGGACTAGCCTGTGAAGACTCGCCCCGCGCTGAGCATTCGCAATAGCGAGGAAGACAAAACGTCCCGCTCAGCGACATCGTACGGCCGCGCGGGATGGGCTCCCCACACCGGGCGCGGCCATGCATCGTCGGTTTCGAACCTGGCGATCACATGCACGTGCAATTGGGCGACCACGTTACCGAGTGCCGCGATGTTGAGCTTGTGAGGCCGGACCGTGCGATCCAGCGCAGCCGCACACAGGCGTATTTCATCCCAGATCAGGAGCTGATCGGACTCCGCGAGATCCAGGATTTCCACTGCATCCGGTCTGCGCGGCACAAGCACCAGCCACGGATAACGCGCATCCTCCATCAGCCTGACAGAGCAAAGCTCGAGATCCACCAGCGGGCTCGCATCCCTCTCCAGGCGCGCGTCCAGCAAGAATCCGGAGGAGGTCGTCATGGCCTGATTCTAGCGCAATGCCGTCGCCGCCTCGGAACGGTCTTCCAGCTACGGCAGCAGATGGA
>CAYTXS010000291.1:0-3124 GCA_964441585.1 uncultured Thioalkalivibrio sp.
TTCTACCGCGATGTGGACCTGCCCAGCGGCGGGAGCGAGGACGAGGACCAGGTCGACGAAAAGGTCAACGAGATCCAAGGGATTTCCAAGTCGTTCTCCGACGACGTCCGCACTCTGCTGGAGATGCATGTCGAGCTGGAGATCGAAGGGTTTGAGGACGTCGGTGCCGACGGAGAACCGAGCGGCGTGAAGCTGCCGTACATCGTCACGATCGACAAGGACAGCGATACGGTGCTGGCGATCCGCCGGAACTACGCCGAGGACGATCCGCTGAAGAAAGCGATCCCGTACTTTGTCCACTACAAGTTCATGCCGGGTCTTGGGTTCTACGGCTTCGGCCTGACGCACATGATCGGCGGCCTTGGCCGCGCGGCGACCAGCATCCTGCGTCAACTTATTGACGCCGGCACATTGTCGAACCTGCCCGGTGGCTTCAAGGCCCGCGGCGTCCGGGTCCGCAACAGCGACGAGCCGATCCAGCCGGGCGAGTGGCGAGACATGGACGCCCCCGGCGGCGTGCTGCGCGACTCGATCATGCCGCTGCCGTACAAAGAGCCGTCGGCCACGCTGGCCAACCTGCTTGGCGCGCTCATCGACGCCGGTCGCCGGTTCGTGTCGATCGCCGATCAGCAGGTCGGCAACATGAGCCAAGAGATGCCGGTGGGCACGACCGTCGCCATGCTGGAGCGTGGCATGAAGGTCATGTCTGCCATCCACAAGCGCCTGCATTATGCGCAGAAGAACGAGCTGCGTATCCTCGCGCGTATCGTACGCGAAAACGTACCTGCGTATCCGTACTTACTGCAAGGCAACGTGCCGCCGGAAACGCTGCAGCAGGACTTCGACGGCCGGATCGACATCATTCCGGTCAGCGATCCGAACATCTTCTCGATGGCGCAGCGCGTGGCTTTGGCCCAAGAGCAGCTCAAGCTGGCGCAGACCAACCCGCAGATGCACAACCTGCACGCGGCGTACAAGCGGATGTATCAGGCCCTTGAGGTCCAGAACATCGAGGAAATCCTGCCAGCGCCGCCCCAGCCCCAGCCCATGGACCCTGCCATGGAAAACGGCCGGGCGATCGTCGGCACTCCGCTGCAGGCATTCCCGCAGCAGAACCACGACGCGCACATCAAGACCCACATCTCGCTGCTCAAAACACCGTTTGTCCAGCAAAACGCGATGGCGATGGCGGCGCTCTACGCGCACATCCAAGAGCATGTGGCCTTCATGGCGCGGGAGCAGGCGATGTCTGGCATCAACCAGACCATCGAACAGATGAACGTGGCCGTTGCATCTGGGACCGTGAATCCGCAAGAGGCACAAGCGCAGATCCAGCAGGTGCAGGCGACCGCCGCCGACGCAGAGCAGATGAACGCCTATGTTGCGCTTCTGCAACAGCAGATCCTTGAGAAGATGCTGCCTGAGCTGGCCCCGCCGCCGCCCGATCCAATGGCTGACCCGCTGGTGCAAATCCGCCAGCAGGAGCTGATGACCAAGCAGCAAGAAAACATGACGGATGCTCAGATCGACGCCCAGAAGCTGGAGATCGAGCGCCAGAAGCTTGAGCAGAAGGCTGCCGCCGAGGCCGCACGGATCGAGCTGCAAGAAGAGATTGCGGAAGAGCGCAATGCCGTGAACCGCGAACGCATCGAAACGCAGGCGGAAATCGCCATGCGCCGTAACAACGGGGGACAGTGATGCCACTCAAGAAAGGCTCGTCGCAGGCGGTCATCTCGGATAACATCCGCACGGAGATGAAAGCCGGAAAGCCGCAAGACCAAGCCGTGGCCATTGCACTCGACAAGGCCGGCAAACAGAAGAAGGCCGACGGCGGTGTCGTCAAGGCGTTCAGCCCCATTGCTCGACCGCAGAGATTCAGCGGCATTTACTGAAGGAGACCCTGACCATGGCAGACAACAAAACGGCCGTCGAACGCGGCAACAAAGCAGCAGAGCGCCGCGAGCGCGAGCGCAAGAAGGACATGAAGGCGGGTTCGGTCGCGCCTGAAAAGTCGCTGCGCCCGAAGATGCGCCCGGAACCTGTGGACGTGAGTCCCAACGCTGAGGCCAAGGACCAAGAACACGTCAAGAAGTTCCGTGACGGCGGCTCTGTTCGCGGCTGCAAAGCTGGTCAGATGTCTGGCAAGAACTTCAGCGGTACGTACTGAGGAGCTGACCCATGCCCACGATCCAAATCAGCATCCTCCCCGACCTCGTTCCCGTCGACCAGTACGACGATGACGACGGCAACAGCTGCCCGCTGCCGACCAAGGACGCAGACCTCAACGCCACGAACAAAGAGCAGGCCGTGGACGCCGCCGATTACCGCGACCCGGCGGACGGCGGCGCTTTTCGTGTCAGCGAAGTGTGTGGCAACTGCAAGGCGTACAACCAGACCGAAGACATCCTCGACTGCATTGGCGATGATTCCGGCGACCTTGGCTACTGCCAGATCTACAAGTTCGTCTGCGCGGCGGACCACACCTGCGACGACTGGGTGGAGGGCGGCCCGATGACCTCGGAGAGCCAACAAACTTACCGGGACAATCTTTGATGGAGGTTGTGGACTTTGCAAAACACTTGTACAAGAAAGTGCAGGAGCGGGAAGACGAGCTCGCTCAGGCGCTTGTGTCTGGTGTTCCAAAGGATTGGGAGCAGTACAAGATGATCGTGGGAGAGATACAGGGTCTCTCTTTTGCGGCTGATGAAATCAGGACCCTGCTGGAGAGATATAGCGACTATGACGACGGATTTGACGAATCTGGGTAAGCTCGCAGAGAACGTAGTCGGCAAGGGCGCGCAGCCGTCCTTTGACAAAGCCTACGTCTCGGAATCAGACCGGGTCCTCGACCCCGGCCTCATCGAAACAGATCTGGTTGACCGCCTGCCGCAGCCCTCGGGTTGGCGGCTTTTGGTTATGCCCTTTCAGGGTGTCGCCAAGACATCCGGGGGCCTTCACATCCCGGACGAAATCCGGGACCGTGAAGCAGTGGCAACGGTTGTTGCCTATGTGCTCAAGCTTGGACCACTGGCGTATAAGGATGCCGACAAGTTCGGCCCTGATTCGACACCGTGGTGTGAGCAGGGGCAGTGGGTTTGCATTGGTCGATATGCAGGCTCGCGGT
>CAYTXS010000292.1:0-3110 GCA_964441585.1 uncultured Thioalkalivibrio sp.
GCAGATGCAGCAACGCAAGGCCGGCATCGTCAAGCAGCTCACCGGCGGCATCGGCCAGTTGTTCAAGGCGAACAAGGTCACGGGCATGCAGGGTCGCGGCCGATTCCTCGGCGATGGCAAGGTCGAGTTCACGGATCCCGACGGGAATTCGAAGACCCTTACGGCGACGCACGTGGTGCTTGCGGCCGGCTCCCAGCCGATCGAACTCAAGAGCGCGCCCTTCGACGAGGAGCAGATCGTGGACTCCTGGCGGGCGCTGGAATTCGATGCGGTCCCGGCCAGGCTCGGCGTGATCGGCGCCGGGGTGATCGGACTGGAGTTGGGCAGCGTCTGGAAGCGGCTTGGCGCCGAGGTCACGATTCTGGAAGCCATGGACAGCTTCCTGTGGATGGCTGATGCACAGATTGCCCGTGACGCCCAGCGGCAGTTCAAGAAGCAGGGACTCGACATCCGGCTCGGGGCGAAGGTGCAGAGCGCCAGCGCGGGCAAGGACGGCGTGAACGTCAGCTTCGAGGAAAAGGGCGAGGTCCAGGCACTCACCTTCGACAAGCTGATCGTCTGCGTGGGTCGCCGCCCGAGCTCGGCGGGGCTGCTCGCCGAGGGAACCGGCGTCGAGATCGACGAGCGTGGTTTCGTCAAGGTCGACCACGAATGCCGCACGGGCGTGCAGAACGTCTGGGCGGTGGGCGATCTCGTCCGGGGGCCGATGCTCGCGCACAAGGCCACGGAGGAGGGCGTCATGGTGGCCGACCTGATCGCCGGCAAGGTCGCCGAGGTGAACTACGAGGTGATCCCTTCGGTGATCTACACGGCGCCGGAGATCGCCTGGGTCGGCAAGACGGAGGCCCAGGCCAAGGAAGCGGGCATCGACTACAAGGTCGGCACCTTCCCCTTCGCGCCGAACGGGCGGGCCAAGGCGCTGGAACAGGCCGCAGGTATGGTGAAGCTGATCGCGAACCGGCGGGACGACTCGATCATCGGCGCGCACGTCATCGGCCCGATGGCCGGCGAGCTGATCGGGGAGCTCGTGGTCGCCATGGAGTTCCAGGCGAGCATCGAGGACATCCAGCGCACGGTGCACGCGCATCCGACCCTTTCAGAAGCGATCCACGAGGCGGCCCTCGCCGCCGACGGCAAGGCGATCCACGGCATCAACAAGTAGTCAGGCCTTGCGCCGGACCGACGTGATGTTCGGCAGCCGGCCGATGCGGTTCATCAGGCGGCTGAGATGCTCGAGGCTGTCGATGCCCACCGTGATGTCCACGGTCGCGACGTGGGTCACGCGCTCGATGCGTGACGTCATGGAGTTGATGTCGATCTTCTCGTCCGCGAGCGTGGCGGAAATATCGCGGATCAAGCCCGTCCGGTCCCACGCTTCGACGACGATCTGGACCGGATAGCTGGCGTGCGCCTTGCCGCCCCAAGCGACTTCCATGATGCGTTCGGGATGCTGCGCCTGGAGCCGCACGAAGTTCTTGCAGTTGGCGCGGTGAATGGAGACGCCGCGGCCCTGCGTGATATAGCCGGCGATCGGTTCCGGGGGGAGCGGGCGGCAGCAACGGGCGAAGTTGGTCATCAGGTCGCCGACGCCTGATATCGACACCGCGGCTTCGGTGTAGGCCGGCCTGCGCGCCTTGACCTGGATCTCCTCGGTCACCGTCGGCAACGGTGCTGGATTCTCCCGCTCGCAGGCGGCGATCACCGCCGGCATGGTCAGGTCGCCTGCGCCGAGCGCCAGCCACAGCTGTTCCTGGCCGCCGAGCCCGAAACGCTTGGCCACCGGTTCGAGGTCCGCCTCGAGTCCCAGTCGTGCCAGTTCCTTCTCCAGCGCCTGCTTGCCGGAGCGGCGGTTCTGCTCCTGGTCCTGCTGGCGAAACCAGGACCGGACCTTGCTGCGACTGCGCGGCGAGACAAGATAACCGGCCTGCGGAGCGATCCAGTCGCGACTCGGATGGGCGTTCTTCGCCGTGAGTATTTCCACCTTGTCGCCATTCTTCAGCGCATGGGTGAGCTGGACGATGCGACCGTTGACCCGCGCGCCGCGGCAGTGATGACCGATATTGGTGTGCACCTGGTAGGCGAAATCCAGCGGCGTCGCCCCTGCCGGAAGATCGACGACGTCGCCGGCCGGCGTGAATGCATAGACACGGTCCTCGAAAATCTCGGTGCGCAGCTGGTCGAGCAGGTCGCGGTCGGTCTCGGTGTCCTCGCCGGGTGCGATGAGCTGTCGCAGCCAGTTGATCTTTTGTTCGAAGGCGGGATCGCCGCGACCCCCTTCCTTGTAACGCCAGTGCGCCGCGACACCGAGTTCCGCATGTTCGTGCATCTCGCGGGTGCGAATCTGGATCTCCAGGGGCTGGTTGCCGGGACCCATCACCGCGGTGTGCAGCGAACGGTAGAAATTGCCCTTGGGATTGGCGATGTAGTCGTCGAACTCGCCGGAGATATAGGGCCACAGGCTGTGGACGTGCCCGAGCGCTGCATAGCACTCCGGGACGGTGTCTACGAGCACGCGGACCGCGCTGATGTCGAAGACCTGGTCGATACCGACATGTTTACGCCGCATCTTCTTCCAGATGCTGTAGATATGTTTGGGGCGGCCCTCAATGTCGCCGTTGATCCCGGCTTTTGCCAATTCCTCGCGCAACACCCGCAAGACCTGCTCGATTCGTCTTTCCCGGTCTTCGCGCGTTTCCTTCAGGTAGAGCGCTATACCGCGGTAGGTCTCCGGCTCCAGGTAACGAAACGACAAGTCCTCCATCTGCCATTTGAAATGCCAGATGCCCAGCCGGTTGGCGAGTGGCGCGAAGATCTCGCGGGTTTCCGTCGCCACGCGTTCCAGTTCCTCGGGCTCGGCGTCGCGGGCCGAGTGCAGGCGATGCAGCTGGTCTGCAAGACGCACCAGCACGAGTCGTACGTCGGCGACGATCGCGAGCAGCATCTTGCGCAGGGTTTCGGCCTGGGGAGGCGGCAATGCATTGCCCGGGCGCCAGTTCTCCGGCAGGCCGAATGAGCCGAGACGTTGTATTTCCTCGACCCTGCGCCGCATGATTGGGTCGAAGCGCTTTTCGACGGCTTCCGACGTGATCGCTCCGGCCTCCACCAGCGGG
>CAYTXS010000293.1:0-3067 GCA_964441585.1 uncultured Thioalkalivibrio sp.
GCCGGCACCAGCGTCGACCGGCCAGCCCGATGGGTCCCTCGGTCGCGATGTGCACGGCGTCGGGCTGGAACTCGTCGAGAATGCGGCTGACCCGGGCCCACGGCCACGCCGCCAGCCGGATCTCGGGATAAGTCGGGCAGGGAAACGTGCGGAAGGGCAGCGGCGTGACCGCGCGTACCCGGTGGCCGGCGGCCTCCAGGCACCGCGTCGTCTCGCCAAGGGTGCGTACCACGCCGTTCGTCTGGGGCAGCCAGGCGTCCGAAACCAGCGCGATCCTCATGCCGCACTCTCCAGCGGCACCACCGCCTCTTCCCGGGCGCGGATCTCCGCCCAGTGCAACAGTTCGAGGCTGCCGTCGCGGTGTTCGGCCAGCGCCGAACAGCTCTCCACCCAGTCGCCGTCGTTGCAATAAAGCACCTCATCGACCATGCGCACTTCCGGGCGATGGATATGTCCGCAGACCAGGCCGTCCACCCCTTCCTGCCGGGCGGCGCGCACCACGGCATTCTCGAAATCGCCGATGTATTGCACTGCGTTCTTCACGCGATGCTTCAGGAAAGCTGCGAGCGACCAGTAACCGTAGCCGAAATAGCGCCGCACGGCGTTGAGGTGGCGATTCAGGGCGATCAACAGGTCGTATGCGTGGCCGCCAAGCCGAGCCAGCCAGGGGCTGCAACGCACCACGCCGTCGAACTCGTCTCCGTGCAGTACCAGCAGCCGCCTGCCGTCGGCGGTGACGTGGATGCTGCGCTCCAGGATCTCCACGTTGCCGAAAATGGTGCCGAGGTGATCGCGGAACAGCTCGTCGTGATTACCGGGGACATACACGACGCGCGTCCCGTGGCGCGCCATGCCGAGCACCGTCCGCAATACGTCGTTGTGCGCCTGGGGCCAGTACAGGCCTCGCCGCATGCTCCAGAAGTCTATGATGTCGCCGACCAGATAAAGCGTTTCGCAACGCACGGACCGGAGAAAATCAAGCAGCATGTCGGCCTGGCAGCCGCGCGTTCCAAGGTGGATGTCGGAAATGAACAGCGTTCGGAAGGACATCGGGCGAATATTCTGCACTCCGGACATGACTGGCCTCCGCAGTTGACCCGCGGGCACAATGCGGCCGGGGGGTTACACGGGCATCACCGCAGCATGACAGTCTCGTTTCCAGGTGCATCCGGTGCCCCTGGCGCGCTGCGGCAGTTGCCGCGGCGCGGAGGCTGTCGATTTGTCCCACCTTGGTCGTAATTATGCCGAAAGTGGTAAACAGAGGCCCTATGAGTCGCATCAATGACGTATAAGTGGCGTCATACATCCTTAAAAAGGCCCAGGTTGTCTCCGAGTGGTGGCACATGATCGCCCTGATTCAGCGTGTGACCCGGGCTTCGGTGCAGGTCGGGAACGACATCGTTGGCGAGATCGGGCCGGGGTTGCTGGCGCTGGTCGCCGTCGAGCGCGGCGACGGCGAATCGCAGGCCGCGCGCCTCGCAGCCCGGATCGTCAACTACCGGGTATTCGCGGACGCGGCGGGACGTATGAACCTGTCGCTCTGCGACACGGGCGGCGGGCTGTTGCTCGTCTCCCAGTTCACCCTCGCCGCGGATACCCGCAAGGGCGCCCGGCCCAGTTTCGCTCCGGCCGCCGAGCCCGAAACCGGTCGCCGGTTGTTCGACCGCCTGGTGGCCGAGACGCGCCGCCTGCATGGTCCGGTGGAGACCGGACGATTCGGTGCCCGCATGCAGGTATCACTGGTCAATGACGGACCCGTGACGTTTTCCCTGAGGGTAAATCCAGATGTCGGCGAGCAGGGTATCCATAGCGTATGATTGCGCCTCTGCCCAACGATGCGGCCAGCGGCCGCCAATTCGGAGGATCTCATGGGTCTCGGTGGTATCAGTCTTTGGCAACTCCTGATCATCCTGCTGATCGTGGTGTTGATATTCGGCACCAAGCGCCTGAAAGGCATTGGCTCCGATCTCGGCGGCGCCGTGAAGGGCTTCC
This sequence comes from uncultured Thioalkalivibrio sp., assembly GCA_964441585.1. Taxonomy (GTDB): domain Bacteria; phylum Pseudomonadota; class Gammaproteobacteria; order Steroidobacterales; family XN24; genus XN24. The sequence continues at coordinate 1,993 of CAYTXS010000293.1, forward strand.
GCAACTCGATGCAGGACGGCGAAACGGACGCGAAGAAGGAACAGCTCCAGGACCAGCGCAAGGAAGATGCTGACTTTCCGGAGAACAAGGTGAAGGACAAGGATCAGAACGGAGCCTGATCCCGGTGTTCGACATCGGCTTCTGGGAAATCTCGCTGATCATGCTGCTGGCCCTTCTCATCGTGGGCCCGGAGCGGCTGCCCGGCATGGTGAGCACGATCGGCAACTGGGCCGGCCGGGCCAAGTTCATGGCGCGCAGCCTGCGCATGCAGGTGGAACGCGAACTCGCCCGGGAGGTCGAGGAAGCGAAGCCCAAGGAGGAGGCCGCGAAGCCGGCCGAGTCGTCCCCGGAAAAACCGAAGACTCCGGTGCAGGAGGCTGCGGAAGCCGCCCTGGTCGCGCAGGAAGAGGCGATGGAAAGCGCGCGCGCGAGGCAGCGCGACGTTCAAGAAACCGCGGAGAAACAGGGCGATGACGGCAGCCAAAGGGACTGAAGGGCAGGGCGAAGGCACCCTGCTGTCCCATCTCATCGAACTGCGCGGCCGGGTCATGAGGATGGTCGTTACCGTCCTCGTGCTGTTCGTCTGTCTCGCACCGTTCGCCGACTTTATCTTCACGACGGTGGCGGATCCGTTGATGGCGCGCCTGCCCGAGGGCACCAGCATGATCGCCACCCAGGTGGCGTCCCCGTTCCTGACGCCGTTCAAGCTGGCGCTCGCCGCAGCCGTGTTCCTCGCCATGCCGATGCTGCTGTACCAGACATGGGCGTTCGTCGCACCCGGCCTCTACAAGCAGGAACGGCGGCTGATCCTGCCGCTGATGGCCTCGAGCATCCTGCTGTTTTACGGCGGGGTGGCCTTCGCTTACTACGTGGTGTTCCCGTTGATGTTCTCGTTCTTCGCCGCCGCGACGCCGTCGGGTGTGGCGATGATGACCGACATCGCGGCTTACCTCGATTTCGTCCTCGCCCTGTTCTTCGCCTTCGGGCTGGCTTTCGAAGTGCCGGTCGCGACAGTCCTGGCCGTCTGGGCCGGCTTCACGACGCCGGAAAAACTGGCCAAGAAGCGGCCCTTCGT
>CAYTXS010000294.1:0-3061 GCA_964441585.1 uncultured Thioalkalivibrio sp.
CGAACCGGATCCGGCCGATCGAAGGCGAGGACATCGAGATCAGTGGCGCCGGCTACGTGGCGGAGGGTGAGTTCACCCGCGACGAAGCGCCTGTGGATCCTGAAGAAGAGGACTGGCTGAAGGAGTTGGCGGTCAGCGGGGCACTTTGCAACGAGGCCGACTACGGAACCAAGGACGGCGAAGTCGAGGTCAGCGGAGACACGGTGGACGTGGCGTTCCTCGTGCTGGCACGCAAACTTGGACTGACTCGGGAAGACCTGCTGGAAGCGCATCCCGAGGTCGGTGGCATTCCTTTCGAGTCCGAGCGCCGCTTTGCCGCCAGCTTCAATCGCCACGACGACACGATCGTGGCACATGTAAAAGGGGCCGCGCAGACCCTGGCGCAGATGTGTGATGTCGATGACGAGATTGTCCGCGAGCGCGAGGAGCAGCTTGCGCAGGACGGCTACCGGGTGCTCGCCGTCGCCGCCGGAGAAGTGGACAGGGAGACCGCTGAGAAAGCGGACCCCGATGCCCTGGGCAATTTGCGCTTTTTAGGGCTTGTCGGTCTTATCGACCCCGTGCGCGAGGAGGTGCCTGGGGCTGTCGATGCCTGCCAGGATGCCGGCGTCGTCGCGCGCATGGTCACGGGAGACCACCCGAGCACGGCGCTTGCCATCGGACGCCAGCTGCACATGGCGGACGACGCAGACGAAGTCATCACCGGTGAGGAAATCAGTCGCGCGGAGGAGGGCGACGACGGTAACGCAGCCGAGCGGATCCGCCACGCTGCGATTTATGCGCGCGTCGAACCACGCCAGAAAGTGACCATCATCGATACGCTGCAGGAGGCGGGGCATTTCGTCGCCGTCACCGGCGACGGTGTCAATGACGCGCCGGCGCTGCGCGGGGCCCATATCGGTGTGGCGATGGGCGAGAGCGGTACGGACGTCGCGCGCAACGCGGCCGACCTGATCCTGACCGACGACAACTTCGCCTCGATCGTGAATGGCATCGAGGAAGGGCGGATCGCTTATGACAACGTGCGCAAGGTTGTCTGGCTGCTGATCTCGACCGGCGTCGCGGAGCTGGTGTTGTTCACGCTGTCGGTGATCTTCAATACGCCGTTGCCGCTGACGCCGATCCAGCTCCTTTGGCTGAATCTCGTCACCAATGGCATCCAGGACGTGGCGCTCGCTTTCGAGGAAGGTGAGCCGGGGGTGCTCAAGCGCCGGCCGAGGGACCCGGACGAGCGCATTTTCAACCGTCTCATGATCGAGGAAGTGCTGACGTCGGGACTGTACATGGGGCTCGTGGGCTTCGGCGTGTTCTGGTTCCTCACCGCACAAATGGGCTACGAGACTTTTGATGCCCGCAACCTGTTGCTGCTCCTGCTGGTGCTGTTCGAGAACGTGCATGCCTTCAACGTGCGCTCCGAGACCCGGTCGGCTTTCCGTATCCCGCTCAGCGCGAACTGGCTGCTGGTCGGTGCCGTCGTGGTGTCGCAGGGTGTGCACATCGCCTCGATGTTCATCCCGGGCTGGCGCGGTGTGCTGGAGATCGAGCCGGTGGCCTTCAGCACATGGGCGATCCTGCTCGCCATCACGCTCAGCAAGTTTCTCGTCGTGGAGGCCTACAAGACCTTCCGTGGGCGGTCGCTTGCGGAACAGATTTATCGCCGGTCTCCACGCATGGCGTGACGCAGGGTAATGAGCTGGGTCACGGCAACCGCACTATTGATTGTTCAGGGCTTGCGCAAGGTTCCTCTGCGGTGCGATAACCTCGGTTCAATATCGAGCATGTCGAAGGAGCTCTGGGATGCGGTCCGTTGCCCTCATTTGGCTGTTTCTCGCTTCAGGCGCGTCGGTTGCTGCGCCGCTTGGCGAGAGTCTGTACCCGGGCCTGATGGAGTTCGAGGAAGCGTTCGGCCTGTACAGCGATGGAGAGTTCGAGCGCGCGCGCACCGGCTTTCATTACCTGGCGGAGATGGGTGATCCGGAAGGACGACTCAATCTGGGGGTGATGCTGGTCAAGGGCGAGGGGGGTCCGGTCGATCGCATCGAGGGCGCTGCGTGGATCCGTTGGGCTGAAGAGGGTGGCATAGACCACGCCGCGGATATCCGCGGAATTATCGAGCGCGGGCTGGACCCGGTAGAGCTCGCCGCAGTGGCGTCCCGACTAGAGGGTTTGAAAGTGGCAGGTGGGGCCGAGGCCGAAACACCCGATGTACCGCCAACCGACGCAGCCGATACAGCGGCGTCCGAGCCAACGCAGCCTGCCGATGACAGTGATGGTTTCGCGTGCATGAAACGGTCTTCTCCAAATTATCCCGAAGGTGCGCTCTGGAAAAGCCGGCCCGGAGTCGTCGTTTTGGATGCAATGGTCGATCCGGACGGAATCCTTGGGGCCGTACAGGCGATGAATCGAACTGATATGGATGAGTTCGCGCGAGAGGCCGTTCGTGCCATGACCTCCTGGCATGCAGGCGACTGCCCGCCCAAAACTCACACGCGAGTAGCACAAACGATAGAGTTCGCGATCAATGATTTTGATGCGGATTACACCGAAGCTTCACGAGTGTACGCCGCAGAATTGCTCGCCGATGCGCGGGAGGGCGACCCCGCGGCCGCCTTCGGTGTCGCTACGCTCGCGCAGGACTATACGGGCCTTTTCGAACTCATGCCTGGCGAGGTCGACGCGCTGCTGCAGTTCGCGGCTGTCGCCGGGCTGCCCGAAGCAAGATACATGATGGACCAGCACTGGATGCGCTGGGTGATACTCGCAGCGCGACAAGGCTACGGTCCCGCACTTTATCAACTCTACCGTTCCGAGAGGCTTTCCGTGGACGAACGCAGACGCGCACTTCGGGAAGCCGCCCGGACGGGCCACAAGTCAGCCATCTTCATGGCGGCCCGGTGGTTTGCGGCGCACCCGGAGGCGGCGGAACGGGACGGATTGTTTGCACTGGAAGTGACAAGCGAGTCCGAGACTGCAAGACGCCAGGGCGACGTGCTGATTCCACAGGCAAGGGCGATGGCACTCGCAGAGACCGGCCAGTTCATAGAAGCGGCGCGTCTGCAGG
>CAYTXS010000295.1:0-3027 GCA_964441585.1 uncultured Thioalkalivibrio sp.
CGGACCTCGATGCGCGCATCGCTGCGGATGACGATCGGCCGGTCGGAAAGGGTATGCGGGCAGATCGGCACGAGCGTGATGGCTTCGAGCGAGGGATGAATGATCGGGCCGCCGCCGGACAGGGCATACGCCGTGGAGCCCGTCGGCGTGGCGATGACGAGGCCGTCACCGCCGTGAGTGTTGACATAGACGCCGTCGATCCAGTTCTCGAAGTCCAGCATGCGTCCCGTATCGCGTTTCTGCAGCACGACGTCGTTGAGCGCCAGCGCGCGCCGCGGGGTATCGTCGCCGTTGGCGACGATCGCCTCGAGCATGAGGCGATGCTCCTCCTCGAAGTCCCCGCCGAGCACTTCGTCGAGGCGGCGCAACATCTCGCCCGGCGTGATGTCGGCGAGAAACCCCAGTCGGCCCCGGTTGATGCCGAGCAGCGGCACGTTCTTGCCCGCGACCAGCCGGGAAGCGTAGAGCATGGTGCCGTCGCCGCCGATGGCCACGACGAGGTCGGCCACGTCCGACCACTCGCCTTCGGGCAGTGGCTCGGCGTCCCCGGCAGGGAAATCGGGGTGCACCGCCGGGTCGAGCAATACCCGGATGCCTTTCGCTGCAAGGTGCCGCGCAAGTATCAGCATCGAGTCTCCGACTCGCGGATCACGGTGTTTTCCTGTCAAGGCGATGGTCTGGAATCGTCGGCGCATGCAGTTTCCATGTCGGGCACGGGGCCGCGTTCTTGTAGCACGAAGCTGCAAAACGGGCCAGCGTCGAAACCGTGCAGGGTGCGCGGTTATCATCCGGAAGTCCGTTTCAAGCGCTGTCGCGATCGCGGCATTGCACTTTGCCTTGACACTGCGGAATCGCCGTTGCTAGGTTGGCGAGTCATCTGCGCCACCGCGCAAGGCCCGTGCTTACGGCGCCGGAGAAACCATGTCCAATCGATCGGTTGAGGCGGAATTGTCGGATCGCGCCCGGCACCTGCTCAAGGTGCTGGTGGAGCGCTATATCCGGGACGGCCAGCCTGTCGGTTCGCGGACGCTGTCGAAGGATTCCGGTCTCGATCTGTCACCTGCCACGATCCGCAACGTGATGGCGGATCTGGAAGAGATGGGTCTTGTCGTCGCGCCGCACACTTCCGCGGGACGCGTGCCGACCCCCAAAGGGATTCGCCTCTTCGTCGATGCGCTACTGAAAGTGCAGCCGTTGTCCGATGCCGCGATTCGTCGTCTCCAGGCGGAAATGGATGCGGTTCGCACAGGCGACGGCGACATGGTGGGTTCGGCCTCGGCCTTGCTCTCGGGCCTTACCCGGATGGCCGGCGTGGTGACAGTGCCGCGCCGCAGCCACTCTTCCTTGCGTCAGATCGAGTTCCTGCCGCTGTCCGACCGTCGTGTGCTCGCCATCCTGGTCATCGACGAGAGAGAGGTGCAGAACCGCATCATCCACATGGACCGGGACTACAGCAGCGACGACCTGCGTGAGGCGGCAAACTATCTCAACGAGCAATTCGCCGGCCAGTCGCTGACCAGCGTCCGCGAAAAGCTGCTTGCCGAGCTCGCCGACACCCGCGAAACCATGAACAGCATGATGGTCGGTGCGATCAGCATGGCGCGCCAGGCCTTCGAGACCGTCAAGGATCCCGCGCAGGGTTTCGTGCTGGCCGGCGAGACCAATCTGATGCAATTCGCGGAACTGTCGAACATCGAGCGGCTGCGCAGCCTGTTCGAGGCCTTCGCCAAGCAACGCGATATCCTGCATCTTCTGGACCAGTGCCTGGCGGCGGAAAGCCTGCAGATTTTTATCGGCGAGGAGTCGGGTTACCGCATCCTGGAATCGGTCAGCGTGGTCGCCAGCCCTTATTCCGTGGGCGACGAAGTGGTGGGTGTGCTCGGGGTGATCGGCCCGACCCGCATGGCGTATGACCGGATCATCCCGATCGTCGACATCACGGCGCGCCTGTTGGGATCGGCCTTGAATTCACGCGACTAGGCCCCAGATAAGGCGCAGGAAGCCAACAGATAAACTGGAAACACTTGCGGCGGCCGCGCAGCGGCTGGCGCTTTTTCGAGCATGGAGAACAGGTCAATGGGCGAAACGGACAGGGACACGGCGGCGGCCGGCCCGGGCGCGGCGGCCGACGGCGCCGAGGGATCGGAACAGCGACAGGCCGGCGAGCCTGACCTGAGCATCGAGGCACGCCTCGAACGGGCCGAAAGCGCGGCCGCGGATTTCCGTGAGCAGTTCCTGCGCACTGCCGCCGAACTGGAGAATGTCAGGCGCCGCGCTGCGCGGGACGTCGAAAGCGCGCGGCGATACGGGGTCGAGCGCTTCGCTCGCGAAATGCTGGCCGTCGTGGACAGTCTTGAGATCGGACTCGAGTCCGCGCGTGGTGCCGGTGAGAGCGGCGCCGTGGCCGAGGGCATGGACGCCACTTTGCGGCTGCTGGTTTCGGCGCTGGAGAAATTCGACGTGACTCCGATCGAGGCGCTCGGCGCGTCCTTCGACCCGGAGGCGCACGAGGCGATCATGACCCAGCCCTCGGCGGAAGCCGAGCCGGATACGGTCATCGGCGTTATCCAGCAGGGCTTCCGGATCCACGACCGGCTGTTGCGCCCGGCACGGGTGATCGTGGCGCGCCCGCCCGACGCCTGATGCACCACGGGCCCTTGAAAGTGCGGATTGGGCCCCCATGTTCTGACGCAGCGGGCCGAAAGGCGAAACGCAAGAATTCAAACTGGAGACGATTGAAATGGGCAAGGTGATCGGAATTGACCTCGGGACCACCAATTCCTGCGTGGCAATCATGGAGGGGAAGACCCCCAAAGTCATCGAGAACAGCGAGGGCGATCGCACCACGCCGTCGACGGTGGCCTTCACCAAGGACGGAGAGGTGCTGGTGGGCCAGCCCGCCAAGCGCCAGGCCGTCACCAACCCCCAGAACACGCTGTTCGCCGTCAAGCGACTGATCGGGCGCCGTTACGACGACCCGGTGGTCGCCAAGGACCGCGACATGGTGTCCTACAAGATCGTGGAAGC
>CAYTXS010000296.1:0-3026 GCA_964441585.1 uncultured Thioalkalivibrio sp.
GTTGTGCGCTGTGCACCTATCTCGCCGACAAGGAAGCGGCACTGGACATGCTGGCCCCGGTCTTCGCCTGCATCACCGACAGTTTCCTGCCCTATGCCAAGGCCGATCCCGACCTCGAACTGCTGCGCGACGAACCACGGTTCCACGCCATGTTGGCCGAGGCGGAGGCGCGCCTGGCGAGGGAAGGCGAGTCGCCGGCCGCCTGAACGCCAGACGCAACGGGCGGCGCTGTTCTTACTGCGGCGGATGGATGGCTTCGCTGCAGCTCGAGTCAGACCCGCTTTTCCGAAATGGCCGCGATCGCTGCCGGGAAAAGCGGCGGCAGCGCCTTTGAGCTTGACCTCGCCCGGCAGAATCTGCACTTTCTGCAGCAAATTAAAATTACAACGCACGTCGTCGTGGAGGGTAGCCGATGGCGACCAAGAGGAAGTACCGGGCCTTCATCAGCTACAGCCACCAGGACAAGCGCTGGGGCGACTGGCTGCACAAGGCGCTCGAGACCTACCGTGTGCCGCGACGCCTGGTAGGCCGAGACACTCAGCGCGGCCCGGTGCCTGGGCGCATCGGACCGGTATTCCGCGACCGCGAGGAGCTGCCCAGCGCCACCGAGCTCGGCCACGTCATCAACCAGGCCCTGGCTGACTCGGAATGCCTGATCGTCATCTGCTCACCGCGGTCGGCCAAGTCGCGTTGGGTCAACGAGGAAATCCTCACCTACAAGCGGCTCGGGCGCAGCGACCACATCCTGTGCCTGATCGTCGACGGCGAGCCCAACGCCGGCGACAAGCCGGAGATGGGGCGCGAGGAGTGCTTCCCGGAAGCCCTGAAGTACCGCCTTGGGCCGGATGGGGAGCTGACCGACGAGCGGACCGAGCCGGTCGCCGCCGATGCCCGACCGGAAGGTGACGGCAAGCAGAACGCCAAGCTCAAGCTGCTGGCGGGCGTGCTCGGCATCGGCTTCGACGACCTGCGCCAGCGGGAGCAACAGCGGCGCCAGCAGCGCCTCGCCGTCGTGTCGGTCGCTGCCCTGGCCGGTCTCGCCCTCACCACGACGCTGGCCGTAAATGCCTTCCGGGCGCAGCAGGAAGCCGAGCGCGAGCGCGACCGCGCCGAGGTCGAAGCCAGGACCGCGGAGCGTACCACCGACTTCCTCGTTTCCCTGTTCGCGGTGTCGGACCCGGGCGAGGCGCGCGGAAATTCCATCACCGCCCGGGAAATCCTCGACGCCGGTGCGGCGCGCGTCGAGGAGGAACTGGCCGACGAGCCCGATGTGCAAATCCGCCTGTTGCACACTATCGGTGCCGTGTATCGCGCTCTGGGCCTCTACTCCGACGCCGCGCAGGTACTGCAGACCGCGCTCGATCTCGCCCTGGAGCGCTATGGTCCCGATGACATCCGCACGGCGGAGCTGCAGGGGATGCTCGCTTACGCCTACAACACCGACGGCAGCGACTTGGAGACATCGGACCGGCTGAGTGAGGCCGCGCTCGAGACTTTCAGGAAGGCCTACGGCGATCGTTCCCTCGAGGTCGCCATGAGGATCAACGGTCTCGCGTTCGGGTGGGTAAAGTCGGGCCGCAACAGCCAGCGCGCCGTCGAACTGCTGCAGGAAGCCCTGGACATCCAGCAGGGCCTGTTGGAGCCCCCCCATCCCGACCTGTCGGAGACCCTCTTCCACCTCGGCTGGGCCACGAACCAGGTCGGCGATCCCGAGGGCGCCAGGACGCTCTACGAGGAAGCGCTGGCCATGCGCCGGGAGCTGTACGGCGACACGCATCCATCGCTCGGGTGGAGCCTCAACAACCTGGGCCACCTCGAGATCCAGATGGGCAACCCGGAAAAGGGCAAGGCCTACTGCGAAGAAGCACTCGCCATCAATCGCCGGCTGTTCGAAGGCCTGCACAACGAGCAGGGCTTCAACCTGCGCTGCATCGCCATGGCCGAGCGAGACATGGATCGGCTGGAGGCGGCCCTGGCGGCGTCCGAGGAGTCTGTCCGTATCCTGCGCGCCACGCTTCCGGCGGAGTCGATGGAGCTCGCGAATAACATCGGCGTCCTGGCGGATATCCAGGGCGAGCTCGGTCTCTTCGAAGCGTCGCTGGAGTCGCGCCGCGAACTGGTGGCACGGTTCCGCCGCGGCGGCGCCGATGCGCGTCCGCGCCTCAGCACGGCGCTGAACAATCTTGCCTACCAGGAATCCATGATGGGCCGGCATAAAATAGCTGTGACCCTTTACGCGGAAACAGTGGAAGTCCAGCGCCAGCTCTATGACAACCCCCATCCACAGCTGGTGATTCCGCTGAGCAACCTGGCCGTGATCCGGACCAAGCTCGGAGATCCAGCCGGCGCCGAGGCGCACCTGCGCGAAGCCATCGACATTGCCCGCGAGGTCGAATTCCAGCCCGCCTGGGTCCTGCATATGCTGGACCTGAACCTCGGCGAAGTGATGGTAAAGCTCAACCGCTTCGACGAGGCCTGCGGCCTGACCGGCAGCGCCTCGGCGGGACTCGGGACCGCGCTGGGCGCCAAGCACTACCGCTCGGCCATCGCAGAGAACGTGCATGGTTACTGCCTCGTTCTCAGCGGCGAGGACGTGGTGGGTGGGCGCGAACTGGCCGAGCGCGGCCTGCAGGGCATCCTGGGTTCGCGGCCGCCCGGCGAGTCGCGGCGGATCGACGCGCTGGAGCGCATGGTGGCGGTCGCGGCGCGGATGGAAGACGAAGACGGGATCGGACGCTTCACCGCCATGATCGAGCAGGAGCGGCTTGCAGCCGCCCGGCAGTAGCGCTTTACCGCCGCGAGCAACGCCGGCGGAGCCGTCGTCCCGCGCGAGACGGACGGCGAGTTGGCTGCGCGCGCCTTCTCAGCGTCCGGGCATTCCGATAGTCTTAGCGGCTAAGGTGAAGATGGGCGACCGAGACCCGGCGTCATCCGGCCGAACCATACAGGCTAAGCAGTGAGAGAATCCGCGGACGTTTTCATCAGTTATTCGCGCGAGGACAAGGACAAGGTCACCGCGCTGGCGG
>CAYTXS010000297.1:0-3024 GCA_964441585.1 uncultured Thioalkalivibrio sp.
CCGTCTGGGCCGGCTTCACGACGCCGGAAAAACTGGCCAAGAAGCGGCCCTTCGTGCTCCTCGGCGCTTTCGTCGCCGGTATGCTCCTCACGCCGCCGGACATCATCTCCCAGACACTGCTCGCCGTGCCGGTCTACATCCTGTTCGAGGCCGGCATCGTCATGGCGCGCCTGATGGTCCCGGGGCACAAGGAAGTGGAGGCGCAGCAGAAGGAACAGGAGCAGTCGGGCAACTGACGTCCGGCTGCGACGAGGCCCGGTCAGGGCGTCGCTTTCTTCTCTGCGACGGCATATTTCTCGAGCTGCTCCGGCGTGGCCTCGCGCTGGTGACGCTGCTTGTATTCGGCATACGGCATGCCGTAAACGATCTCGCGCGCCTGCTCGTAATCGAGCTTCACACCGGCTTCGGCCGCCGCACCCGCATACCATTTCGACAGGCAGTTACGGCAGAAATACGCCAGGTTCATCATGTCGAGGTTCTGCACCTCGGGGTAGGCACGCAGGTGATCGACCAGCTTGCGGAACACCTGGGCCTCGATCTCCTTGCGCGTGTTCTCATCGATCTCGTCTTTCATCGGCAATCTCCTCTTGAAGGGTTCGATCCGGCCTAGCGCCGGAACACGGCCTCCGCCGGCTGGACGCGGACCGTATCGGCAGCGAAGTCGAGCGGCAGCACCTCGATGACGGCATCCTCCGCGAGCAGGGCCTCCGGCTTGGGCGAGTTGTAGGTCATCGGCGACGGTGTATCCTCGATCAGCCGCCGCCGCAACTCCGCCGCATCCGGCGTGATGAACACGAACTTGATGTCCGCAGTCGTCAGGTGCTCGCGAATGACCCTGTTGACGTCCGCGACGGTCAGCCGGCCCAGTTCAGCGCGCACGTAGTCGGTGAAATCCGGCGTGCCGTACCAGTCGCTGTCGATGGCGTAGCCGAGCAGGGCCGGCTGCGAACTGACGAGCTGGGCGACCCACTTGTCGAGAAACTCACGAGTCGCAGCGAACTGCTCCTCGCTCAGGCCGCTCTCGATCAGCTTCTCCAGCTCGTACATGGCCACGCGGGTGGCGAAATGCGCTTCGTTGTTGCCCGTCAACGGGCGCAGCCACACCTGGAAGATCTGCTGCCGGCGGTACAGGTTTGGATCCGGCTGTGTCAGGTACATGCCGCGCGGGAAATATTCGATGTAGGCGTAGTCGCCGTAGTTCATGCCGCGCTGCTCGCGAATGCGTTCATACAGGTGTGCGTTCTGGCTGCGATGCTGGCCGAGCCATTGTGTCGCCAGCCACAGCGCCACCCAGTCGGGATCGCCTCGCTCGAGCGCTACCGGAAAGCCGAAAGACACCGCGTGGGCGAGCGTGGCTTTCTCGACGATGAGCGCTTCGTGGCCGTCGATGGGCGGCGGCGAAGGCAGCTCCACTATCTGCGCACCGGCCGCCGCCGGCAGCGCCGCCAGGTCACGCCGGAGCCGGCCGGCGAAGTTCGCCGGATAGCCCCCGGCCAGGCCCACCGTCAGGCGGGCCGGTGAATAATACTCGGCATAGAAGGCGCGCACGTCATCGAGCGTCAACGCCTCCACGTCCTCGACCAGGCCGAGCGTCAGAGTGCCGTAAGGGTGCTCCGCGCCGTAGATGAACTGGTAGAGCGCTTCCTTGCCGAGCTCCTCGTCGTTGTTGGCCACGAGGTCGGTCGTGATGGCGTTGACCAGCTGCGTCTTGAGGCGGCTGAAATCCTCCTCGCGCCAGCCGGGCGTCAGCAGTTGTTCCGTCGCCAGGGCATACCACGCATCGAGGTTGTCCCGGTGGACGGTCCCGCCGAGGCGTACCATTTCCTTGCCGACCTGTGCGCCGAAGGCCGCAGCCATGGGATACATCGCGTCGTTGATCTGGTCGATCGGCCGCTGGGCAGAGCCGGCCTCCGTGAGCATCAGCGCCGTCAGTTGCGCGAGGCCCTTCTTGCCTGGCGGGTCGAGGGCCGCGCCCGCGCTAAACACGAGGGAGACGTCGACCAGGGGCGAGGCGTCGCTGCGTCGCTGCACGAGTTCGAAAGCCGCTTCGCCACCCGAGTTCGCGGCGGCCACCATCTCATCCACCAGCGGGCCGCCGGACTCCACGCCCGCCAGCGAGTCGCCCTGGGCGATGACGCCGATGGTGCGCACCGCGTCGGTGAAATACCGGTTGGCGGCGGTGGCCAGGTCGGCGGGCTCCAGGGCGGCATAGCTCGCGTAAAGCTGGTTCACCGTTTCCACGGTGCGGTCGTACTGCACGATGCTCGCCAGTTCACCAGCGATATCAACGGAATTGTCGAGTCCGGCCAGGAAACCGTACCGCATCCGCGCCTTGATCGGGGCCAGCTTGCCGGGCGACAGCGTCTCGGTGCGCGCACGGGCGAAAGTGGCGAGAATCTCGTCGCGCACGTCGGCCGCGGCCGCCGGGTCGCTGATCCTGGCCAGCACCCAGAACAGGCCGGGATCGCGATTCATCGGCATGTAGGAGAACATCTGGTCGACGACCTGCCGGTCCAGCACCAGCTTGCGATAAAGATCGGAGTTGGCGGAAAAATAATGCTGCGCGAGAACCTGCACCGCGGCCATGTCCTTCTCGGACGGGTCGAACGCCGGCCCGCGAAAGGCGACGCCTATCCAGGGCTGCGCCGCCGCTTCGACCGGCACATACACCGAGTTCGGTCCGGCGCCCGGCGGCTCGACAGGAATCTCCGCCTCATAGCTGCCGCGCTCCCAGGAACCGAAGTACTTTTCCACTAGGGCGAAAGTCGGCTCGAACTCGAGATCCCCCACCAGGACGATCGCCGCGTTCTCCGGCCGGTACCAGCGGTCGAAAAAGATCTTCGAGTACTCGTACTGCTCCGGCATCTCGAGGATGTCCTCGAAGAAGCCCATGGTGGTATGGCGGTACGTGTGTTCCTTGTAGTGCACCGCGCGGACCTGCTCGAACAACTTGCGGATCGGGTTCGCGCTGTTCTTGATGTACTCGCCCTTGACGGCCAGCGCCTCGGTGCGGAACACGTCCTC
>CAYTXS010000298.1:0-2998 GCA_964441585.1 uncultured Thioalkalivibrio sp.
GCCGGGTCCGGCCGATAACACTCTCACGTAACACCGCCGAGCGGAATGGACGTCATGCACAGCATCTCTTCTCGTAATTTCATGTTGGTCGCGGCGCTGCTGGCGCTGGCGGTCCTCGGGCTCAGCCTGGGCGACGGCGCCTGGCTGCAGGCCGGCCTGGCCCTGGTCGTGGTCGCCCTGCTCGGCGCCGGCGTGCTCAGCGAAGCCTCCAGCACACGCCAGAGCGCCGAACACAGCGAAGCGGTCGCCGAGACCGTGGACGCGGCGCTGGCCGACGAATTGCCCCGCATCAACACCCAGGTGGCGCGCGTCAAGGGGCTCATCTCCGACGCAGTCGCTCAATTGTCCCGCAGTTTCAACAAGATGCACGGCGTGACCCAGGCGCAGGCCGCGCTGCTGCAGAAGGGCCTCAGCGGCGCCGTGGTCGACGAGCGTGCCGACAGCAACGAGCGAACCAGCGAGGCGCTGGAGCGTTTCGTCGATGCGCTCATCCAGTCGAGCCAGCAAAGCGTGCACATGGCGAACGAGACCGAGAAGATGCTCAGCCACCTGCAGGGCATCTTCAAACTGCTCGAGGATGCGCGCAGCCTGGCCGAACAGACCAATCTCCTGGCGCTGAACGCCAGCATCGAGGCGGCGCGCGCCGGCGAGGCAGGGCGCGGTTTTGCGGTGGTCGCGGACGAGGTCCGCAAGCTGTCGATCCGCTCCGCCGAGTTCAACGAACAGATCCGCGAACGCGTCACCGACACCAGCGAGGCCGTGGCCCGCGTGCAGCAGAAGGTCAACCAGATGGCCGCGCGCGACATGGGCGAGACGCTGCAGGAGAAGGAGCGCATCACCCGCATGATCACCCAGGCGGATGCCGTCCGGGCGCAGCTGCGCGAGGCCATCGCCGAGATGGCGCCGCTCGGCGAACAGCTGGGCGCCGCGGTCGGCGACGCGGTCCGCTCGCTGCAGTTCGAGGACATTTCCTCGCAGTCGCTGGGCGTCGCGGTGGAGAGCGTGGAGCACCTCGAGGCGCTGCGCGAACAGCTGAGAAACGGGAAGCCGGCGGAGAAACCCGCGGCCCGCCCGGCGCCGGCGCCAAAGAAACCCAGCGTGGTGGCGATGCCCGCCCCCGCCCCGGCGCCCCCGCCGCGGCCCCACGGCCCGGTATCGCAGACCAGCATGCAGGCGGGCAGCGTCGAATTGTTCTGAGGATCGCGTTGTTCTGAGGATGGCGCTCGCGGGTGCGGCCGTTATGATGGGACGCTGTTCCGTCATTCCCCGTCGCCGCGCTCATGTCCAGCTCCTCCTTTCCTATTGAAGGCCGCGCCTCGCTGTCCCCCGGCGGGCACGTCGCCGCGTCACCGTTGGACACCTTGTCCAGCGTGTTCGGCTTTTCCGCCTTCCGGCTCCGCCAGGAAGAGATCATCGCGGACCTCGTGGCCGGGAAGGACGCTTTCGTGCTCATGCCGACCGGCGGCGGCAAGTCACTGTGCTACCAGGTCCCGGCATTGCATCGGCGCGGCACGGCGATCGTCGTCTCGCCCCTGATCTCGCTGATGAAAGACCAGGTCGACGCGCTGCTGGCAAACGGGGTCGCGGCCGCCTTCTATAACTCCTCGCTCGAGGGCGATGCGGCCCGCCGGACGCTCGCCCGGCTCCACGCCGGCGAGCTGGACCTGCTGTACGTCGCACCCGAGACGCTGATGAGCGACACGTTTCTCGGCCGGCTCGACGGCATCGAGATCGCGCTGTTCGCGGTGGACGAGGCGCATTGCGTGTCGCAGTGGGGTCATGATTTCCGTCCCGAGTACGTCCAGCTCGGCGCCTTGCGCCAGCGCTTTCCCGGCATTCCGCTGGTCGCTTTGACCGCCACCGCGGATCCGCAGACTCGCGAGGATATCGTCCGGGTGCTCGATCTCGAGCACGCCACGCGCTATGTCGCGAGCTTCGACCGGCCCAATATTCGCTACACGGTGCGCGAGAAGCACAAGCCGCTGGAGCAGCTCGCGGGCTTCCTCGCGTCGCGGGACGGCCAGGCGGGGATCGTCTATGCCCTATCGCGTCGCCGGGTGGACGAGCTGACCGAGAAGCTGTGCGCCCGCGGCCTGCGGGCGGGCGCCTATCACGCGGGACTGGCGGCCACGGAACGCCACCGCGTGCAGGAAGGCTTTCTCCGCGACGAGCTGGACATCGTGGTCGCAACGGTCGCCTTCGGCATGGGCATCGACAAGCCGAACGTGCGCTTCGTCGTCCATTACGACATGCCGAAGAACATCGAGGGCTATTACCAGGAAACGGGCCGCGCGGGGCGCGACGGGCTGCCCGCCGAGGCCCTGCTGTTGTTCGGCGCGCAGGACGTGGTGACGGCCCGCGCGCTCGTGGAACGTGGCGCCAACGAAGCGCGCCAGCGGATCGAGGTGCACAAGCTCAACGCGATGGTGGCGCTGGCCGAGAGCCTGACCTGCCGGCGCCGCGTGCTGCTCGGCTACTTCGGCGAACGCCTGGCCGAGGACTGCGGCAATTGCGACGTCTGCCTGGAGCCGCCCGAGCGCTTCGATGCGACCGAGGACGCCCGCAAGGCCTTGTCCTGCGTGTATCGCCTGGACCAGGGGTACGGCATCAAGTACGTGATCGACGTGCTGCGCGGCACGCGGAACGAGCGCATTCTCGCCGCCGGGCATGACCGCCTGTCCACCTTCGGCATCGGCGCGCACCACGGCATGCAGGAATGGGCCTCGCTGCTGCGCCAGCTGATCCACCGCGGCTACCTGGAACAGGACATCGCGCGCTACTCGGTGCTGCGACTTACGCCGGCGGCACGGCCGCTGCTGCGCGGCGAGGAGAAGCTCGAGCTGGCGCGCCCCCGGATCAAGGCTGCGGCGAAGCGTAAACCCCCGCGGGTCACGGCGAGCGGAGGTCCTTACGACGAATCGCTGTTCGACGCCCTGCGTGCGCTGCGCAAGTCGCTGGCCGACGCCCAGGGCGTGCCGCCCTACATCATCTTCGGCGA
>CAYTXS010000299.1:0-2992 GCA_964441585.1 uncultured Thioalkalivibrio sp.
CCCAGGCGAGACTGCGCCCCAGGCAGGCGCCGACCAGCAGGGCGCCGATCAGCCCGGGACCGGCGGTATACGCTACCCCCTCGATCTCCTCGGGCGCAGTGCCTGCCTCCGCAAGCACCTGTTTTATCATGGGCAAAAGCTTGCGGACATGGTCGCGCGAGGCCAGCTCGGGCACCACGCCGCCGAACTCGGCATGCAGCTTCACCTGGCTGTAGAGCGCGTGCGCCATGAGGCCCCGCTCCCCGTCCATGACGGCGACGCCGGTCTCGTCACAGGACGTTTCGATACCCAGAATCCGCATGATCTTTTCCTGTTCTGCTACTGGCTTTCGCCCGCGAGGCCCGCTAGAATGGTCGGTCTTTACCCGGCCAGACCAGTCGCCGGGCCCAGCCAAACGTGACGGTGGTGAGCTTTAATGCCTGGTGTACGCGTACGCGAAAATGAATACTTCGATGCCGCCCTGCGGCGCTTCAAGCGGGCCTGTGAAAAGGCCGGCGTCCTGACCGAACTGCGTCGCAGGGAGTTCTACGAGAAGCCGACCCAGGAACGCAAGCGCAAGAAGGCCGCGGCCGTGAAGCGTCACGCGAAGCGGATCCAGCGCGAGCAGTCCCGCCGCAAGCGTCTATTCTGACCCCCACGCCCGCCCCGGGCAATCTCGCCGCCATGTCCGTCAAAAACCGCCTCAGGGAAGACATGAAGCAGGCCATGCGCTCCGGCGACAAGGCCCGGCTCGGCGTGATCCGCATGGCGCTTGCCGCCATCCAGCAGCGCGAGGTCGATGAGCGGGTGGAGCTCGACGACACCGCCGTGCTCGGCGTCATCGAGAAGATGATCAAGCAGCGCCGCGAGTCCATCGAACAGTACCGCGCCGGCCAGCGCGACGACCTCGCCGACCGCGAGGCCGCCGAGATCGACGTGCTCTCCGACTACCTCCCCGAACCCCTGTCGGCCGCCGAGCTCGACGCGCTCATCCGCAGCACGATCGAGAAGACCGGCGCCGCGTCCATGAAAGACATGGGCCGCGTCATGGCCGAATTGCGCGCCGAGGCCCAGGGCCGCGCCGACATGGCCGTGCTCAGCGCCCGCGTGAAGGCCATCCTCGCGGGCTGACCGCATGACACGATTCGCACGCTGATGGCCGCACGCTGATGGGCTTGATTCCGGCCAGCTTCATCGACGAGTTGATGAGCCGCACGGATATCGTTGCAGTGATCAATGCGCGCGTGCCGCTGAAAAAAGCCGGCCGCGAGTACAAGGCCTGCTGCCCCTTCCACGGCGAGAAGACCCCCTCCTTCACCGTCAGCCCGACGAAGCAGTTCTACCATTGCTTCGGCTGCGGCGCGCACGGCACGGCGCTCGGCTTCCTGATGGACTACGAGCATCTCGGTTTCCCCGAAGCCGTCGAGGAACTGGCCTCGCTCGCCGGGCTCGAGGTGCCGCGCGACGAAAGCCCCGGCACGGACCGGCGCCCGGATCTCTACAGCGTGCTCGCGGCGGCCGCCGGACATTACCAGGCCCAGCTCAAGGGCCAGCCCGATGCGGTGCGCTACCTGAAGAGCCGCGGCATCAGCGGCAAGACCGCCGCGACCTTCGGCATCGGTTACGCCCCGGACGCCTGGGACGGGCTGCTCAGGCAGTTCGGCACGGACGACGACGCCACGGCGCGCCTGGCCGCGGCCGGACTGGTCATCGAGCGCGACCAGGGCGGCTTCTACGATCGCTTCCGGGGCCGGGTGATGTTCCCGATCCGCGACGCGCGGGGCAGAGTGATCGCCTTCGGCGGAAGAGTGCTCGGCGCTGACGAACCGAAGTACCTGAACTCGCCCGAGACCGCGCTGTTCCACAAGGGCCGCGAGCTCTACGGCCTCTACGAAGCGCGCCAGGCTCTCAGGCAGATTCCCCGCCTGCTGGTGGTCGAGGGCTACATGGACGTGGTCGGCCTGCACGAGGCGGGGATCAACTGGGCGGTCGCGACCCTCGGCACCGCGACGACCCCGGAGCATCTCGAGCGGCTGTTCCGCGTCACCGAGGAAGTCGTGTTCTGCTTCGACGGCGACCGCGCCGGACGCCAGGCCGCCTGGCGCGCGCTGGAGAACGCCCTGCCGACGCTGCGCGAAGGACGCCAGATCAGGTTCCTGTTCCTGCCCGAGGGCGAAGACCCGGATTCGCTGGTGCGCGCCGAGGGTGCCGCGGCCTTCACCGCACGCCTCGACGACGCTCTCCCGCTGTCCGAGTATCTGCACGACGAACTCGCCTCGCGGGTGGACATGAGCAGCATCGACGGAAGGGCGCGCCTCGCCGAGCTGGCCAAGCCGCTGCTCGCGCGGGTGCCGGACGGCGTTTTCCGCGCCCTGCTGGTGGGCCGGATCGCCCGGGCCGTCGGGATGGACGAAGCCGGCTACGCGCGCTTCGTGGATTCAGCCGCGTCGGCCGCGCCGCGCACCGCGCCACCGCCCGCCCGGCCGCAGCAGCAGGCGCCGGGCCGCGGCAGCCTGGTGCGCCGCGCCATCACGCTGGTCGTGCACTTCCCCGCCCGGGGGGCAACAGCGCGACTGTCGCCCGATCTCGCCGGGCTCGACCGTCCCGGCATGGACCTCCTGGCCGCCCTCCTTGAAGACGTGGCGCAGAGTCCCAATCTAACTACCGGTGGGCTGCTGGAGCGCTGGCGGGACCACGAGGCCTGGCCGCACCTGCAGAAGCTCGCTGCCGCCGAACTGGTGACCGCGGAGGACGTCGCGGCGCGGGAGTTGCAGGACTGCCTGGACCACCTGGAGTACGAGGAAGTGCGAAACCGGCACGAGGCCCTGTTCGAAGCCTCTCGTACGGCCCCGCTCAGTGCCGAGCAGCGGGAGGAACTGAAGGCCCTGACCGCCCGCCTGGGCCGCCGGCCAGTGAACGGTTGAACGCTATTCTTGTCAAAAAACAGCGCGGCAGTGGTATGCTGTGCGATTCGATTTTTAACCCGTGTGAGGGCCGCTGAGTGACTGATCGA
>CAYTXS010000300.1:0-2987 GCA_964441585.1 uncultured Thioalkalivibrio sp.
CCATGATCCGCAGCTCGATCTGGGAATAATCCGCCGCCACCAGGCGATACCCCGGCGGGGCGATGAAGGCCTGCCGGATGCGGCGTCCCTCGGCGGTGCGGATGGGGATGTTCTGCAGGTTCGGGTCGGAGGAGGAGAGCCGGCCGGTCGCGGCGACGGCCTGGTGATAGGAGGTGTGCACCCGGTTCCGGGCGTCGGCGAGCTCGGGAAGCTTGTCCGTGTAGGTCGACTTCAGCTTCGCCAGGCCGCGGTACTCGAGCACGCGGCGCGGCAACTCGTGGAGTAGCGCCAGTTCCTCCAGCACGTCCTCGGCGGTGGAGGGCTGTCCGCCTGGCGTGTTGCGCACCGAGGTGAGGCCGAGTCGTCCGAAGAGTATCTCCTGCAACTGCTTGGCCGAGCCTATGTTGAACGCGCCCCCGGCGGCGGCGAACGCCAGGGCGGCCGCATCGGCCATGCCTTTGTCCAGCTCGCGGCTCTGCTGTCTCAGCAGGTCCGTGTCCAGCAGTACCCCGTGGCGCTCCATGCCCACGAGGATCGGCACCAGGGGGCATTCGATCTCGCTGTAGACGTGCTTCAGGCCGGGGTTCCCGCTCAGGCGTGGCCACAGTTCTTCGTGCAGCCGCAGGGTCACGTCGGCATCCTCCGCCGCATACGGCGCCGCGACGGCCACGGGCACCTGGTCGAAGCAGATCTGCCGCGCGCCCTTGCCGGCCACGTCCTCGTAGCGGATGGTCTGGTGACCCAGGTACTTCAGCGCCACGGAATCCATGTCGTGGCGAGTCGCGGTGGAATCGACGACGTATGACTCGAGCATGGTGTCGTAGCGAATCCCCGCCAGCGCGATGCCGTGATTCGCCAGCACGTGCTGGTCGTATTTCAGGTTGTGTCCGATCTTGCCGCGGGCGGGGTCTTCGAGCAGTGGCCGCAGGGCTTCGAGGGTCTCGGCGCGATCGAGCTGTGCAGCGACATCGGGATCGTGATGGGCCAGCGGCACGTAGGCTGCCTGGCCGGGGGTCACGGCAAACGACAAGCCGACGATCTGCGCCCGCATGTAGTCGAGGCTGTCCGTCTCGGTATCGAAGGCGAACGTGTCAGCGGTCTCGAGGCGGGCCAGCCAGCTGTCGAGTTGCGCGCGCGTCAGCACGGTCTCGTAGTCGAGGGCGGCGGCGGGTGCGGGAATGCTTGCCGTGTCATCCGCCGGATCGCCATTGCCGCTCCTGCCCGCATTCGGCCCGGGCAGCTTGCGCAGCAGGGTATTGAACTCCAGGTCCTTGTACAGCGTGCGCAAGCGCTCGACATCGGGCGAGCGACGCACGAGTTCCGCCGGGCCGAGTTCCAGGTCGACGTCGCAGCGGATCGTTGCGAGCTCGCGTGACAGCTCGAGCTGCTCAAGGTGGTCGCGCAGGCTTTCTCCCACCTTGCCCGGCACCTCGTCGGCCCGCGCCATGAGACTGTCCACGTCGCCGAACTCCCCGAGCCACTTGGTGGCGGTCTTCGGGCCGCATTTCGGTACGCCCGGGATGTTGTCGGAGCTGTCGCCGACCAGCGCCAGCCAGTCCACGATGCGTGCCGGGGCGACGCCGAATTTCTGTTCCACGCCGGCCGGGTCGAGCACGGTGCCGGTCATCGTGTTGACCAGTGTCACCCGTTCGTTCACCAGCTGCGCCATGTCCTTGTCGCCGGTGGAGACCAGCGTCTGCATGCCCGCTGCGGTCGCCTGGCGCGCCAGCGTGCCGATCACGTCGTCCGCCTCGACGCCCGGCACCTGCAGCATCGGCAGGCCGAGCGCCTCGACGACCTCGAGCAACGGCGCGATCTGCGCCCCGAGTTCATCGGGCATGGGGGGGCGCGTCGCCTTGTACTCGGCGAACAGCTCGTCGCGGAAGGTCTTGCCCTTGGCATCGAACACCACCGCGAAATGCTCCGGCTGGTGCTCTTCGAGAAGCTTCAGCAGCATGTTAACCACGCCCAGCACCGCGCCGACCGGTGCGCCACGGCTGTTGGTCAAGGGCGGCATCGCGTGGAAGGCCCGGTACAGGTAGGACGAGCCGTCCACCAGCACCAGCGATTCATCGCTCATGGATTCGCATCCTCGAACAGTGCCTCACCCCGCCACAATTCCTCGACCTCTTCGCGCCGGCGCACCACCCGCGCTTCGTCGCCTGCGACCATGATCTCGCAGACCCTGGGGCGGGCATTGTAATTCGAGCTCATGACGAAACCGTAGGCTCCTGCGTCGGCCACGGCCAGCAGGTCGCCGGCACGCACCGGCAGGCGCCGGTCACGGCCGAGGAAATCGCCGGTCTCGCACACCGGACCGACCACGTCGATCGGCTCGGCATCGGGCAGTCCGCCCTCGCGTACCGGCAGGATGTCGTGCCAGCCCTCGTACAGGGCGGGGCGCAACAGGTCGTTCATGGCGGCATCGACCAGCGCGAATTTCCGCCCGTGACCCTGTTTCAGGTAAGCGGCGCGCGTGAGCAACACGCCGGCCGGGCCGGCGATCGAGCGGCCGGGCTCGAGCACGATCTCCAGGCCGAGGCCGCCCAGGGCTCCCAGCACGGCCTCGGCGTAGGCGGCCGGGGTCGGCGCCACCTCGCCGCCGTGATCGATGCCCAGCCCGCCCCCGGCGTCCACGTGGGCGAGGCGAAAGCCGTTCGCCTGCAGCCGCCGGACGAACGCCGCAAGCTGTTCCAGCGCCAGCGCCAGCGGCTCGAGTGACATCATCTGCGAGCCGATGTGGCAGGCCACGCCCTCCAGGCGGATGCCGGGAAGTGTCTTCGCCGCGATCAGCAACGCCTCGGCGTCCTCCATGGCGACGCCGAACTTGTGTTCCCGCCGGCCGGTGGAGATGTGCCTGTGACCGCCCGCCTCTACGTCCGGATTGACGCGCAAGGCGATGCGCGCCTCCCGGCCGCTTTCGTTCGCAAGTGCCGAGAGCCGGTGCAGCTCGGGCGCCGACTCGACGTTGAAACAGGCGATGTCCT
>CAYTXS010000301.1:0-2938 GCA_964441585.1 uncultured Thioalkalivibrio sp.
GGATGATCCTGAGCCGGTCCCAATGGGCCGGGTCGCTCATCAGCATGGCCTGGCTGCGGGCGTAGTTTGAGATGCAGGCGACGAAGCGCGCGGCGGCGATCTTGTCGCCAAGGCTCCAGCGCACCGGCTCGGCCAGGTCCGCGGGCCCGTGCAGCGTGAAGGAGAACGGGATATCGGCGAGCCGCGCGGCCAGGATCGACACGCTGGCCGAGGGCCCGGCGAAATGGTTGTGGATATGGGTCACGCCCTCGGCCTGCAGGTGACGGGCCAGAAGCGTCGCCTCCACGAAATAGAACAGCTGGTAGAGTGCGGCGCGCAGCCCCGGCTGCCGCATCCGCCAGGCTTTCGCGAGCGTGCCGAAGTAACGGCCCGGGGCGGTGAAGGCCTGTGCCTGCGCGGCCAGAAGCCGTGCGGGCGACTTGCCGGCCTCGATGACGTGAAAGGTGGTCTCGGCGGCCTGTGTCTCGGCCGGTCCGCGCAGATGCTCGGGCCCGGAACGTCGGATCGAGCAGGTCACGATATCGAGCCCGAGCCGCCTGAGCGCCTCGACCTCGCGCAGGATGAAGGTGTGCGAGACCGCAGGATAGGCGCCGGTCAGATAGGCAATCCGCGGCGGGGTAGGGGCTTTATCGGGCATGTGCGGGCCTGTCGGTGGCATGTTCGGGGCCCCTCTTGGCACCCTGCGCCGGTCCTGTCACCTCCCGTCACGCCTCCAGTGCGCCGCGGTCGGGATCCTCGCCGCGAGGTCGCCCGAAAAAGTCGTCGACCGGCACCCGCCCGGAGGCGGAATCCCGCGCCGGAGAGCCGGGCAGCGGCGCGAGGCGCGCAACGCTGCCCTCTGGCGTGGCGAAGCGCCGGTCGAGGTCCGGCTGCGCCCCGCGATCGGACAGGCCGCGATAGCGCGGACCGAGATAGCGCGACCGCCACACACCGCCTGAAGTGGGCATGGGTTCCGGCGACAGGCGCGGGTCCTCGGGCTGCTGTCCGGTGGCGTTGGGGGCGTAGACCAGGTTGTTCTCGAAGCTGAAGGTCTCGAAAAGGTCGATGTCCCGTTCGGCGGCCAAGGCGCGCCCGTCGCGATTGGCGTCGCTCATCAGGTTGACCAGCGTGTTGGCGTAGATCTCGACGGGATCGAACGGGTCGTTCTGCCCTTCGGGATTGTCCTCCGCCCGGATCACCCAGGCCGCCCAGGCATTGGTCAGCATGGGCGTGTCGGGCCGCACCATGATCGTGTTGCGCACGGTGGTGCCGGTCAGCCCCACATGCACGCCCGTCCAGGTCCGCGCGGTGCCCACCAGAAGGCATTTGTCCATCACGAAATTCGTCCCGTAATAGGGCCCGCGGCTGTTCTGGTCGCGCACGGCCACGATGTCGAACCCGCCTTCCATGGCGCAGCGTTCGACCATCGCGGAGGACCGCGTCTCGGCCTGTTCGTCCTGGCTGGTGGACCAGCGCAGGCAGGGCTGATCGGCGGCGATGCCGGCGGCCATGCTCCAGCCGTTGCGCGAGAACAGGTCGCAGGCCGAGATATGGGTATGCCCGCCATGGGCGATGCGGATCGGTCCGTGCTGGTTGGTGTCGCCGCTCTTGCTGCCGCCGCCGCCCATCAGGGCCTCGGGCGTCTGGTGGATCGCGCAGCCCAGGATGGCGATGAACTGGTCGAGGTTGAGATCCACGAAGACGCCGTAATCGCCCCAGTTGGTGATGTCGCAATTGTGCAGTGCAAAGAGCGAGCGGAAGTTGCGGCCCTCCACGTCCCGGCGCACGAAGAAGGTGATGCCGAAGCCCGAGAAGGTGCAGTCGTCGACCAGCACCGAGCGATCGTGCGTCTGTTCGGTCATCAGCCCCGGGATCTGGGTGCCGGTTTCGGTCGTGCTGTCCCAGTCGCCTCGAAGCGCGATGCCGCGGAGGACCGTATCGCCCTCGAAGCGGTGATTGACGATGATCAGCGCCCTGTCCCCTTCCGCCGACAGGACCGGCCTCGGGCCGCTGCCCCAGGCCGACAGGTAGACATTGGGCATGTTGCGCGGGATGCGCAGCGATTCCGGCAGCCGCAGGGACGTGCCGCGCTTCAGCAGCAACCGGCCCGGCGCATCGAGATCGCGCAGCGCCTGCCAACCGGCCTCCCAGTCGGTGAAGATCTGCGCGCCGGGATGGGTGCGCGCGTCGCCTTGTCCATCGGGGTCCAGAAGGATCGTCCGATCCTCCGCGAAGACGGTGTCGGGGTCGCCGATCTCCACCTCGATCGCGTCCTCCCCGATCAGCGCCCCGTCCGGCGCATAGGCCGTGCAGTGCACCCGGTAGAGGCCGGGCCCGGTGAAGACATGGGCGACCTCCTTGCCATAGGCGCGGTTCAGGTCGTTATGGGCCTCGGGCAGGTTCACCACCTTGTCCGAGGCCGCGCCGGGATCGTCGAATTCCCAGATATAGAGAACCTTGTGAAAGCTTTCGTCGTAGCTGCCGCGGTCGGTCGCCTCGGTCAGGCCCGGGCCGGCGACGCGGGCGCGAAAGAACACCGCCTCCGGCGCGACCGAAAGCGCGCTGCGCTTGAGGATCGACACCCCGACCTCGCCGATGGCAGGCCCCGGGTCGAAGGCCACGGGACGGGGCGGGTCATGAGACGGTTCGGGCAGGGCTGGACGCCCTGGGATGGGCAGCCTGGACATGTAAGAACTCCGGCTTGGGCTTGGGGCTTTGGGCCTCTGGCGGGGCATGACGGGGGTTCGGACCACGATGCGCATCGTATCGCGGGTCCGCCGGTCGGGCCATCGCGGCCGCGGCGGGGTCGGCGTGGCGAAACGCCCCAGCGGCGCAGGGGGCGTCTAGCGCGCCACCGCCCCGCGATCCCGGCTCGCCCCGCGCACCACGCCGTAGAAATCGTCGTAGGCCACCAGTCCCGCCGTGGCGTCACCCACCAGCGGCGACGATGCACCGGGAA
>CAYTXS010000302.1:0-2937 GCA_964441585.1 uncultured Thioalkalivibrio sp.
CCGGCGAAGTCCGCCGGCAGCGAGGTGAGCTGGCCGCTCGCCCAGTATTCGCTCCAGTGTGCGCTCATCGTGTCATTCAGGCCGGCTTCTCGAATCGATACGATCTTCCCATGAGCCGCTCCCCCGCCACCCG
The DNA here is from genome assembly GCA_964441585.1 of uncultured Thioalkalivibrio sp. Classification (GTDB taxonomy): domain Bacteria; phylum Pseudomonadota; class Gammaproteobacteria; order Steroidobacterales; family XN24; genus XN24. The sequence continues at coordinate 134 of CAYTXS010000302.1, forward strand.
GATCTCCCCGGAGTCGAGGAAATTCAGTCCCGCGGCCTCGAACACCCGATACCACTTTGGACTGGCCTCCAGGGCCTGGTTGACCCGCAACAGGTCCTCGCACCTGGCGCGCGCCAGCGCCAGGTACTGGAGAAAGTCGCGCAACTCCAGGCGGCGCCGGCGAATCGTGTCCTTGTCCATGGACTCGATCCGATCGAGCCCGACCTGGACGAACTGCAGCATGTCCGTGCCGCCGGCGCGGTAGGCGGCGGCAAGCTGGGGACGCGCAGCCTTGACCGCCCGCTGCAGGCGTGCGAACGACAGCGTCCCGCCGAGGAACCGCCCGATGGCGGCCATGACTCCCATTTCTTCGAGGCGTGCGAAATCCCTCGCCAGCGCGAGGTTGTTCTGCAGCATGTCGTGCGACGCACAATGGCAGATGATGGCGAGACGCCCGCCCGGCTTCAGCGTGTGCGCGACCTGCCGGGCGGCGGCCTGCCAGTCGGCGTATTCGATACCGTACTGGCTGGTGACGAGGTCGAAGTGCTCTCCGGGCAGCTCATGGCGCTCGATGGGGCTGTTGCCGAGAAACCGGATGCTTGAGACGAGTTCCGCAAGGCCGGGATGCCTGGCCGCCATGGCGGCCGGATCGATGGTGGCGGCGTCGAGGGCGACCAGTTCCACGCGGCGTCCGCGGGCCGCAAAGTCGGCCGCCGCGAGCAACGGGATCGGCCCGTTGCCGGTGCAGACGTCGAGCATGCGCCCGCCCTCGGGCACCGCGTCGAACTGCGCCGACCAGAACGCAGCGATCTCGCCTTCGTAGTTGGCTGCGAAGTCGTCGGGCAGGGAGGTCAGGCGACCGGCGCCCCAGTAGTCGCTCCAGTGATCCAGCTGTCCGGTTTGCACGATAGTGCGCTCACCTCGTGATGCGTCGGCCGGAAACCTGCGACCTCTCAGTCACGCAGGCAGACCCTTCGTTCTTCGGTTGACCGATCTTAAGGCAAAAGAAAGGCGGACCGAAGTCCGCCTTTCCCAGGGCCAAAATCCCTTGACTGCGCAGTCTAGAAGGACTGCTTGTAACGCGCGTACACGATGCGACCTTCACCACTGTAGAGGTTGAAGTCGTAGTCACGTCCGTCGGTGAAACCCACGCCGATCGGCGGGAACTTCTCGAAGGCGTTGAGTGCGCCGATCGTGAAGCGGCCGTTCCAGGGCGTGAAGTAGTTCGCCTGCAGGTCATGCGTCACCCACGTCGGCACAGAACCGACGCAAGCGCCGTCATCGATCTCATCGCACTGGTCGGCAATGGCGTTGATGTTCCAGCCGAACGCGAAATCGCCGTACTCGTACACGTTCTGCAGGGTCGCACGCCACTCCGGCACACCCGGGTCGTCAACCAGGTCGCGGCCACCGTCGATGCTGTAGCTGTTGGTGTACGCCACGGTCAGGTTGTTGCTCAGGCGGCCACCGACCAGATCGAAGGTGGTGGTGATGCTGAGGTCGATACCGTCGAGTTCGACCGTACCCTCGTTACCGAAGCCCTGCACGATGCGATTGATCGCACCCGTGGTCGGATCACGTTCGACGCCGAGACCCGGGGGAATCGGATCCCCGGCCTGCTCCCGGTCGAGCAGCACGCCGGCGCTGAAGAAGGCGATCCGGTCAGTGATCTCGATATTCCAGTAATCCAGGGTACCGTTGATCCAGTCAAACGGCTGGTAGGCGACACCGAAGGAGAACTGCTCGGACTGCTCCGACTCGAGGTCCGGGTTCGCGGTCCGCACACCATTGATCTGGATCTCGCAGTCCGGGACGTCACCGGCCGCGAGGCAGGTGGCCTCGTCCTGCACCGGATCGGCAGAGAAGGAATCCAGCTGCGTGACGATGTCCAGGCTCGGGGCGCGGAAGCCCTCGCCATAGGAACCGCGGACCGTCAGCTCAGCCAGCGGCTGCCAACGGAACGAGACCTTCGGCGAGAAATCGTTGCCGTAGTCGCTGTACTTGTCGTAACGCCCGGCGACCGAGATCTCCAGGTCCGCGATGACCGGAATCAGGGTTTCGAAGTATGCCGAGGTGACGTCGCGCGTTCCGCCGGCACTGTTACCGGCCGAGCCGCCGATGGCGCCTGCTTCGGACAGCGAATCGTACTGGTCGGTGTAAACCTCTTCGCGATACTCCGCGCCGAGGAACCACTGCACCGCACCCGCATTCGTTTCCAGCATGTCCCAGGCCGCCGAGGCATAGGCTTCCCACTGGTCGTAGATGCTGATACGCGAGATCGTGGCCTTCATGGAGTTCAGAACCGAAGGATCGTTCAGGGTCGGGTTCTGCAGGTCGTAGGCACCGCTCTCGATGAAATCAGACGCCGTGGTGCGCACGAGGTAGTTCCGGCCGATGCTCGTGAACTGGTTGTCCGTGTCACGCCAGCCGAAGTCCACTTCGACGTTGCCGACCATGCCCTGGGCGCCGACCAAAAGGTCCGTCACTTCGGTGCCGGCCGTATCGTCGCGATTGCCGAGGGCGTCGAAACGGTGCCACCAGTTCACCGGGATCGGGGCGCCGCCGACCTGGGCGGTGAACGCCGGGTCGAAGGCCGGGCTGGCCGGGTTGGTGGGGTTGTTCGGGCTATCGACCGAGAGCGGCCCGAAGCCACCGAAGACCGGGTCGGAGGTGTCCGGCACCGGGGCGTACCGGCCGAAGGACTCGGAACGCGCGTACAGGATGTCGGAATACACCGTCCAGTCCGGCGACAACTGGTGCTCTGCACGGACGAAGGCCGACTTGTTGTCGAAAGAGGCTTCGTCTGCCGAGACCAGGGTGAAGTC
>CAYTXS010000303.1:0-2934 GCA_964441585.1 uncultured Thioalkalivibrio sp.
TCGCGCGAAGAGTGGCAGAAGTCCATCGACATGATGACGGAGTACTTCCGCTACCAGCCGGAGAAGACGCCGGAAGACCAGATCATGATGGCGCAGAATTACGCGCAGATGGAACGCTACCGCGAAGCGCTGCCCTGGGTCCGGGGCGCCATTCGCGACGGCGGCGCCAAGGCGGCGGAGAGCTGGCACCAGCTCGAGCTGGCGATCCACTTCGAGTTGAAGGATTATCGCGCGGCGCTCGACGTCCTGAAGATACTCGTCTCTATGGCGCCACAGAAGCTCAGCTACTGGGAGATGCTTTCCGGGGCGCACCAGGAACTCAACCAGGACACCGATGCGCTGGCGGCCCTGATGGCGGCGTACAACGCCGGGTTGATCGAGGAAGAAAAGAAGCTGCTCAACCTCGTGCGCATGAGCATGTTCGTCGAACTGCCTTACCAGGCCGGCCAGATTCTCTCCGAGGCTATCGAGGAGGGCCGGGTCCCGCCGGAGGAGGCCAACCTCAGGCTGCTTCTGCAGGCCTGGACCGCAGCACGTGAGTATGATCGGGCCGGCCGCGTCATCGACCGGCTCGCTCCAATGACCGGCGAGGGTGACCTGTTCATGCAGAAGGCCCGCCTGATGATGGAGCAGAACGAGTGGCAGGAAACGGTGGATGCCGCGCGCCAGGCGCTCGAGGTCGGCAACCTGTCGAATCCGGGCGGCGTCTGGTTGATGATCGGCATCGGCACCATGGAGCTCGGCGAGTTGCGCGAGGCACGCCAGGCCTTCCAGCGTGCCCAGGACTTTGATCCCAAGATCCGCTCCCAGGCGCGCGAGTGGCAGCGTTTCGTAGAGGACCGCATCCAGGTCGCGGAACTCAAAAACTAGGCGGCATCCGTCGCACCTCAGGCGGTTTCGCGGGCGCCGCCCGGCCCCGTGAGCCACCATTCGTTTTATGTTAATCGCGGCCGGATATGTGACGCTGGTCGCATCGTCATCCGCCCCGCCCGTCGAGAATGTCTGCTCTTGTGGGGTCCTGTGGGCCTCGCGGATAGCGGACAGCGAAGTGGACGGGATGAGCTCAGGCGGCAACAGCGGGCGTCGGGAAGAGGCCGGGATCGACCAGGGTCATCTCAATGCGTCCGCGCAGGTGATCGATCGCTTTCTCGATGCCGCATGGATGGAACGCGGCCTGTCGAAGAACACCCTGTCGGCCTATCGCACCGACCTGCTGGCGCTGGCCCGCTGGGTCGCACCGAGCGGCAAAGCGATCACCGACGCCCGGCGCGACGATATCCTCGGCTTCATCGCCGGACGCGTGGAGGGCGGCGCGCGGCCGCGCTCTTCGGCCCGCCAGTTATCCAGCTTCCGTCGTTTCTTCCGCTGGCTGCTTCGCGAGCGGGGGACGGGCGAGGACCCCACCGCAGAGATATCGATGCCGAAAATCGGACGCCCTCTGCCGAAGTCGCTCAGCGAGGAGGACGTCGAGGCGCTTCTCGACGCGCCGAAGACGGAGGAGCCGCTCGGTCATCGTGACCGCACCATGCTCGAAGTGCTGTATGCGACGGGCCTGCGCGTGACCGAGCTCGTCAGCCTGCGGCTCGGCCAGGTGAATCTCAACCAGGGCGTCGTGCGGGTGACCGGCAAGGGCGGGAGGGAACGGCTGATTCCGCTCGGCGAGGAATCGCTCGAGTGGCTGCAGCGTTTCATCGCCGGGCCCCGCGACGAAATCCTGCTGGAGAAGCAAACGGAGTTCGTTTTTCCGACCCGGCGCGGCGACTGCATGACGCGACAGGCCTTCTGGCACATCATCAAGCGTTATACGCAGCGAGCCGGAATCGGCGAGGCACTTTCGCCGCACAGCTTGCGTCATGCCTTTGCGACGCACCTGCTGAATCACGGCGCGGACCTGCGCGTGGTCCAGATGCTGTTGGGCCATAGCGATCTCTCTACGACCCAGATCTACACCCATGTCGCCCGCGAGCGCCTCAAGGATTTGCACTCCCGTCATCATCCACGCGGCTGACCGCCACGCGACGCCACTCGCGGCTTCGCGCTAGAATCCGTTGCCTGCCCGAACGGGGCAGGAACATTCCACCACCGGCGCAGGTCAGAACTCTGTGCCGGCCAGGTCTTGTCATTCTCCAGGAGCTCTCATGAACACAGTGTTTGCCGCCATCGGGCTGATCGCCCTGCTTCCCGGTTCTGCGGCGGGCGAAGCCTCCGTGGAGGAGAGGCTTGCCGCGCGGCTTCCGGGTGTCGAGGTCGAGAACGTCAAGCCCACGCCCATCGCCGGGCTCTGGGAGGTCTCAACTGGACCTCAGGTCGTTTACGTGAGCGAGGACGGTCGTTACCTGGTGCGCGGCGACGTCGTGGACATGATGAACGGTGAGAATCTGACCCGTGCGCGGCAGGCGGAGCTCCAGGCGGAGGTCGTGGATCGCCTCGCCGGACAGTTCGACGAATCGACCATGGTGGTCTTCCCCGCGGAGGACGCACGGCACACGGTCACCGTGTTCACCGACGTAGACTGCACTTATTGCCGCAAGCTGCACCGGGAGATCGAGTCTTACACGGCCCAGGGTATTTCGGTGCGCTACATGTTCTACCCCATTGCCGGCCCCGGCTCAGCCGGCTGGACCAAGGCAGAGGCGGTGTGGTGTTCCTCCGACCGCAACGATGCCATGACGCGCGCCAAGCTCGGCCAGAACGTGACGGCGGAGGGGGCTTGCGAGGACACGCCGGTCGCGGCGCATTACCGGCTGGCCATGGATCTCGGCTTGCGCGGTACCCCGGCCATCGTTACGGACGGCGGTGCGGTGGTGCCGGGCTACTTGCCGGCCCCTGAACTGGCGCGCATGCTCGAACAGGACTAGCGCCGCAGGGCCCGCTGCCGGTTCAACGCTCCAGGTGCTGGAGCTTGCCGGTCTTCCCGTCCCATTCCTCGGCATC
>CAYTXS010000304.1:0-2932 GCA_964441585.1 uncultured Thioalkalivibrio sp.
TCACCGGCTCCAACGGCAAGAGCACCGTCACGACGCTGGTCGCGGCGCTGGCCGCGGCCGGGGGGCTGGACGTACAGGCGGGCGGCAACCTCGGCACGCCGGCGCTGGACCTGCTGGCGGAGGAGGTCCCCGATCTGTATGTCCTGGAGCTGTCCAGCTTCCAGCTCGAGACCACCGACTCGCTGCGTGCGCGTGCCGCCTGCGTGCTCAACCTCTCCGCCGACCACATCGATCGCCACGGCAGCATGACGGCCTACGCGAGCGCCAAGGCGCGCATTCTCATCGGCGCAAGCACGGTGGTGCTGAACCGGGACGATCGCATGGTCATGGCAATGTGGGACGGGCGCACGCCTTGCATCCGCTTCGGCCTCGGGGCGCCGGCCGAGGGCGAATACGGCCTCGTCGAGAGTGCGGCGGGCACGGTGCTGGCGCGCGGCGAGCGGCTGTTGATTCCCGCCGACCGGCTGCGGATCCGCGGGCGGCACAACCTGGCGAACGCGCTGGCCGCGCTCGCCATGATCGAAGCGCTGGGCATCGAGCCGGGCGACGTGCTCGAGGCGCTGGCCGGGTTTCGGGGGCTGCCGCATCGGGCGGAGTGGGTGGCCGAGTGGCGCGGCGTGGACTTTGTCAACGACTCGAAGGCGACCAATGTCGGCGCCGCGGTCGCGGCCATCACGGGCACCGAAGGCACTCTCGTGTTGATCGCCGGCGGCGATGGCAAGGGCGCGGACTTCAGCCCGCTGCTGGCTGCGGTCGAAGAACGGGCGCGCGCAGTGGTGCTGCTGGGTCGCGACGCGCCGCAGCTCGAGCGCCTGCTGGCGACCGCCTGCCCGATCGTGCTCACGGACAGCATCGAGGCCGCGGTGACGGCGGCGGCGGAACTGGCGCAGCCGGGCGACACGGTGCTGCTGTCGCCGGCCTGCGCCAGCACCGACATGTATCGCGACTACACGGAGCGCGGCGACCGTTTCGCGGCCGCCGCACGGGCATTGCCGTCATGAGCGCCGTCGTGACACATGCGGCGCCTCCGGGGTTGCGCACCGATCCCTGGCTGGCGGGCAGCGCACTTGTTCTCGCCCTCCTCGGCGTGGTCATGGTGGCGTCCGCCTCGATCACGATGGCCGACCAGGTGCATGGCCAGCCGTTCTATTTCCTGGTGCGCCAGTCGATCTATCTCGCGCTCGGCCTGTGCGTCGCGGCCTGTTGCATGCTCGTGCCGATGCGTGCCTGGGAGCAGGGCTCGCCGCTGTTGCTGGCGCTGGCGATGCTGCTGCTGATCGTTGTGCTGATGCCCGGTATCGGCCACGAGGTCAACGGCGCCACGCGCTGGCTGCGCATCGGGCCGCTCAACCTGCAGGCCTCGGAACCCGCGCGACTGTTGCTGTTGATGTACCTGTGCGGCTACGTGGCGCGGCGGCGCGGCGCACTCGAATCCGGCCTGAAGGGCCTGCTGTTCCCGATGGCGGTGGTGACGCTGGCGGGCGTGCTGCTGATGCTGCAGCCGGATTTCGGCGCCACGGCCGTGCTGTTCGCCACCGCGATCGGCGTGTTGTTCGTCGGCGGCATGCGCTTCGGTTACCTGATGCTCATCGGAGTCGCGGGCTTCACGTCGCTGGCGCTGTTGGTTCTCACCTCCGAATACCGCATGCGTCGGCTGACGGCCTTCCTGGATCCGTGGGCGGATCCGTGGAACTCCGGCTTCCAGCTCACCCAGTCGCTGATCGCGATCGCGCGCGGCGAATGGCTGGGGGTCGGGCTGGGCGGCAGCGTGCAGAAACTGTTCTACCTGCCGGAGGCGCACACCGATTTTGTGTTCGCCGTGTTCGCCGAGGAATTCGGCCTCGTCGGCGTATTCCTGATCGTGGCGCTGTTCGCCGTGCTCGTGGTGCGCGCCTATGCCATCAGCGCGGCCGCGGCAGCCGCGGAACGCGTGTTCGCGGCCTGCCTGGCCTTCGGTATCGGCACCTGGATCGGTCTGCAGGCCTTCATCAACATGGCAGTGAACATGGGCCTGTTGCCGACCAAGGGACTGACGTTGCCCCTGGTCAGCTACGGTGGCAGCAGCCTCCTCGTCACCGGGGCGTCCATCGGGCTGCTGCTACGCATCCATTACGAACTCCAGGCGGACGGCTATGCCGGGCGCCGCAAGCGGCGGGCGAGGTCATGACGGGTCGCGTGTTGATCATGGCGGGCGGCACGGGCGGACACGTGTTCCCGGCACTGGCCGTTGCCGAGGCCTTGCGGGCGCGCGGCATCGAGGTGGTGTGGATGGGCACCCGTCTCGGTCTCGAGGCCCGCGTCGTCCCTGAGGCGGGGATCCGGGTCGAGTGGGTCAGCATCGCCGGTCTGCGTGGCAAGAATCTACTCACACGCGTCGCCGCGCCGTTTCGCGTCCTGCTGGCCGTCGCCCAGGCATTGCGCATCATCCTGCGCGTCAAGCCGGCGGTGGTGCTCGGCATGGGGGGTTATGCGGCGGGTCCCGGCGGGGTCGCCGCCTGGCTGACGCGCAGGCCACTCGTGATTCACGAGCAGAACGCGATCGCCGGGACCACCAACCAGATCCTCGCGCGTCTCGCACGCCGCGTCCTCGCGGCGTTCCCCGGCGCCTTTCCCGGTGGCGTCTCGAGCATGGTCGTGGGCAATCCGGTGCGCGCCACGATTGCTGCGTTGCCGGGTCCGGACCGGCGCCTGGCAGAGCGCAAGGGCCCCGTGCACCTGCTGGTGCTTGGCGGCAGCCAGGGCGCATTGGCCCTGAACCAGACCGTGCCGGAAGCGCTGGCGCACCTGCCTGCAGAACAGCGACCGGTGGTGCGCCACCAGGCGGGCCGCAACACGCTGGAGATCGCCCGCGCAGCCTATGCGCGCTTCGGCGTGGCGGCGGAGGTGAGCGAGTTCATCGACGACATGGCGGCGGCCTACGGTTGGGCCGATC
>CAYTXS010000305.1:0-2919 GCA_964441585.1 uncultured Thioalkalivibrio sp.
TCGTCTCGCTGGCAAGATTGTCCCTGCCGACGGGCATCCAGCAGCTGTTTTTCGCCACCGGCTTCGTCGTGACCTTCTGGATCATCGGCCAGGTCGGCACGCGCGAAATGGCCGCCGCTACAGTCATTCTCAACCTCACGCTGGTGGCGCTGCTGCCCGGCCTCGGCCTCGGCCTCGCTGCCGCGACACTGGTCGGCCAGGCGCTGGGACGCGGCGATGCCGATGACGCCTCGCGCTGGGGCTGGGAAGTGGCGCGTGTCGGGATGCTCGGCCTGGCGTTGCTCGGCCTGCCCGGGGCCATCTGGCCGGAGCTGCTGCTCGGCATCTTCATCCACGACCCGGAGACGATGGAAGTCGCGCGTTTTCCGATGCGGCTTGTCGGCCTGGGCATGGCGGTGGAGGGCCTCGGCATGGTGATGATGCATTGCCTGCTCGGCGCCGGCGACAATCAGCGCGTCATGAAGATCGCCGTGCTCGCACAGTGGGCGGCATTTTTGCCGCTCGCGTATCTCGTCGGCCCGGTGCTGGGCTTCGGACTGACGTTCATCTGGTCGATGCAGGTGGGATACCGGGCCGCCATGGCCGGCGCGTTCACCTGGTTCTGGGTGCGGCGCGACTGGGCGCGGATCGTGGTTTAGGGGGAGCCTAGCGCTGCAATCGTTCGATTTCCTCCAGCAGGTCCAGCGCCAGCGCGACGCCCGGTAGGTTGACGTCGAGATCGTGATGCAGGCGCACGGCGACCTGTGTACGACGGACGCTGCGGCCCGTGAAGCGCCAATGCGTGCGCTCATCTCCGCGCGGTTCGATCACGCCCTCGGCCACCAGCGCTGCGACGAAATCCTCGTTCGCCTGGCAGACCCGGCAGAACTCCGCCAGTTCGAACTCAAGCGATTCGTCGAGCAACTGGCCCATGATGATGTCCAATTCGTCGCGGGTCATGACTCAGCCCCCGATGTCGCGGCGCGGGTTGAACGGCATCTTGCTGCGCATCTCCTCGTACAACGTGCGGGCGAACGAGGTGTCCGCGGGCGGGGTGTCGATGCGCAGCTTGACGATCTGGTCGCCCGGCGGTGACCCAGGCAGGCCGCGGCCCTTCAGCCTCAGGCGGCGGCCGGATTGCGAGCCAGCGGGAATTTTGAGTTCGACCTTGCCGCCGAGGGTCGGCACGCCGACGGTTTCGCCGAGGGCGGCTTCCCATGGGGCCACCGGCAGGGTCAGCAGGACGTTGCGGCCTTCGGCCTCGAAGATCGGGTGGGGTTCGAACGTGACCTCGAGGAACAGGTCGCCGGCTGCGCCGCCGTGCTGGCCGGGGGCGCCTTGGCCGGAGAGGCGGATTCGTTGTCCGGCAGTGACGCCGCGCGGGATGGCGACGCGGATATTGCGCTTGCCGGTGCTGGGCGAGCGGACCTCGAGTGTGCGGTTGGCGCCGTTGAACGCGTCTTCGAGTGAGATCTGGATTCGCGCGTGCTGGTCCTCGCCGCGCATCGGGCCGGGCTGGTAACGGAAGTCCTGGGCGCCCCGTGACCTGGCGCCGGCGGCGCCGCCGCGGCCGAACAGGGTTTCGAAGAAATCGGAGAATCCCCCGAACTGCTCTGCGCCGACGTCGGGTCCGCCAGAGGAGTAATAGTACTGGCCGGGGCCGCTGCCGGGCGGTGGGCGGAACTCCTGGCCCGCCTGCCAATCGGCGCCGAGCTGGTCGTAGGCGCGGCGTTTCTCCGGGTCCTTGAGCACCTCGTAGGCCTCGCCGACTTCCTTGAAGCGCGCTTCCGCGTCCGGCTCCTTGCTCACGTCCGGGTGATACTTGCGCGCCAGCTTGCGATAAGCGCGCTTGATCTCGTCGAGCTTGGCGCCGCGCTCGACGCCGAGCGTCGCGTAATAGTCCTTGAAATCCATCGAACCCTCGGGTCGGACCGCGAGATCCCTATGATCTAAAAAAGAAAACCAGAGAAAAAGGCCGCAGGACAAGCGTTAGATCGCAAAAACCGCGGCGCTTTTCGGATTCTAAGGCACAACGGTTGGCCGCGCTCTTAGTTAACCTGAACCATGCGGCTTAGAGGCAAAAAATGACCCTAGAAATCGGGCGCTAAGCTTTCAGATTCGGCCTGAAACTTACCAAAGACTATAGCAAACAGTCACATACCGCGGTCCGACCCCCAGATGTTAAATTCATCGACGCAGGTGTCGGGATTCTTTGCAGGAATGCGATCGGCGTCACGGTTCTGCGACCCAGATCAGCCAGAATGGAGTGTTAGGGACCAAGGATGAGTTCGTCGCGATGTTGATCGGACTAGTGGGTTACGGGCTGGCTGCGGCCGCTTTCGGCGGACTCGCGCTGCTGATGGTCACAAGCTGGCGCGGTCGCCTGCAGGGCGGGCTACTCGTCGCCGCTGCCGGGACCACCGCAGCATGGGCGGCAGCCGCGGCGCTCTCGGCAGAGCACCCGGCACACTGGCAACTCGTCACACTCCTGGAAGTTCTGCGCAACACGGCGTGGCTCGTCTTCATCGCCCGGCTCACGCCCTCGGGCCAGGGCCTCGCCGGCACGCCGCGTCGCATCCTCTCCTTCACCCCCGCCGCGCTCGTATTCATCTACGGCCTCGGCACAGCCGCCACCGTCGGGCTGCGCACCCAACCCGGCGCCGTCCTGACCGCCACCCTCGTCACGACCGGCCTCGTTACCGCGATCGCCGGCCTCGTACTCCTGGAGCAGTCGTTCCGCGCCATGCGCGAGCAGCCCCGCCAGCAGATCCTGCCGCTCGTCATCGGTCTCGGCGGCATCCTCGCCTACGACCTGTTTCTCTATTCCCACGGCCTGCTGTTCCGCGGTCTGCACCCCGAACTCTGGGCCGCACGCGGTTACGCCAACCTGCTCGCGATCCCCTTCCTGCTGCTCGCCGCAAGCCGTAATCCCGGCTGGTC
>CAYTXS010000306.1:0-2901 GCA_964441585.1 uncultured Thioalkalivibrio sp.
CCGCTGCTCAGATCCTGTAAGGCAGCGCCGCGCGCACGGCTTCAGGGTCCGCATCGGCCAGGTTCTTGGCGATTTCGGTGCTGACACGCTGGTGGGTGGCGGAGGACAGCGCCGGGCGGAGGTGGCCGAGGAAGCTCGGATCCGAGACCAGCACGAGCCTGTCGAACGCGTCCTGCTTGCGGCCGTTTTCGATCGTCGTCGCCACTTTCTTGGCGAACCGTATGGTCTCCTGCTCGACCGGATCGACGCTGTGACCCATGGCGTGCCGGCCCTGGCCTGCGCTGTCGAAGGCGCGGCCGGGACGGTCCGTGTTTATCTCGCGCGCGGGGGTCTCGGCTTCGCTGTTCTCGAGTTGCTCCAGTTGCTGCAGGGGACCATTGTGTTTTTCCTGCGTAAATATCCGGCATTTGCTGCTTGAAGCGACGACCACCCAGACATTCTTCATTGCGCTTCTCACTTCCTGCTGCACTCGATTTCAGCGTAGTTATCCGCGCTGGCGATTTCCACCCGGCAAGTGTGACGCGGTTCCTGCAGCATTCCTGAGTGGTCTTGTAATCTTCAGCGATGATGTCCAGAATGCCTATGCGAAAAGAGTACGCTAGGAACAATGACTTACAGACGCTACTTAAGGCCCTGCATTTGGATTCTGCATGAGCGAAGAACCATCGCCCGAAGCGGTATCCCGGATCAGCGCTGATCTGGGGACGGCCTTGCGCAGGTCCCGGGCGGCCCCGTCCCGTGTAGGCCTCAACCCCGCTATCACCAAGGTGGCGGTGGACCTGCTCAATCTCGAGCCCGAAAACGCCGAAAAGACGCTCAGCGATTCGCTCGAAGTGATCCGCGAAGCCATCGGCGCAGATTCCGTCTGTTTTGCATTGTTGACTGACGACCTGCTCGCTTTCGACCGTGTCAGTCATGCCTCTACCGTGCTCGCCGGATGTCGTCCGGAGCGCCTCGCGGGAACCCGCCTCGAGGACGTGGACTGGCTGAAAAGCAAGCTGGGCCATATGCGCCTGGTGGAAATTCTCGATGCGCGCCGGCTTTCGCCCGCGCTGCTGGGCGAGACCAGGCTGCTGAACGAAATGGGTGCCGGCGCGTCGCTGTTTGCCGGCCTCGACATCAACGGCCGGCTCGGGGGGGTGCTCGGCGTGTTGTCGGCGCGGCCGGTCGACAGCTGGCACGTCGATGTCTACCTGCTGCTGAAGCTGGTCGGCGCGAGCTTGTCCGCCGCACTGACGCGCCTGAAACTCGGCCGGGAGCTCGGCGATATCCACGAGCGCGAAGAGCTAACGCGATACGCCTCGAACGACGGCATCTGGGATTTCGACGTCGAAACCAACGCGATCCGTTTCTCGCCCCGCTGGAAGATCATGATGGGCTACGGCGAGGAAGAGCCGGACGAGGACATGCCCGACTGGCGACAGCTGGTGCATCCGGACGACATGGTCCGCGTACAGGGCAAGATCCGCGATCACCTGGATGGCAAGAGCGAGCTGTTCGAGAGCGTCCACCGCATGCGCCACCGTTCCGGCGACTGGCGCTGGGTGATGAGCCGCGCCAAGGCGATGGTGGACGAGGAAGGCCGGATGCTGCGCCTGGTCGGCGTGGAACTCGACATCACGGACCAGAAGCTTTACGAGGAAGCTTTGTTCCGGGAGAAGCAGAACGCACAGATCACCCTGCAGTCGATCGGTGATGGCGTCATCACCACCGACTCCGACTGCCGTATCGAGTACCTGAACCCGGTCGCACAGGAACTCACGGGCTGGAGCCTAGACGATGCTTCCGGCCGCGGTGTCGACGAGATCTTCCGCAGTTTCCACGAGGAAACCTGCGAACCGATGGAGAATCCGCTGTCCGTGGCCATTCGGCGCGACCGGCTCTACAAGTCCATGCGCCCGACGCTGCTGATCCGGCGCGACGGCAACGAGCTTTACGTGGAGAGCTGCGCGGCGCCGATCCGCAACGACGTTGGCCAGGTCATCGGCGGCGTGCTCGTGTTCCACGATGTCAGCGAGGCGCGCGAGCTCAATCGGCGGCTGTCCTATCACGCCAGTCACGACATGCTCACCGGCCTGGTGAATCGCCGCGAGTTCGAGGCGCGACTCGAGCGGGCGCTGAAGATGGGCCGGGCCCGCGAGGCCCAGTACGCGCTCTGCTACATGGATCTCGACCAGTTCAAGATCATCAACGATTCCTGCGGCCACATGGCCGGCGATGCGTTGCTCGGCCAGCTCGGCGCCCTGCTCAAGTCGAAGATTCGCTGGCGCGACACGCTGGCGAGGCTCGGCGGCGACGAATTCGGCGTGCTGCTCGAGAACTGCACGCTGGACGAGGCCATCGAGACCGCCGAATCGCTGCTCAAGGCCGTGCAGGATTTCCGCTTCGTCTGGGAAGACCGCAGCTTCAGGCTCGGCGCCTGCGTCGGCGTGGTGCCCATCGCGCCGGAATCCGCCAGCGTCGCGGAGCTCCTGACCGCCGCCGACAGCGCCTGCGCAGCCGCCAAGGAGTCGGGCCGCAACCGCGTGCAGACCTGGCAGGAAAACGATATCGACCTGATGCGCCGGCGCCGCGAGATGCAGTGGGCCGCGCGTATCAACAACGCGCTGGAGGAATCTCGTTTCGAGCTGTTCCGCCAGTCGATCATGCCGCTGCAGGGCCAGTCGACGGGCGCGCACTACGAGCTGTTGCTGCGCATGCGCGACGAGCAGGGCCAGATCATCGCCCCCGACATCTTCATCAACGCCGCGGAACGCTACGGCATCACGCCCAGCATCGACCGCTGGGTGATTGCGAATGCGTTCCGCTGGCTGGTGTCCGAGGCCGACGAGCGCGAGCGCCTCGTGATGTGCTCGATCAACCTGTCGGGCCAGAGCCTGTGCGACGACAAGTTCCTGCCCT
>CAYTXS010000307.1:0-2878 GCA_964441585.1 uncultured Thioalkalivibrio sp.
TGACGTTGATCGTCCTGGTGCTGGCGGTGTCCATCTGGGCCTTCGGGCAGATGCTCGCGCCGCTGCTCGCGTCGCTCGTGATCGCTTATCTGCTGAACAATATCGCCGCGGAGCTTCGTGCCCGCGGCCTGCCGCACTTTGCTGCCGTCCTGGTGGTGTTCACCTTGTTCCTGGCGGTGCTGTGGCTTTGCTTCCTGTGGCTGGTGCCGCTGCTGACACGCCAGATGGGCCAGTTGTTCCAGCAGATTCCGTTCATGATCGCGGAGGTCCAGAAGGCGCTGCTCCAGCTGCCCGAACGCTACCCGGCGCTCGTTTCGGAGCAGCAAATCCGCGATGTTTTCGCTGGCTTCAACGGGGAACTCCTGAGGTTTGGCCAGGGCCTGCTGAGCTTTTCCCTGGCCTCGCTGATGACCCTGATCACGGTGCTCGTCTACCTCGTGCTGGTGCCGATCCTCGTGTTCTTCCTGCTCAAGGACAAGGACCTGTTGATGGGCTGGGTGGCGGGTTTCCTGCCGCAGGACCGGCACCTGACGAGGGAGGTCTGGCACGAGGTGGATCGTCAGATCGGCAATTATGTTCAGGGCAAGCTGGTCGAGATACTCATCGTCGGCACAGTGGCCTGGATCGCTTTCAGTTTTCTCGGCCTCCAATACACCGTCCTGTTGGCGGCGCTGACCGGGATTTCCGTGCTGATACCGTACATCGGCGCCACGGTGGTCACGTTGCCAGTGGCGCTGGTGGCTTACTTCCAGTTCGACCTGGCGGCGGATTTTTATTACGTGCTGATCGCGTACGGAATCATCCAGTTCCTCGACGGCAACGTCCTGGTACCCGTGCTGTTCAGCGAAGTGGTGGACCTCCACCCGGTGGCCATCATCGCAGCCATCCTGTTTTTCGGCGGCCTGTGGGGGCTGTGGGGCGTGTTCTTCGCGATTCCGCTTGCCACCGTCATTCAGGCCATACTCAGGGCCTGGCCGCGTGACGGCGGGATCGTGAAAGCGGAATCGGAGGCCGCTGGCGGATGAAATACCTGCACACCATGGTTCGCGTCACGGACCTCGACGCCTCGCTAGCGTTCTATTGCGATCACCTCGGGCTGGTGGAGCAGCGCCGACGCGAGAGCGAGAAGGGCCGCTTCACCCTGGTCTTCCTGTCAGCACCCGGCGACGAGAGCGCGCAGCTGGAGTTGACCTGGAACTGGGATCCCGAACGCTACGACGGGGGACGCAATTTCGGGCACATCGCCTATGCGGTCGACGATATATACGCCACGTGCCAGCGCCTGCTGGAGGGCGGCGTGGTGATCAACCGGCCGCCACGGGACGGACGCATGGCGTTTGTTCGCTCGCCGGACCTCATATCCATCGAACTGCTCCAGAGAGGGACGGCCCTGCCGCCGCGGGAACCGTGGGCGAGTATGCCGAACGCAGGCGAGTGGTGACTGCGGCTCAATCATGATGGATCACGAAGTCCTGAGCCGGCTCGGACTCGCGCGTTTCCCGTTCGGAACCGGAACTGGCGGCGGCGCGTTCTATGCTGGTCCGCAGCACCGCGAGGCGGTCAGTTTCCTCGAGCGTGCCCTGCAGTCGGTCGATCTGCTCGTGGTGCTGACAGGCGAGCGCGGTGCCGGCAAGCAGACGACGCTCGATTTCACACTCGGGCAGGCGCTTCCCGGTGCGCTGGTGGCATCCCTGGGCGCTTTGCCGACCGCCCCGGACGATTTTTTCGCCGCGCTGCTCGCCGGTTTCGGATTCGACGGGCTCAATGCCAGCCGCGATGAGATGCGCGGCCTGATCGAGGTATTCCTCGGTCAGCAGTTGCAGAAGAACACCACGACCGTCATCGTCGCGAACGTGCCGAGCACGGTCTCCGGAGGCGTCATCAAGGAGCTGGGTTGGCTGTCGCTCCTCAACTCGACGCGCCATGGACGCCTCAAGCTCGTCCTTCTGGGCGGCGAGGGTGTGGAACGCCAGCTGGCTGCACCGCGGATGCATGCGCTGCGCCAGATGATCCGCTGGCAGCATCGGCTCGAGGCGCTCGGGCTCGCGGAGACTCGCGATTACCTCGAGTTCCACGCCGAGGCCGCCGGGTCCGACAGGCCGGAGAAACTGTTCAGTCCCGAAGCCTCGGCGCGCATCCACGAGCTGTCAGGCGGCCTGCCCGGACGGATCGACCAGGTGGCGGCGCGCGCATTGCATATCGCGCTGGAAGCGAACGAGGATGCCGTCGGCGGGCATTGCGTCAAGCAGCCGGAGGAGAGCGAGGTCGGGGAAGATGCGCCGCCGCCGCGGCGGGTAGCGGCGCTGGACATTCTGCTGGACGGGCAGCCCACGGCGCGAATCAGCCTGAATGCCTCGCGGCTCTTGATCGGGCGCCACCCCTGGAACGATGTACGGCTGGACCACGATTCAGTCAGCCGGCATCACGCCATGCTGGTGCGCGAGGGCGGCCGGTGGACGGTGGTCGATCTCAACAGCACGAACGGCATCCGGGTCAACGACCACGTCGTTCGCCAGCGCCGTCTGAACCACGGCGACGTCGTGCAGGTCGGCCAGTTCCGTTTGGTGCTGGGTGAGGGGATCGCGCCGATGCGCAGTCTGGAGTCGGTTGAGGAGGACGTCAGCGCGACCACGATCCTGCCGGGCTGAGCGCCGAACCCCCGGGCCGGATCCTCCATGCCTCAGGAGGTTACGTCGTCCCGCATCTCAACGTTCTCGGCGTCGATTTCCGACTCCACTTCGGGTTCCGGTTCGACGGCCTCGAGCTGTTCCATGAGGGTGATGGCCACCCCCAGGAAGTCCGAATCCGTGACGATGCCCTGCAGCTGGCCGTCCCGAGTCACCGGGAGGCAACTTCTCTTGTGCCGGAACATGATCAT
>CAYTXS010000308.1:0-2849 GCA_964441585.1 uncultured Thioalkalivibrio sp.
GCCGGTGCAGCTCGGGCGCCGACTCGACGTTGAAACAGGCGATGTCCTGGGCCAGGGCGAAACGCAGTTCCTCGTCAAGCTTGCAGGCCCCGGAGAACACGACGCGCCGCGGGTCGCCGCCGGCGCGGATGACCCGCGCGAGTTCGCCGCCCGAGACGATGTCGAAGGCGGCCCCGCGCGCCGCCAGCGCGCCCAGCACGGCGAGATTGCCGTTGGCCTTCACTGCATAGCTGATGCGCACGGGCCGGCCCGCGAAAGCCGCGGCGTAGGCGTCGTAGCGCCCCTCCAGTGCAGCGCGGGAGTACACGTAGCAGGGCGTTCCGTAGCGGGCTGCGAGAGTTTCGAGCGGGACCGCTTCCGCGCATAGCTGCCCGTCGCGATAAGTGAAGCCCGGGGTCACGTTCACGAACCGCCCGCCGGGTCGTCCTCGTTCCTGTTCTTATGGCCGTCACGGTCGTCGTCACGGACACCTTGGTTACCGTCGCCGTCAGCTGCGCCGGATTCGGCAGCGTCCGACGGTGCAACGGTTGGCAGGTCGCCAGGCGGAGCAGGCACTTCGGGCGCGCCTCCCGGCGGCACCGAGATCGGCTCCACCTCGGTGATCTCCGGCGTGCGCACGGGCCGCTCCTCCAGCATGAGGTCGCCGTACATGCCGCAGCCCGACGCAAGCGCCACGGCCAGTCCGAGCGCGAGTGCTCCCGTCCACCGCAGCGACAGTCTCGCGCGCCCATCAGGCTGCGGCAGGCCGCGGGTCATTTCGGCTCCCGCGGCACGACCGCCAGCGTCAGGCGCGACACGCACACCAGTCTCGCCGCCTCGTCCTCGATGTGCGTTTCCCAGACCTGGGTACGCCGGCCGATGTGCAGCGGGCGCGCCGTGCCCGTGACGCGGCCGCTGCGCACCGAGCGAAGATGATTGGCGTTGATCTCGAGGCCGACGGCGTACTCGGTCTGCTGGTCGAGACAGTAGTTGGCGCCCATGCTGCCGAGCGTCTCGGCAAGGACGGCGCTCGCGCCACCATGCAACAGGCCGAAGGGCTGGTGAGTACGGGAGTCCACCGGCATCGTGGCGACGACGTAATCTGCGCCGACCTCGGTGAAGCGGATATCGAGGAGCGCGACCAGGGTATCCCCGGCCATGCCGTTCAATGCCTCGAGTTCGGGTCGCTGGCGCCAGATGCTCATTCCCCTTCCTTCCCCGGTTCCTTGCCGCGCAGGCGCGCCAGCGATGCGCCGACCCGGCGATACGCCTCGCGAAACGACAGGCCTTCCTCGGTCACGAGGCGGTAGGCGTCCTGGGTGGCGTAGAGCTGTTGCTCCATGCGGATGTTCTCGGCGATGAAAGTCACTTCGGGCAGGGCGTGCCCCATGATTCCGAGCGTCGCCTCGGCGAGATCGATGGCCCGAAACAGCGGCGCCTTGAGCAGCTGCAGGTCACGATGATAGCCGGAGGTCAGCTTCGCCGGCACCGCGAGCGTCTCGGACAGGCACCCGAGCGTGGTCGCTGCGCGTCCGCGCACCAGCTCGAACACGTCCGGATTGCGTTTCTGCGGCATGATCGACGAGCCGGTGGTCATCGAGGTCGGCAGGGCGACGTAGCTGAATTCCTGGCTGCAGAACAGGATCAGGTCGGCCGCGAGGCGCCCCAGGTCCTGCATCAGGAGGTGAATCTCGAACACGAGCTGCGCCTCGGCCTTGCCCCGCGACAGCTGTACCGCGGTGACGGGCGCGTGGATCGCGGCGAAGCCGAGGCTCTCGCGCGTATGTTCGCGGTCGAGTGCCAGCCCCGGGGCGCCGTAACCTGCGGCCGAGCCCAGCGGGTTGCGGTCGGCCCGCCGACTGGCGGCGAGCAGCCCTTGGGCGTCGTCGCGCAATTCGGCGGCGAAGCCCTCCGCCCACAGGCGGACCGAGCTGGGCATCGCCGGCTGGAGATGCGTGTATCCCGGCAGTGGCGTGTCGTTCTCGCGTTCCGCCAGTGCGTCCAGTTCCGCCGCCACCCGCTCGGCACCGTCGTGCAGCATGCGCGCCGCGTCTTTCAGGTAGAGCCGCAGTGCGGTTAGGACCTGGTCGTTGCGCGAGCGGCCGAGATGGACGTGGGCTGCGGCTTCCGGCGACACCAGCGAGAGGCGATGTTCCAGCGCGTTGTGGACGTCTTCCTCCTCCAGTCCGATGCGCCATTCGCCGGCGGCGTGCGCGTCGGCCAGGGCCTGCAGGCCCGACGCGATCGCATCGCAATGATCCGCCGACAGCAGGCCCTGCGCCTGCAGCATCCGCGCGTGGGCGATCGACGCCCGCACGTCATAGGGCACCAGGCGGTTGTCGAGTTCGTGGTCCTCGCCGGCGGTGTAGGCCAGCACCTGGTTGTCGAGTGGATCGCCCTTGTCCCACATCCGGCTCATCAGTCTTCGTCCTCCGCCGCGGCCTGTTCTTCCGGCGTGAGGGTGCCGGTGTCCTGCACCACCAGCGTCCCGGTGCCCTCGTTGGTGAAGACCTCCAGCAACAGGCTGTCCGGCACCTGCCAGGAGATCACGTGCACCCGCGGCACGCCGCCGCGCACCGCGAACTTGATCGCATCCGCCTTGGGCTTCATCCCGGCGTCCAGCCGGCCCTCGGACCGCATGCGTTCCAGGTCGGCGAGGTCGAGGTACGACACCAGGGAACTCTGGTCGGCGACGTCGTCGAGGATACCGGGCGCGCCGGTCAGCAGGATCAGCTTCTCGGCCTTCAGCGCCACCGCGATCGCGGCCGCGACGGTGTCGGCATTGATGTTCAGCAGAACCCCGTCCTCGTCCGCCGACAGCGGGCTGATGATCGGCAGGAAGCCGGCCTCGATCTGCCGCTGCAGCACGC
>CAYTXS010000309.1:0-2832 GCA_964441585.1 uncultured Thioalkalivibrio sp.
GCTTCGGCTTCGGGTTGCGCCAGGCCGCGCCCATGCAGAAGCGGGTCGCGCCGGATTCGCGCGCCAGGCGTGCGCGTGCCACCACGTCTTCAACCTCGAGCAGCGGATCGACCGGCAGCTTCGTGTCGTGACGGATGCTTTGCGGGCAATAGGCGCAGTCTTCGGGACAGGCGCCGGTCTTGACCGAGAGGAGGGTGCTGACCTGCACCTGGTGATGCGGGAAATTGTCGCGATGCACGCCGTGCGCGCGATACAGCAGCTCGAACAGCGGCAGTTCGAAAAGTTCGCGGACTTCCTCGAGGCGCCAGTCGAAACGCGGTTCATTCATGGTATAGGAACTCGTGGTCGGAGAGCCGTTTCCGGGCCTGTAGGCAAGAAAGCGGAACTGTGCCCGTGACCGGGCGTCGCCGCACAATGCGTCGGGAGTATTCGCGGCCGGGGAAGGGGCTGTCAACCGATGTGCGCCTGCGGAGTTGACGACGGGCGGTGGCTGCGGCTGCCGCGCTGGCCGTGCGAGTTGTGCGGGGCGGCCGCGGGTCCGGTCGGCATCTGCGCCCCGTGCCGTGCCGAGCTGCCGTGGATCGGATCCGCCTGCGTGCTCTGCGCGCGTCCGCTGGACGCAACAGGGCCTTGTACCGGTTGTCGCGGCGCGCCGGTGCCGTGGCGGCGGGCGATCGTGCCGCTGGCCTGGCGTTTTCCCGTCGACGCGTTGATCGGCCGCTTCAAGTACGGCGGCGCCCTGCATTACGGCGCTCTGCTGGGACGACTCCTGGCAGACCATTGCCGGACGCACCGCCCGAACGCGATCGTGCCGGTGCCGCTGCATCGCTCCAGGTTGCTGGAGCGCGGTTTCAACCAGGCCCAGGAACTCGCCCGGCCGGTCGCGGCGAGGCTGGGCGTCCCGTTGCTTTCGGGAGCGTGCAGGCGGACCCGGGCGACGCCGCCGCAGGCGGGCCTCGCCGCCGGCCCGCGTTATCAGAACCTGGCCGGCGCGTTCACCGCCGGACCGGTCGTGCGGGACTTGCATGTCGCGATGATCGACGACGTGTTCACGACCGGTTCGACTGCGGCCGCCCTCGGGGTGGCGCTGCTGGAGGCCGGCGCGGCCTCGGTCGAGGCCTGGGCGGTGGCGCGCGGCGGGACGGGGAGCGCTCAGCCGGATGCGAAGGTGTAATGCAGGAGAATGCCGAGAAAAACGACCATGCCGTAGTAGTTGTTGTTCAGGAAAGCGCGAAAGCAGTCTTCCGGCCGGCGTCGGCGAATCAGCACCTGCTGCCAGACGGACAGCAGGCCTGCCAGGAGCAGCGCGCCGTAATACCAGCCGCCCAGCCCGGCCTGCCGGCCGACGAGCCACAGGGCGATCAGCAGCAGCACCTGCACGGCGCCGATAATCTGCCGGTCCGCTTCCCCGAACAGGATGGCCGTCGAGCGCACGCCAAGTTTCAGGTCGTCGTCCCGGTCGACCATCGCGTACATGGTGTCGTAGACCACCGCCCAGAGCACCACTGCGATGAACATCAGCCAGGCGAGCGGGGGTACCGCGCCGGTCTGTGCGGCAAAGGCCATGGGGACGGACCAGCCGAATGCGGCGCCGAGCCAGACCTGCGGCAGATGCGTGAAGCGCTTGAGAAAAGGGTAGGCGATCGTCAGGACGGCGCCGCCGAGCGCCAGCAGCACCGTGAGCCGGTTGAGGGTGAGCACGAGCGCGAAGGCGGCGGCGCCCAGGGCTGCCGCGATCAGCAGTGATTCGAGGGGTGTCACGGTGCCCCGGGCCAGCGGCCGGTCGCGCGTGCGCTCGACGTGCGGATCGATCCGCCGGTCGGCGAAATCGTTCATCACGCAGCCCGCGGAACGCATCAGCACGACGCCCGCGACGAACACCAGGAAGACATGTGGGTCGGGCCGGCCTTCCGCCGCCACCCACAGCGCCCAGAGTGTCGGCCACAGCAACAGCAAGGTGCCGATCGGCCGGTGCAGCCGCATCAGCAGGGCGTACTCCCTGAGCTGGGCGGCGAGCCGGGCCGCCGGCCCCCGCGCGTCTACCGGTTCCGGCATCGGGTCAGGCCCGGCAGGAAGATCTCGTAAACGAGCAGCCGCCCGGTGGCCAAGCTGAACAGCGAGCGCCGCGCCCACACCCAGGCGGGCCGGATGTCGATGCCCTCCAGCGCCGGGACGAACAGCGGATGGTCGGGGTCGGTGCGCGTGTACTCGAAGGCCGAACGGTGGATGCCTCCCCGTTCGAGCAGCGCATCGCCCAGCGGCCGGTCGCCGAGCTTCGCGAGCCACGGATCGCCGGCGAGCGTAACGCCTGGCATGAGCGTAGTCGCGCAAACACACAGCGTGGCGCCGCAAAACATGCGCACCCGCCGCGCGCGCGCCGTGTCGAAATCGAGGAGCGGCCGTGCGTCGTCCGGAACGGCTTCATCTGCCTCGCCGAGCAGCTCCAGCCGGAAGCCGTCATTGCAGGCCCGGCGGAGGCGTGATGTCAGCGAGCCGACATCAAGCAACCAGCCCCGCAAGCCGGGGTCCTCCGGCAGCGCGTCGGCGGCGTCGGCGGACAGCCAGGCCAGTGGGCCGGAAAGGCCGGGGTTCCCGGCAATTAGAGAGCTTTTACTGGTCATGCGACGCGGGGCAAGGGAAACAGGTGACCATTATAGATGGGTTCGGCTTCGCGTCAGACCTGACCGTAGCGGGTCGCCGCGCCGATCCATCGCCGGGTGAGTGCCGCGACGGCTTCAGCCGGTCCGCGGAGCATCTGGTCGGCCAGCTCCCGCACGGCCGGCATGAGGTGCTGGTCGCGCACCAGGTCGGCCACTTTCAGCCCGAGCAGGC
>CAYTXS010000310.1:0-2813 GCA_964441585.1 uncultured Thioalkalivibrio sp.
TCCTCCAACGCTTTCACGATGGGCGGCCAGACGAACTTCATGGTGAACAAGATGAAGACCAGGAAGGTCCCCATCTGGCCCAGCAGTGTCACGTTAATGCCCACGATTCAACTCCCGATCAGCTTGAGTAGTGATGCGGGGAACGCAATGCGTTCCCTCAGCCGAGTGCGGCGAGCAGGGGGTTGGCGAACATCAACAGCGCAGAGAACGCGACACCGATAATCGGGATGGCGTCCAAAAGACCGGCCACGATGAACATGCGGATCTGGAGCATGTTGGCCATTTCGGGCTGGCGCGCAGCGCCCTCGAGGAACTTTCCGCCGAGCAGGGCGAAGCCGATTGCAGTACCGATGGCGGCAAACGAGAGGATAAGCCCGACGGCGAGCGCCGTCATCGTCTGGACCTGGGCAATTGCTTCCATTATCAATCTCCGTAAGAGGCAGGGTCTAAAAAGATGAACTCAGTGTTTTTCGTAAGCCAGGGCCACGTACACCACGGTCAGCGTCATGAAGAGGAACGCCTGTAGCGGGATGACGAGGATGTGGAAGATAGCCCAGGCGCCGCCGGGTATGAACTGCGCCCAGGCCGGCAGCATGGCGATGAGGATGAAAATCAGCTCCGCCGCGTAGAGGTTGCCGAACAGCCGCATGGCCAGCGATACGGGCTTGGCGATCAACTCGACGAGGTTCATCACCAGGTTCGGAATCCACAGCGCCCAATGCGAGCCGAAGGGGTGAGTGAACAGCTCGCCGAGGTAGCCGCCCACGCCCTTGCCCTTCATGCCGTAGATGATGATGACGAAAAACACCGTCAACGACAGCCCGAAGGTGGCGTTCATGTCGGCTGACGGCAAGACCTTCCAGTACTCCACGCCGAAGAACCTGAGGATGGTGCCGGCGAGATCGATCGGCAGCAGGTCCATCAGGTTCCAGAGCAGGACCCAGACGAAGATCGTGAGCGCCAGCGGCCCGATGAAATTACGCGGGCCATGGTAAGCGTCCTTGATGGAGCTCTCCACGAATTCGAGTATCAACTCGACGAAATTCTGCAGCTTGCCCGGCACCCCGGCCGTGGCCGCGCGGCCGGCGGCCCAGAACACGCCGACGAACAGCACGCCGAGGAGCCAGGACATGACGAGGGTGTCGATGTGGATGGTCCAGAAGCCCTCTCCGACGGAGAGATTCTTCAGGTGATGCGTGACATATTCGGTCGGAGAAGCTGCCATGGCCATCATCCACCAAAGCCCTGTCGGTCACGTCGCGTAAACACCAGCGCCAGCCAGTTGATCACCAGGGTGGCGCCGAACGTGACCACGAGGGGAACAAACACGTGGCTCAAAAAAATGGCTGCCGCTGAAAACATAGCTACAGCCATCACCAATTTAAGGACCTCCGCCTTCGCGAAGGCCGCCATCATGGCCTCCGCCCCGGCCTCGGCCGGGACCGAGAACACGCGCAGCGCCATCCAGAGACTCAGCACGACACTTATGCCACCTCCCGCCAGCGCGCCGACGGCTGCGTCGATGCCCATGGTGGCACCGAAAACGCCTGCTGCGGCGAAAGTCACCGCAGCTTGCCCGGCGACGATCTTCACGGGGGCTGAGCCCTGCCAATTTCTCATGCCGAGCCGTCCCGGCTATAAAAGCCGCGGGAGTATATCGCCTTTCCGCAGTCGCAGCAATTTTGGCACGCCCCGGCCGGCCGGCGCGTGCCGGGCGTTTCTAGCGGATGTGACTGAGGATGCCGTCGAGCTCATCGAGGCTGTTATAAGTGACGACGAGCTTCCCGCGCCCCGCCGCCGTGTGCTGGACCGTGACCCGCGCACCGAGCTTTTCGCCGACCTCGGTCTCGAGACGCTGGATGTCGGGATTGCGCGCCGCGCGGGCCGGCGCCCTGGACGGCGCAGCACCGCTGGACAGGCGTTTCACCAGTCGCTCGGTCTCGCGCACCGACAGGCCCTTGGCGACCACCTCGCGGGCCGCGGCCGCCTGCGCCTTCGGCTCTGCGAGGCCCAGCAAAGCCCGCGCATGGCCCATCTCGATCTCGCGTCGCTCGACGAAGCGCTTCACCTCATCCCCAAGCTCCAGCAATCGCAACAGGTTGCTCACCGCGGCGCGGGACCGGCCCACTGCCTCGGCCGCCTGCTGATGCGTCAATGCGAACTCCCCCGTCAGCCGCTCGAGCGAGCGGGCTTCTTCCAGCGGATTGAGATTTTCCCGCTGGATGTTCTCGATCAGCGCCATCGCCACGGCCGCCTCGTCGGGGACGTCGCGAATGATCACCGGCACCTTCTGGAGACCGGCCAGCTGGGCGGCGCGCCAGCGGCGCTCGCCGGCGATGATCTCGAAACGAGCACCGTCGCCGGCATCGGTGACCGGCCGGATGACGATCGGCTGCACGACGCCCTGGGCGCGGATCGAGTCGGCGAGGTCCTCGAGCGTCTCCTGGCGGATGTCCAGTCGCGGCTGGTAACGGCCGCGCTTGAGTTGCTCGACCCCGAGCTCGCGGAACTGCGCATTTTCCTTTGAGCTGTCCGCTGTCGATGCGCGGCTCGAGGAAGACAGCAGCGCATCGAGGCCGCGACCGAGGGAGCGTTTCTTCACGGCCATCAGTGTTCCGTCTCCGTAGTGTTCACGCGGGCGTCGCCTCGGCCGACGCCTGACGGCGAATCATCTCGCCGGCGAGGGCCAGGTAGGCGAGGGCGCCGCGGCTGGTCTTGTCGTGGAACAGCGCCGGCATGCCGAAGCTGGGCGCCTCTGCGAGGCGGATATTGCGCGGGATCACGGTGCGGAACACTTTATCCCCGAAATGCAG
>CAYTXS010000311.1:0-2809 GCA_964441585.1 uncultured Thioalkalivibrio sp.
CCTTCGGCATCTCGCCGACCAACCGCTTCGGCTTCTGGGACTTCGTCGGCGGGCGCTATTCGCTGTGGTCCGCCGTGGGGCTGTCGATCGCGCTGGCCGTGGGCATGGACAACTTCCGCGCGCTACTCGCCGGCGGCCGCGCCATGGACCGCCATTTCCGCGATGCGCCGCTCGAAGACAACCTGCCGGTGCTGCTCGGTCTGCTCAGCGCCTGGAACACGGCCTTCCTCGGCTGCGAGAGTCTCGCGGTGCTGCCCTACGACAGCCGCCTTGCGCGTTTCCCCGCCTACCTGCAGCAGCTCCACATGGAATCCAACGGCAAGCGCGTGCGCCGCGACGGCAGCCGCGTGAGCGTCGGGACCGAACCGGCGCTGTGGGGCGAACCGGGCTCCAACGCGCAGCACAGCTTCTACCAGCTGCTCCACCAGGGCACGCGCAAGGTCTCGGTGGATTTCCTCGCCCCGGTGCAGGCCTCCGGCCCCTCGCAGGTCCAGCAGGACCTCGCCCTCGCGAACCTTCTGGCGCAGGCGCGGGCGCTGTCAGAGGGGCTCGACGAGGCCACGCTCAAGGCCGAACTCGGCGACGACCACCCGCTGGTGCCGCACAAGGTCCATCCCGGCAATCGGCCCAGCACCACGATCCTGTTCCAGAAACTCGACCCCGCGACCCTCGGCAAGCTGATCGCCCTGTACGAGCACAAGGTGTTCGTCGAGAGCGTGATCTGGGGCATCAACGCGTTCGACCAGTGGGGCGTCGAACTGGGCAAGAAGCTGGCGGGGGAACTGGCCGGGGCGGTGAGTGATCCGGACGGATTCCAGGGCGGGGATGCGTCGACGCGGGGTTTGCTGGACGCGATTGCGCGCTGGCGTTGAACCGCAATGGCCGGGCGACAGTCCCGGCGCGCATAGAGGCGTAGAGGTGCTTATATACCCGGAAATAAAAATAACCGGTTATCCCTGACCGGTTATTTTCGATGTTTTCGTCGAGTAATTAGCCGTTCGTTACCCAGCTCTCGACGACTTCCGGGCCGTGTTCGGCTTTCCACGCCTTGAGCACCCGATGGTTGCCGCCGCGGGTCTCGATTTTTTCCCCGGTATGCGGGTTCTGGTAGATCTTCAGCTTGCGGCGCCGACGCTTGCGTGCGGGGGCCGCGGCAGCCTTGGCGCCGGCGCGCTTGCGCCCGCGGGCCGGGGCCGGGCGCAGGTCGAAGAGCACGGCGAGGTGCGAGACGGGCCGGCCGTGTTTCTTCAACAGCGCCTCGATCTCGTCACGCAGCTTTAAGTCGCTCTTCAGTTCCTTGTCACTTTCCAACGCCTTCAACTCCTCCGTGAGCTTGGCGAGCAACGCTTCCTTGTTGCGCAATTCCTTCAATTTTGCAGACATAGTCTTAATAGCCTTGTTATGTAAATAAATTACCAGGAGCAGGCCGGTAAAATATAATTCCCTAATTAATACATTGCAACAATTAATTAATAACGAACAATTTAAATATTCACCGCGCCCCGCATGCTGCAATGCGGTAGACTGGCGACGAACCCCAGCGGACCGCGAACATGCACAGGATCGTCATTGTCGGGGGCGGCGCAGGCGGCATCGGCACGGCCACCCGGCTGGGCCGCAAGCTCGGGCGCAAGGGCCGCGCGCACGTCACGCTGGTGGACCGGGTCGAGAGCCACGTGTGGAAGCCGCTGTTGCACGAGGTCGCCACGGGCGCACTCGACACGGGGATCGACGCGATCAGCTACCGGGGCCATGCGGCGGCCAACGGCTACCACTTCCAGCAGGGCCGGCTCGCCGGACTCGACCGG
Source organism: uncultured Thioalkalivibrio sp. (assembly GCA_964441585.1). Taxonomy (GTDB): domain Bacteria; phylum Pseudomonadota; class Gammaproteobacteria; order Steroidobacterales; family XN24; genus XN24. The sequence continues at coordinate 1,809 of CAYTXS010000311.1, forward strand.
GCCAATCGCCGCGTGGTGCTGGCCCCGATCCATGATGGGACCGCGGAGTTGTTGCCGGCGCGGGAACTCGAATACGACTACCTGGTGATCGCCATCGGCAGCGTCGCGAATGATTTCGGCATCCCGGGCGTTGCGCGCCATTGCCTGTTCCTCGACGACACCGAGCAGGCCATGGGCATTCGCAAGATCCTGCTCAACCGCTTCCTGCGCTACGCCAGCCACGAACAACTCCAGGAACGCATCAAGGTTGCGATCGTCGGCGCCGGGGCGACCGGCACCGAAATGGCGGCCGAGATGCATCACGCGGTGGACCAGCTGCGCGGCTATGGCTACAAGATCGACACCTCGCTGCTCGACGTCACGCTGATCGAGGCGGACAAGCGGATCCTGCCCAAGGTGGGGCGCGACGAGATCTCGGACTCGGTGGCGCGGGAGCTCGAGCGGATCGGCGTGCAGGTGCTGACCAACACGCGGGTGGTGGAAGTGACCGATCTCGGCATCACTTTCCAGGGCGGCTATTTCGTGGCGGCGGACATCGTCATCTGGTCGGCGGGGATCCGCGGGCCCGACGCGCTCAAGGGGCTGGGTGGGCTGGAAACGAACCACATCAACCAGCTGGTCGTGCGGCCCACCGGCCAGACCACGCTGGACGACCGGGTGTTCGCGATCGGCGACTGCTGCGCCTGTCCGCAGGAGGACGGCAGCTGGGTCCCGCCGCGCGGCCAGGCAGCACGCCAACTGGGCCACGTGGCCGCCGACAACATCATGGCCATGATGCGGGACGAGGCGCCGGGCAACACGTATGTCTACAAGGATCTCGGCTCGCTGGTGAACCTGTCCAAGTTCCACACCGTGGGGAATTTGTTCTCGTTTCTTGGTGGCGGCGTGATGGTGGAGGGGCGGATCGCGCGCTTCACGTATCTCAGCCTTTACCGGCGGCACCTGATCGAGTTGTACGGGCCGGTGCGGGGAGTGCTGATGATCCTGTTGAAGAGCCTGCA
>CAYTXS010000312.1:0-2805 GCA_964441585.1 uncultured Thioalkalivibrio sp.
ATCAAGGACAAGACGAAGCTGATGCAGATGGATGACAGCTTCCTCAACCGCGGCGTGAACGAAGGATTCTCCGGGGGCGAGAAGAAGCGCAACGAAGTGCTGCAGATGGCGGTGCTCGAACCGGCGCTCGCCGTTCTCGACGAGACCGACTCCGGCCTCGACATCGATGCCCTGAAGGTCGTCGCGGACGGCGTGAACAGCCTGCGCTCCCCGGACCGTTCCATGATCGTGGTCACGCACTACCAGCGTCTCCTCGACTATATCGTCCCGGATTTCGTCCACGTCCTGTCGGGGGGGAGGATCGTTCGCTCGGGCGGCAAGGAACTTGCTCTCGAACTCGAAGCGCGCGGCTACGACTGGTTGCGCGACGGAGCCGACGCGGCATGAGCGTCGCCGCCGAGCGTGCAGTGAGCGCACCGTCGTTGCCCGACTGGATCGAGGCCGCCGCAGCGCGAGCCGAAGGCCCGGCGTGGCTGGCAGAGCGGCGCCAGGCCGGGCTGGAGCATTTCGCGGCCGCCGGATTCCCTTCCCGCCGGGACGAGGACTGGAAATACACCGACCTCAAGCTGGTGACGCGGCGTGAGTTCGGGGACACAGGCGAAACAGACCTGGCCGTGCCGGGGATAGACGGCCTGGAATGCCCTGCCCTGGTGTTCGTCAACGGACGGCTCACGGAAACACGCCACCTGCCGGAAGACGCCGTGGCGATGCCCCTTGCCGAAGCGCTGGCCGCGGGCCATCCGGCATGCAAGGAGTGGCTGGGGCGGATTGCGCGACCCGAACGGCATCGCTTCGCCGCGCTGTCCACGGCGCTGTTCACGGATGGCGTGCTGCTGGATATCCCGGCCGACCTGGAACTCACCGAGCCCTTGCGGCTGGTGTTCCTGGCCGTCGAGGGCGACACCCCCGGGCTCGCCTGTCCGCGCGTGCTGCTGCGCGCCGGAACCAACAGCCGCGCGAAGATCATCGAGCATTACGGCGAGGGTCACGGGCAGGCGCTGAACCTGCCCGTGACCGAAATGATTCTTCACCCCGGCGCCAGGATCGACCATTACCGCATCCAGGAAGAAGCCGGCAAGGCCTTCCATATCGGCGCGCTGGCCGCACGGATCGAGAGCGACGCGACCCTCGTCAGCCACAACTTTTCCGTTGGCTCGCGCATCGCGCGGGTCGATGTGGATGTCAACCTCGCCGGGCCCGGAGCCTCTGTCGAGATGAACGGCTTGTATGTCGTGCGCGACCGCCAACATGCCGACAGCCATACGCGCGTGGATCATGCCGTGCCGCGAACACGCAGCGACGAGCTCTATCGCGGCGTCCTCGCCGGCAAGAGTCGCGCTGTGTTCAACGGCAAGGCCATCGTCCATCCGGGTGCCGCCGGCACCGACGCCCGCCAGTCCAACGCCAACCTGCTCCTCTCGCCCGACGCCGAGGTCGATACCAAGCCGGAACTGGAAATCTACGCCGACGACGTGAAATGCGCCCACGGGGCCACGACCGGGCAACTCGACACGGCGGCGCTGTTTTATCTGCGCACACGCGGCATCGACGAAGAGACCGCCCGCAGCCTGCTGACATTCGCTTTCGCGGATGAAGTGATGGCACGCATGACGCTCGCGCCCCTGCGGCGCCATGCCGAACAGCTGGTCGTCGGCCGCCTGCCGGACGCAGATCGCATCAGGGAGTTCACATGAGCGAAGCCACACTGCGAGCCACTCCGCCAGCCGTTGCTTTCGACGTCGAGGCCGTACGGCAGGACTTTCCTGTCCTGCACCAGGACGTGCACGGCAAGCCTCTCGCCTACCTGGACAGCGCCGCCTCCGCGCAACGCCCCACCCAGGTCATCGAGGCCATGGGCGAGTATTACCGCCGCGATCACGCGAATGTGCATCGTGGGGTCCATACCCTCAGCCAGCGCGCCACCGAGGCGTTCGAGGGCGCGCGCGAAAAGATCTCCGGCTTCATCAATGCGCCGTCGAGCCGCGAGGTCATTTTCACGCGCGGCACGACCGAGGCGATCAACCTCGTGGCGCAAAGCTGGGGGCGGACGAACGTCGGCCCCGGCGACGAGATCGTGATTTCGTACCTCGAGCACCACGCCAACATCGTTCCCTGGCAGATGCTCTGCGAACAGACAGGCGCCACGCTGCGGGTCATCCCGATGACCCAGAGCGGCGAAATCGACCTGGCGGCGGCCGAGACCATCATCGGTTCCCGAACCCGCCTGCTGGCCTTCGGCCATGTCTCCAATGCGCTCGGCACCATCCACCCCGTGGCCGCACTGGTCAAGCTCGCCCGCGCCGCCGGCGCGCTGGTGCTGCTGGATGGGGCCCAGGGCGTGCCGCACATGCGTGTGGACGTGCAGGCGCTGGATTGCGACTTCTACGCATTTTCCGGTCACAAGCTGTTCGGGCCCACCGGGATCGGCGTGCTCTGGGGTCGCGAGGCCCTGCTGCGCGACATGCCGCCCTGGCAAGGGGGCGGCGACATGATCCTGTCGGTCAGCTTCGAGAAGACCACCTACAACGACCTGCCGTGGAAGTTCGAGGCCGGCACCCCGCATATCGCGGGTGCCATCGGGCTCGGCGCCGCGATCGACTACCTCGAGCAGATCGACTTTGATGCCGCCGCAGCCTGGGAGCAGGAACTGCTCCACTATGGCACTACCACGCTCGGGGCGCTCGACGGCCTCAGGATCATCGGCACCGCCCCGCACAAGGCCGCCGTGATCTCCTTCGCACTCGAGGACGTGCATCCGCACGACATCGGCACGATCGTCGATCACGCGGGCATCGCGATCCGCAC
>CAYTXS010000313.1:0-2797 GCA_964441585.1 uncultured Thioalkalivibrio sp.
TCTTCACTACGTGACCAAGTGGAAATCCTCACGCACGCTGTCCGGCGACGAGCAGAGGATGCTGGAAGAGCTCTGGCAGGACGCGCAGCGGATGGAGAGCCGTATCAACGCGCTGGAAACGATCCTGGACGACCAGGTGCCGGACTGGAGGAGAAGGACATGAGGCGGCATCGCCACGCCCCCGCCGGCGCCGTGTTTTACCGCGACCCTGCGCACGGGATGATCCTGGGCGTCTGCGCCGGGCTCGCCGACCAGTTCGGTTTCCGCCTCGCCGCCCTGCGCGTCGTCGCTGCACTGTCGCTCCTCTTGTTCACCGTGCCGACCTTGCTGGTGTACGTCGTCGCCGGCCTGCTGCTGCCCGGCAAGCCGCTGCGTTACTACGGTGGACGGGACGAACGGGAGCTGTGGCGCTCGCGTCGCGGCGGTCGCGAGGAGATGAAGGCATGAAGCGCGAACCCAATCCGGTCAGGTTCTATCGCGACCCGGTGAACGGTAAGTTCGGCGGCGTGTGCGCCGGCCTCGCCGAGTACTTCGGTCTCGACCTGGCGTTGACCCGCATCCTGACGGTCGTCGCGATGTTCTTCTTTCCGGGGATTTTCCTCGTGTACCTGGCCCTCTGGATGGTGTTGCCTACCAAGCCGGTCACCCTTTATCGCGATGAGGACGACCGGGAGTTCTGGCGTGGGCTGCGGGTTTCCCCGGCGGAAACCCTGTCCGAGGTGCGGCACCGGTTTCGGGCCGCTGACGCCAAGCTGCAGCGCATGGAGCGTTACGTCACCTCCCGCAGCTTCGGCCTGGACCGCGAGTTCAAGGACCTGGAACGAAGCGAAGGACGCTAGAATCATCGGCTCGGCCTTCGCGGGCCGGGTCCGCGTCGCCGCGTGTCGCGGTGTCGCCGCATTGTTTTGAGGAGAGTTAACCGTGAATCCTTTCGAAATGGTCGTGGTCATCGTGTTCCTCGCCATCGCCGGCTCGATGTTCTCGAACTGGCTGAAACACCGGGCGAAGACGAGTGCGCCGGCCGATGATCAGCGCCTCGCGGATCTCGAGGAGCGCATCCGCGTCCTGGAGCGCATCGTCACCGATTCGGGGTACGATGTGCGCCGACAATTTCGTGACCTCGAAAGGGATGCCTGACGGCGCGGCAAGCGTATTGGAACCAGTATCCGGCTCGGGGCGAACACGCGGTCACACTTGCAAGGAAGCCCCGCCATGTCGGCGCAAGACCAAGTTATTTCCCCGGACCACGCCGTCCACATCGAACTCGACGACGTCTGCAAGGACTATGACGAGCACGGCCAGCCACACCAGGTGCTCGACGGCGTCACGGCACGTATCGCCCGCGGCGAGCTGATCGTCCTCGTTGGCCGTTCCGGCTCGGGGAAAAGCACCTTGCTGAACATCATCGGGGGGCTCGATCGTCCCAGTCGCGGCGAAGTCCGCATCGGCGGCGAGGCGCTCACGACGCTTTCCGAGGACCGTCTCGCACGGCTCCGGCGCCGCGGCATCGGCTTCGTATTCCAGTTTTTCAACCTGGTACCCACCCTCACCGCGCTGGAGAATCTCTTGCTGCCGCTGGACCTGCTCGGCGTGCCGCGCGACGAAGCCGATGCGCGCGCCCGCCAGTGGCTCGAGACGGTCGGGCTGCCCGGACGGGGCGACTCCTTCCCCGAGGAGATGTCCGGCGGAGAGCAGCAACGCATTGCCCTGGCGAGGGCGCTGATCCACCGTCCGGGGCTGGTGATCGCCGACGAGCCTACGGGCAACCTGGACCTCGAGACCGCCCGCCAGGTGCTCGGCCTGCTGGATGACCTGTGCCGCCGCGAGGGGACCACGCTGGTCATGGCCACGCACAGCCCCGAAGTGATCGGCGTGGCGGATCGCGTGTTTACCATCCACGAGGGCCGGCTCGAGATCTCCACGCCGTGAGCCGGCTGCTGTCGCGCTCCGGCCGGCGCTTCTTCGCTCGCCATCCCTGGCAATACGCGCTCGCGGTCGCCGGTGTCGCACTCGGCGTGGCCGTGGTGCTGGGCGTCGATCTCGCCGGCGCGAGCGCCAAGCGCGCTTTCGACGCGAGCATGGACGTGGTCATGGGCCGCGCCACGCACCAGGTTTTGCCGCGCTCCGGGCGCCTCGACGAGATGCTCTACGTCGAGTTGCGCGCGGCCATCCATGAGCAGCCCGACAGGGTCGCCGCAGCCCCGAGTGTGGAGGGCGCAATAACCTTCCCCGGCGGGCGCCGTGTGGTGTTGCTCGGGCTGGATCCCTTCGTCGAGGCCCCGTTCCGTGACGACCTCGATGTCGCGACCGGCGACGTGGATCTGCTGGCGTTGCTCACGGAGCCCGGGACCGTGGCGCTGCCCGCTCCGCTCGCCGACGAGCTGGGCCTCGCGCGCGGTGATACCGCCATGGTCACGACGGCCGAGGGCGAGCGTGCTTTGCGTATTGCGGGGCGCCTGGTCCCCGACCCGGACCGCGCCGCGGCTTCGTCCGGCTATGTCTTCGCCGACATCGCGACGGCCCAGGAGCTGCTCGGCATGGTGGGCGCCCTGAGCCGCATCGACCTGATCGCCTCCGACGAGGCGGCAGCGGCCCTGGCGCGAACGCTGCCCGCAGAAGTCGAGCTGGTTGCTTCGGCGGCGCGCTCGCAAGCGACCTTCGGCATGACACGGGCCTTTCGACTCAACCTCACGGCGCTGTCTTTGCTCGCCTTGCTGGTCGGCGCATTCCTGATTTACAGCACCATGAATTTCCTGGTCGTGCGGCGCACCCGGACCATCGGCATCCTGCGCAGCGT
>CAYTXS010000314.1:0-2786 GCA_964441585.1 uncultured Thioalkalivibrio sp.
CGGCCGATCGGCATGCCGAACTGCTTGCGGATGCGGCTGTAGGCGCCGGTGGCGAACACGGCGGCCTTGGCGCCGCCGTTGGCGTTGGAGGGCAGCGAGATGCAGCGTCCCACCGACAGGCATTCCATCAGCATGCGCCAGCCCTGGCCGGCCATCTTCGGCCCGCCGATGATGGCGTCCAGCGGCACGAATACGTCCTTGCCCTCGATCGGGCCATTCATGAACGGCACCGACAGCGGCAGGTGGCGGCGGCCGATCTCCATGCCGGGCGTGCCGGCGGGCACCAGCGCCAGGGTGATGCCGAGGTCCTTGTCCTCGCCCAGCAGGCCGTCCGGGTCGAACAGGCGGAAAGCCACGCCAACCACGGTGGCGACCGGCGCGAGGGTGATGTAGCGCTTGGAGAAGTTCATGCGCAGGCCGACGACTTCCTCGCCGTCGACCTCCTGTTTGCAGACCACGCCCGTATCCGGGATCGAGGCAGCATCGGAGCCGGCGCGCGGACTGGTCAGACCGAAGCAGGGGATCTCGGTGCCGTCGGCGAGGCCGGGCAGCCAACGGTTCTTCTGCTCCTCGGTGCCGTACTTGTGGAGCAGCTCGGCGGGCCCGAGCGAGTTGGGTACGGCGACCGTCGAGGCCAGCGTGGCGCTGCGGCTGGCGACCTTGGTCAGCACCTGGCTGTGGGCATAGGCTGAAAACTCGAGCCCGCCGTAGTGCTTGGGGATGATCATGGCGAAGAAGCCGTTCTCGCGCAGGAATTTCCAGGTCTGGGGCGAGAGGTCCTGCAATGAGTGCGTGACCTGCCACTCGTCGTTCATGCGGCACAGCTCTTCGCAGGGGCCGTCGAGAAAGGCCTGCTCTTCTTCCGAGAGCTGGGGGGCGGGGGCGCCGAGCAGCTTGTTCCAGCGCGGCACCCCGGCGAACAGCTCGCCTTCCCACCAGACCGTGCCGGCTTCCAGGGCTTCGCGCTCGGTGCGCGACATGGAGGGCAGCATCTTGCGGTACATCTTGAGCATCGGGCGAGTCAGTCGCTCGCGCCGGAAGTCCTCGACGTTCAGCCCCACCAGGCCCGCGAACAGCACCCACAACACGAGCGTCCATAACGCGCCGCCGCTGCCGAACACGGTGTAGGCGAGCAGGGCCGCGCCGGCGGAGGCGGTGAAGACGCCCAGGCTGACACGACGATAGGCCAGCGCGATCGCGCCGCCGACGAACAGGAGGAACCAGAACAGAGTCGCCACTATGAATCCCCTCGAGATTGCGGGCCTGTGGCTTCACGGTCACGAAGCCATACAAGCGTTTGAATATAACCCCCACGCCGGGGGGGCCGCAAAGATTTCGGCGGGGGAGGCGCTCCGGTTGCGCCGCGGGGAGCGGCACGGGAACGAGGCGGGCGCCGCCTCCGGGACGGCGCCCGCGATTCGGTTACAGGAGGTCTTTCACCCCGTCGCGCTCTTCGAGCAGCTCGGCCTCGGTGGCCTTCATGCGTTCGCGGCTGAAGTCGCTGATCTCCAGGCCCTGGACGATCTCCCAGCGGCCGTTCTGGCAGCGCACCGGGAAGGAATACACGATCCCTTCCGCCACGCCGTAGCTGCCGTCGGAAGGTACGGCCATGCTGACCCAGTCGTTCTCCGGGCTGCCCAGGGCCCAGTCGTGCACGTGGTCGATGGCCGAGGAGGCCGCGGAGGCCGCCGACGAAAGTCCGCGCGCCTTGATGATGGCGGCACCGCGCTGTTGCACGGTGGGAATGAAGTCGTCTTTCACCCAGGCTTCGTCCACCAGCGAAGGCGCCGGCTTGCCGGCCACGGTGCAGTGGCTGATGTCCGGGTACTGGGTGGCGGAGTGGTTGCCCCAGATGGTCATCTGGCGGATGTCTTTCACCGGCGTGCCGGTCTTGCCCGCCAGCTGGGCGAGCGCTCGGTTGTGGTCGAGCCGCGTCATGGCGGTGAAGCGCGCGTGGTCGAGGTCGGGTGCGTTCGAATAGGCGATCAGCGCATTGGTGTTGGCCGGGTTGCCGACCACCAGCACGCGCACCTTGCGGTGCGCGTTGTCATTCAGCGCCTTGCCCTGGGCGGAGAAGATCTTGGCGTTCTCCATCAGCAGGTCCTTGCGCTCCATCCCGGGACCGCGCGGTTTCGCGCCGACCAGCAGGGCGTAGTTCGCGTCGCCGAAAGCCTCGGCCGGCTGGTCCGTGGCGACCACGCCGGCGAGCGTCGGAAAAGCGCAGTCGAGCAGTTCCATCTCGACGCCCTTGAGTGCGCCCAGGGCCGGCGGAATTTCCAGCAGTTGCAGGATGACGGGGGTGTCGGGGCCGAGCAGCTGGCCTGAGGCGATGCGGAAGGCGAGCTGGTAGCCGATCTGGCCGGCGGCGCCCGTGATGGCGACTCGTGCGGGTTGGGTCATGGGTGACTTCCTGTTCTGGGTGTTCCGGGGTCCGGCCGTCGCGCCCGGCCGAGGACCGGGGCCGCAAGACGGCGCGTTCGCGGCATTTTAACAGCGCAGCACGCCGGCGGCGGGGATTGCTTTCTTTGGGGGGTTGCAATTAATTTCCTTAGTGTTATAGTTAACTACAACACCGGTTCAGCAAGGCGAAATTCCGCCAGCGAGGTTCGACATGAAGAGGCAAAGAAACAGCGAACAGACGATGCGGATGTTGAGCATTCTCGCCATCGCCTGCCTGACGCTCGCTGCGATGATGGCCTGAGGACGAGGAGACTGTCCATGGAAGGCGATTGGAATGACGCCCAACCCATCTATCGGCAGCTGCGCGACCGCGTGGTGACGATGAT
>CAYTXS010000315.1:0-1371 GCA_964441585.1 uncultured Thioalkalivibrio sp.
TGATGGCGATAAGGGCGGTGTTCTTTGAAAACATATCGGAGATTCCTCCAGCTGTAGGCGCGTCGAAGATAAGGTGTGGTTGTTGCGGTGGTATTACGAAAATTTCACGGGCGCGGACTAGAAGCGATAGTCCAGCGACAGCGAATAGGTCCGGCCAGTGCGGTAGCTGCGCTGCAGTGCATTGCCCTGCTGGACTTCGATCTTGCTGTCGAGCAGGTTGCGCGCCTTGATGCCGAGCATCCAGTTGTCGAACAGCGCCTGGCGATAGTTGAAGTCGAGCTGCGTCGCCGTCTGCTCCTCGGCGTCGGGGACGCCGTTGATCCCGGCCTCGGTGATCCGCTCGCCGAAGGCGTTGACCAGCAGCACTGCGTCGATCTCGCGATCCGGGTTGCTGTAGCCGAAGGTCAGGTTGCCGACCCAGGGCGACTGGCCCTGCAGGCGGCGCTTGCTGTTGGTGCTCACCCCGAGATCGGTCTCGCTGACTTCGACCTCGGACTCGATAAGCGCCAGGTTGGCGGCGATGTACAGGTTGGAGAAGAAGGGCGTCGTCGGTGCGAGGCTGCCGAAGTTGTAGCGCCCGTCGAGTTCCAGGCCGTAAAGTTCGGCCGCATCGGCATTGGCGAAGGAGCGCACGCCGCGGTCGTCTGAACCACCACCGAGCGTGACCACCTCGATGGGATCGGTGAAGTCCTTATAGAACGCAGCGATCGTGAATCCCTCGTCGTTCGACCAGTAGCGCTCGTAACGGAGGTCGAAATTCAGGATCTCCGCCTGGTCGAGGTTCGGATTGCCGACGGCCTCGAAGCGGGTCTCCGGGTCACGAAAGGGCGCCGGAGATAGTTCGCGGAACTGCGGGCGGTTGAGCGTCTTGCTGGCGGCGACGCGAACCTGGCTTTCATCGTTCAGAAACCAGGTCAGGTTCACCGCCGGCAACACGTCCGTCTCGTCGATCCGACCCTCGCTGACAGAGCCGTCGGTGGTGAGGGAGCTGGTGGTCACCGACAGGTCGGAGGCCTCGACACGGGCGCCGGCCTGCAGCCGGTAGGCGCTGCCGATGTAGAAATCACCCATCAGGTACGTGGAGACGATGTCGTGCTCGCCCTGGTAGTTGTCCGCGTTCGCGCCACCGGCGGCGGCCGTGCTCGCATTGACCAGCTGGAAGCCGCTGGTACCGATGCGCTCGGGGATCAGGATCATCTCCGGCGACGGGAAAGCGAAGGTCTCGAAGAAGAACGGGTCGTTGGCGCCGGCGCCAGGCGACAGGGCAAAGCGCCAGCGGACGATCTCGTAGTCGCGTTCGCGCTGCACCGCCCCGACGCCGACCTTCCATTCGCCGGTCCAGTTCGAGAACAGCTCGGCCGGGAACGCGAG
>CAYTXS010000315.1:1471-2782 GCA_964441585.1 uncultured Thioalkalivibrio sp.
AGATCCGTGCGGCCTCCGAGAGAGGCGGCGAAGCCGAAGTCCGGATCGAGCTCCGAACCCATGATGTTGTAGTTGTTCGGCAGCGACTCGGCCACCTGCTCGTTCTGCGCCGGGGTCAGCGCGCTGAGCGGGGTGCGGCCGTTGTTGGTCAGCGTCGCGGCGATGTTCGGGATATCCCGCCCGCCATCGTCGTAACCGAGGTCGTCCGAATCACCGCCCTGGTAGATCAGCCCACGCTCGGTCGTGGAGCGCGTGTTGTAGCCCACGCTGGCCGACAGGCTCCCCTCGAGTTCCTCGGGCACACCGCGCGTTTCGATGCGGATGGCACCCGCGGAGAAGTCGGCCGGCAGGTCGGGGGTATAGGTCTTCTGCACCGAGATTCCGCCAATCAGGTCGGTCGGGAAAATATCCAGGCCGATCGCCCGTCGCGACGGGTCCGGGCTGGGAATCTCTGCGCCGTTCAACAGGGTGGCCGAGAAACGGTCGTTGAGGCCCCGCACCACGGGCAGGTCCTTCTGAATGGTCACGCCGGTGACGCGCTGCAGGGCGTCCGCGGCGGTCGAATCACCGGCGAGCGAAATCTCTTTGGCAGTGATCACGTCCAACACGGATTCCGCGCTGCGTTCGTTCGCGATGGAGGTGTCCGGGATGTAGCGGCCCGTCACCACCAGCTCCTCGATGCCGCCCGCGGCCGCCGCGGCGGAGCGCAGAACGATATCGAGCGAGCCCTCGACGCTGGCCAGGGCGCGCACGCCCGGCAAGGTCAGGGCGGGATACTCGGGATGATCGACGCGAAGGTCGAAAACACCGCGGGCCGTCTGGAGGCTGAAACTGCCGTCGTCCGCTGTCAGGGTCTCGTCCTGCTGTTCCGGCACGCTGACGGTGGCCCCGCCGAGCGGGTTCCCGGAAGGGTCGTAAACCGTTCCGCCGACAGTCGCGACGCCCTGTGCGCCCTCGAACTGGCGCAGCTGTACGCGGGGCTCACGGCCGATCCCTAGCAGCGTGACCGATATCTCGGCGGACTGGCGAGCCGCCAGATCGAAAGGCACCGTCGCGACGACCCGCCCGGAACGGGAGAAAGTGAACTCGTGAGCGCCCGCGCCGACGACGACATCGAATGCACCCAGTTCGTCGGTCTCGCCCAGCCGCTCGCCATCCAACTCGACGGTCACGCCCTCGGCCGGGAGACCCCGGTCGAAAACGAAGACCGCCACGTCGCCGGGACCATACTGCGCTGCGAAGCCGATGCTCGAAAACGCAAGGAGCCAGACTGCTACGAATACCCGCATGATTAACGATCCCCCGGGGGCG
>CAYTXS010000316.1:0-2775 GCA_964441585.1 uncultured Thioalkalivibrio sp.
CTGGGAAGCACCTCGACCGGCGGGAACACGCCTTTGCGATCGAGTTCGCGGCCCAGCACGATCTGACCCTCGGTGATGTAGCCGGTGAGGTCCGGGATCGGGTGGCCGATGTCGTCGCCGGGCATGGTGAGAATCGGCAGCTGCGTGAGTGTGCCGGCGAGGCCGCGGATGCAGCCGGCGCGCTCGAAGATGGTGGCGAGATCCGAGTACATGTAGCCGGGGTAACCTTTGCGGCTGGGGATTTCGCCGTGGCTGGCCGAGACTTCGCGCAACGCCTCGCAGTAGTTCGTCATGTCGGTCATCACTACCAGCACGTGGCGGTCCTCGACGAAAGCCAGGTATTCGGCGGCGGTGAGCGCGAAGCGCGGCGTCAGCAGGCGCTGCGTTGAGGGTTCGTCGGCGTGGTTGAGGAACATGACGGTATGGGCGAGTGCGCCGGATTCCTCCATGGCGCGGGTGAAGCTGGCGGCGACGTCATAGGGCACGCCGATGCCCACGAACACCACGGAGAATTCGCCGGCGCCGGCGTCGCGCAATCGTGCGCGCTGCGCGATCTGGGTTGCGAGCCGGTCGTGCGGCAGGCCGCCGCAGGAAAACAGCGGCAGCTTCTGGCCGCGCACCAGGCTGTTCATCAGGTCGATGGTGGAGATCGAGGTCTCGATAAAATCGCGCGGCAGGTCGCGCGCGGCGGGGTTGATGGCGAGGCCGTCGATGCGCATCGTGTGCGTCGTCGCCACCGGCGGGCCGCCGTCGATGGGCTGGCCGACGCTGTTGAACACGCGCCCGAGCAGGTTTGGCCCGACCGCCATTTCCAGCGGGCGGTGCAGGATGCGAATCCTGGTCTCATCGAGGCTCAGTCCCGTGGTGGACTCGAGCACCTCGATGACCATGTTCTCTTCGTCCACCGCCGAGACGCGACCCACGCGGCCCCCGCCATCCTCGCCGATGACCTCGACCGCGTCGTTGAGTGCGACGTCGGCGTCGCGGCGCGCGAACAGCAACGGGCCCTCGAGCCGGTGGGCCGCGCCATGCAGGATCACGTCAGCTCGCATGGGCCGCCTCCTGTTGCTCGAGTTCGTTGAAGGCTTCGCCGATCTCTGTCGCCACCTTCGGCTTATCGTCCAGCTGGTCTTCGGCGAATTCTTCGCCGAGGCGCTGCAGTTTCCTGAGGATCGGCATCGCGGCGATCTTCGCCGGGGCGATGCCCCGCTCGACGGCCGCCTCGGCCAGGTCGATGAACTGCATCATGAGGCGCAGCATGGCGGTCTGGCGCTTCGGCGAGCAGTAGCGGTCGGTCTCGGAGAAGGAGCTTTGGCGCAGGAAACCCTCGTTCATCAGGTCGGCGGCCAGCAGCGTCATCTGCTGCTCGTCGGGCAGCGCATCCTTGCCGACGATGCGCGCCATGCGCTCGAGCTTCGCCTGCTGCTCGAGCAGGGTCAGAAGGCGGCGCCGGTGCTCCTTCCAGTCCCCGTTGCCCTGCAACTGCCACCAGCGGGCGAGGGTATCGACGTCCTCGGCGTAGCTGGTCAGCGGATGGATCGCGGGATAGAAACGCGCCTGTGCACGACTCCGGTCCAGCGCCCAGAAGCTGCGCACGTACCGCTTGGTGTGGCTGGTCACCGGCTCGGAGAAATCGCCCGCCGGCGGACTCACCGCGCCGATCACCGTCACGGAGCCTTCCTTGCCGCACAGCGTCTTCACGCGCGCGGCGCGCTCGTAGAAATCGGCGAGCCGCGACGCGAGATAAGCCGGGTAGCCCGACTCGCCGGGCAGCTCGCCGAGCCGGCCGCTGACCTCGCGCAGGGCCTCGGCCCAGCGGCTGGTGGAGTCGGCCATCAGGGCGACGTTGAGTCCCTGGTCGCGGAAGTACTCGGCCACCGTGATGGCCGTGTAGATGGACGCCTCGCGCGCCGCCACCGGCATGTTCGAGGTGTTGGCGATGATGACAGTCCGTTCCATTAGCGGCCGGCCCGTACGCGGGTCCTCCAGCGCTGGGAACTCGTCGAGCACCTCGGCCATCTCGTTGCCGCGCTCGCCGCAGCCGACGTAGATGATGATGTCGGCGTCGCACCACTTGGCGAGGCTCTCCTGCAGCACGGTCTTGCCGGTGCCGAAGCCGCCGGGCAGTGCGGCGCGCCCGCCGCGGGCGACGGGGAACAGGGTGTCGAGAATGCGTTGCCCAGTGACCATCGGCGCATCGGCCGGCAGGCGCCCGGCGGAGGGCCGCGGGCGACGCACGGGCCAGTCGTGTTGCATCGACAGCCGGTGCGTCGTGCCGTCCTCGTCCTCCAGCACCAGCAGCACCGCGTCCTCGGCGTATTCGCCTGCGGGCTCGATCGAGACGACGGTGCCGGCTGCATCCGGCGGCACCAGGCAGGCGCGCCCCGGCCCTTCGCCCGCGATCTCGCCAAACACGCAGCCGCCCGCCAGCGCCTCACCGCCTTCGACGCAGGGCGTGAAGGCGAAGCGGCCGCTGCGTTTTGCGGCGAGGCCCGGCTTGAACCAGTGTTCCGTGACATCGCCCAGCGGGCGCAGCAAACCGTCGAAGATGTGGCCGAGGATGCCCGGGCCGAGCGCCACCGAGAGCGGCAGGCCGGTGCCCTCGACCGGATCGCCGGGGCGCAGTCCCGTGGTGTCCTCGTAGACCTGCGCCGTGAGGGTTTTGCCCGACAGCTGGATGACCTCGCCGAGCAGACGTTGCTCGCCGACCGCGAGCGCCTCGTGGACGTGGAAGGAATCCTCGACGCGCGCCTTCAGCACGGGCCCGCCGATCCA
>CAYTXS010000317.1:0-2771 GCA_964441585.1 uncultured Thioalkalivibrio sp.
TGTTCGCCGCGACCTTCGAGCGGCTCTACGTGCTGCGCAACCAGGTGCTGCACGGCGGGGCGACGTGGGACAGCAGCATCAACCGCGACCAGATCCGTGACGGGGCGAACATCCTCGGCGACGTCGTCCCGATCGTCATCCATCTGATGATGGAGAACGCGCAGGGGGTCTGGGGGGAGGCTTGTTATCCGGTGGTGGAGTGAGGCGCGATGGCTCCTGTTAAGGGTTCTGGCAGGCGGCGACCTCGTCGTCGGTGAGCCCCAGGTCCTTGGCCGCCGCGGCGAGATCGTCGGCGGTTGCGCTCGCCGAGTAGATGTCGCGGGTTTTTTCCGCGATCTCGTAGTTGCCCTGCTGCGACGCGGTGCGCGTGACCGCGCTCAGCAACCGGCCCAGGCCGCGCTTCTTTTTCTGTGCTTCCTGCGCCGCTGCCATCTTTTCCTTCAGGCAGGCCTCCCGTGCAGCCTGCAGCGCGGCAGGGTCGCGCGCCGGCGGCGCTGCGGCCGTTGAGGTCGCAGCGCCTGGCTGGAGATCCGGGTTGGCGACTTTCGCCGACAGGATGCCGGCGAGCTGCGGCGTGACTTCGCCGCTGACCTCCATGCCGTTCTCGGCCTGGAACTTGGAAATCGCGATCACGGTTTCCATCGTCTCTACGCCGTCGACCGGCCCGGTGGCGTAGCCGAGTGCGGCGAGCTTTTCCTCTACCATCATGGTCAATTCATCGGCCGCCACAGCGGTTGCGAAGCCGGCGGCGAGCAGCGCTGCGGCCGCCTTGAGTACGATTTTCATGTCCGTCTCCCCCGTTGTGCTGCTGTGTTCAGTTCCGCGCGCCGACGGCGGCCGACAGGATGCCGGCGAGCTGCGGCGTCGCCTGCCCGGTCACTTCCATGCCGTTTTCGGCCTCGTAGCGGGAGATTGCGACGACTGTCATCTTCGTCAGTTCGCCGTTGACGTCGCCGTCGTAGTAGCCAAGCGTCTTCAGGTCCCGCTGGACCATGCCGACCAGCCCGAGATCCGCTCCGCTGCCGGTCGCGGCATCGCCCGTCGGAATGCCCATGGGGCTGGCCAGGGCCGCAAGTCCCTCGATGCCTTCGTTGACGCGGACCTCAACCACCCGCATTTCCATTTCGAACCCGCCCGTATCGATCATCTTGCGCAGCGTGTCCATCTGCGAGCCCATCATGCTTTCCATCATCGCCCGCTGGCTGGCCGGCATCGCCGCCATCTGTTTCTCGAACTCCTCCATCTTTACGCGGGCCTCGGCCATCTGCTTCTGTTCAGCCGGCGTCAGCACGCCGCCCATGCGCATTGTCTGCGTATAGGACATCAGCATTTCGGTGCCGGGCACCTGGCGGTAGTCGTGATCGGTCTTCTCGATGAATATATCGCGCGGGCGGCCGTCGTCGCCGCTGGCCTTCCCCTCCATGTGAAACTTCAGCGGCACGCAGTCTTCGCGGTCCATCCAGTAGTCGACCGTGTTGATCGTGAACTGTTGTCCATCCGTGACCTGCGTGATGTCCAGGTCGTCGGAGCGCAGGTGCCAGGCGCTGCGGCCGTTGACGTCGGCCGTGCCCACGAGTTCCGCGTTGGCGAAGATCTTCTCTGAGTCGTTCGCGGCCGGCACCCCTTCCGACTTGCGGCGCTTCGCCTCTGCCGCATACTCGGCGAAGTCCGCCATGCTGCCCATCATTACGGACGGGTTGGGCGATGCCCACGGCTCCTCGCCGGGGGGCGGTCCTTGCGCATAGATCATGTCGACCGGCAGGCCTGATTTCCGCGTCTCGGCTTCGAGGGCGTCGCCGGTCATGCGCAGCCCGTCCGCATAATGCTCGAGCGCCTCGGATGACGCGCCGCCGTCGTCCTGGCGCCGAGCGATTTCATCGGGCGGCACCATGACGAAGGATTCGTAGGTGGTGCCCGCCGGGCTCACGGTCTTGACGCGCTCGAAATACTGCGGTGCGCGGTGACCCATGATCTCGACGACGACCGCATAGTTGTCGATACCCGCCATCTGCGCCTCTTGCTTTTCGCGCGCGCATTCGGCGATGGACTGGATGTCGGCGGCGGTGGCGCCCGTCGAGACGCCGAGCGCCAGGACGCAGCAAAGGCGTATGAAATGATCACGCATGGACTCGCTCCCCTCTTGTCATGTGCACGTTTTGTGCAGTCGCGAGTCTCGAGCACGGTAATCGCCCGATCCCGCTTGTTCGCCCAGTATAGGTGCGCATGGTTCAGCGTGCAGCGAACGGAAGCTGGCGCGGAGCGCACAGCTGACCGCGGTTACACTTGACCCATGAATCAAGCCTTCCAACAAACACTCACCGTCCGCCACCTGGCCCCCGACCATCCACTGCGCTGGCTGCGGGCCGGCTGGGCCGACTTTAGGCGCACCTGGCCGGTGGGACTGGCGCACGGCGCGGCCGTGGTTTTGTTTGCGTTGCTGGTGCTGTTCATCGCGGGCGATGACTTCTGGTTGCTGGCTGGCGCATTCAGCGGTTTCCTTTTGGTGGCGCCGGTGATCGCGGTCGGGCTTTACGCCATCAGTCGCGAGCTCGAGGCCGGTCGGCCGGGCGGCTTTCGCACCGTGTACGACGCCTGGATGAGCTGGCGTGGGCGGCCGCGGCACGACTGGCGGCTGGTGATCTTCGGTTGCCTGCTGGCGCTGGCGGGCACCGGTTGGGTGCTGACCTCGGCGGCGCTGATCACGGCGCTCTCGCCCGAGCCGATCAACAGCCCGGTGGATTTCCTGCGGCATGTCGTCGCCTCGCGCGAGC
>CAYTXS010000318.1:0-2763 GCA_964441585.1 uncultured Thioalkalivibrio sp.
GCACGCACGGTCGAGGAGGCCCTGCGCAACGTGGCCGGCGTCGGCGCCGGCCCCAATGCAGCCAACGTGTCGGTGCAGGAATCGTTCTCCATCCGCGGCTTCAACTCCCTGCTGATCCGCGTCAACGGCGTACAGCGACGTTCCACCGGTCCGCTCAGCCTGGCCAACGTCGAGAGCGTCGAGGTGCTTAAAGGGCCGTTCTCCGTGCTCTACGGCGATCTCGCGCCGGGCGGTTTCGTCAACATCCAGACCAAGCGCCCCCAGCAGGAAGCGGCGGCCTCCCTGTCGCTCGGCGCCAGCGCCGTGAGTTCCGGCAGCGAAGGCTTCGGCAGCATCGACTTTACCGGCCCGATCGGCGATGGCGGACAGCTGCTGTATCGCTTCATCGCCTCGGCCGAAGGCGGCGACACCTTCGTCGATACCGCGGAGCGCGAGCAGTACTTCATCGCGCCGTCGCTGTCGTATCTCGGCGCCGGCGACCGGCTGCGGCTCGACCTCGACCTGAGCTACCTGAAGAACGACGAGAGCTTCCTGTTCGGCATCCCGACGCGGGACGGTCGCCCCGACCCGCGGATTCCTCTCGACACGCAGCTGGGCAGTGCGGAAAACGCGAAGCTCACCGAGGATTACAGCGCGGAGCTGCGCGGTACCTACGAGGTCTCGGACAACACGCGCATCGACAGCGCGTTGACCTGGCACCTGACCGATCATTTCTCTTACGCACTGCGTCCGTTCGGCAGTGCAGGGCAGGTCGTCGGTGCCGACGACACCGTGCGGCGCAGCGTGAGCCTGCGCAGCTACGAGTCCACCGACCTGCAGTTCGAGGCGAACGTGGTCCACGAGTTCGCCTGGGGTAACAGCGACTGGCGACTGTTGTTCGGCGGAGATATCCGCCGCACCGAGTTCGATCACGCCGGCCGCGGCTTCGCCAACATCGCCAATTTCGATTTCGTGAACGTCCTGGACCCGAACACTGGAGTGTCGCTGCCGCCGACCGATGACCCGGCGTTCTCGTTCTTCGACCGGGCCACCCAGACCACCGACACCTTCGGCTTCTACACGCAGGCTGAAGTGTGGGTGACGGAAGAGCTCAAGCTGCTCGCCGGGCTGCGCTACACCGAGCTCGAGTACGTCTACGAGGATGCCTTCCCGTTCCGCTTCGAGGAGAACCCGGACAACGTCGATCCGCGCCTGGGGCTGCTGTACAAACTCACTCCGGCCGCCTCCATCTACCTCAGCTACAGCTCCTCCTTCGAGCAGTCCTTCAGCTTCGATGAAGCCAATAGCGACCCGCTGGAGGCGTCGCAGATCGAAGCCGGCTACAAGCACGACTTCCTGGGCGGCGCGCTTTCGATGACAGCCTCCGTCTACGAGCTGGTGCAGAAGAACCTCATCACGACGAATCCGGACACGCTGCTCGACGAGCAGATCGGCGAGGCCCGCTCGCGTGGCTTCGAAGCCGGGCTCGGCGGGCAGCTCTCGCCGCGGACAAGCATCACGGCGAACTACGCCTTCCTGGACAACGAGATCACGCGCGACAACAACGGCCTCGAGGGCAATCGCCTGCCCAACGTGCCGGAGCACGAGGCGAGCATCTGGGTGAACCACGCGCTGTTCGATCGCGCCTCGGGACGCCTCGAAGCGGGTGCGGGCGTCTTCTACGAGGGCGAGCGTTTCACCGGCAGCCGCAACACCGTGCCGCTGCCCAGCTACACGACCGTCGACGCCGCGCTGAGCTACAACTTCAAGAGCGGCGGGCGACCAATGGCGCTGCAGGGCGGCGTGCGCAACCTGCTCAACGAGGACTACTTCGTCAGCGGCTTCGGCGAAGGCATCGCGTTTGCCGGCACGCCGCGCACCGTCTACCTGCGGCTGGACATGGAGCTCTGATGGCAGGACCTTCGGGCGCCCTCAACGCAGGCGCGGCTCTCGGGCCGCGCCTGCTTCATTACCGGCCGTGACGCGGGCGCGACTGTTTTTCCTGGTCCACAGCTGCACTGGCGTGACGGCCGGCCTGGTGCTGTTCGTCATCTGCTGGAGCGGCACCTTCGCCGTGTTCGCCCATGAGCTCGACTGGCTGGTCACGCCGCAGGCGCGCGTGCAACCCGGCGGCGACCACGCGGGCTGGGACGCATGGCTGCAGGCCGTGCGCGAGGCGGAACCGGAGGCGCAGATCATGGGACTCGAGGCGCCCCGCTATGCGCGCAGCGCGGCGACCGCGCTCATCGCGGACGCGCGCGGCCAGTCGCGCTTCGTCTACATCGATCCCTACCGCGCCACGGTCCTCGGCGACAGCAGCACTTACACCCTGCATCGCTTCCTGCGCAACCTGCACATGTCGTTCTTCATGGCTTCGGCCGGCATCTACGTCGTCTCCGTGTTCGCCCTGTTCCTGTTGCTGTCGATGGTCTCGGCGCTGTATTTCTACCGGCGCTGGTGGCGCCGCTTCCTGTTCCTGCCGCGCGGCCGGGGTCACGCCTACTGGAGCGGGCTGCACCGGACCACCGGGCTTTGGTCGCTGCTGTTCGTGCTGCTGATCGGCCTGACCAGCGTCTGGTACGGCGTCGAATTGCTGCGGATGGACGTGATCGACGGCAAGTTCAGTCATGCGGGCACGGGGGATTCCGCGGTCCACCAGGTCCCGGCGCCCGCCGCCGCGTCGGCCGCAGCGCTGCCGCTGGGGACGCTGCTCGAAAAGGGCCGCGCGGCGCGGCCCGACCTCGCGATCCGCCAGCTCGGCTTCGGCTTCTATCACGAGGGCGC
>CAYTXS010000319.1:0-2752 GCA_964441585.1 uncultured Thioalkalivibrio sp.
CGGAGCGGGTGCCGGGCAACAGCCCGTCCAGGACGCGCTCCTCGGCGGCATCCTCGGCGCGATGACGCACCCGGTCCATCTCGTGCTCCCGCGTCATCTTCACCGCGGCGTCGGCCAAATCGCGGATGATGCTGTCGACCTCGCGGCCCACGTAGCCCACCTCGGTGAACTTGGTGGCCTCGACCTTGATGAACGGCGCGCTGGCGAGACGCGCGAGCCGACGCGCAATCTCGGTCTTGCCGACGCCCGTGGGCCCGATCATGAGGATGTTCTTCGGCGTGATCTCGGAGCGCAGCGGCTCCTCGATCTGCATGCGGCGCCAGCGGTCCCGCAGCGCGATTGCGACAGCGCGCTTGGCCGCGGTCTGGCCGACGATGTGCTTGTCCAGCTCCTGGACGATCTCGCGGGGGGTCATCGGGGTATCGCTCATGACAGGGTCTCGACGACGAGGTTGCGGTTGGTGAAGACGCAGATGTCGGCGGCGATGCCGAGCGCCCGCTCCACGATCTCCCGCGCATCCAGCTCAGTGTTCTCGAGCAGCGCCCGCGCCGCCGCCTGGGCATAGGGCCCGCCCGAGCCAATGGCCATCAGGTCGTTCTCCGGCTCGATGACGTCGCCGTTGCCCGAGATCACGAAGCTCTTCTCCCGGTCGGCGACGCATAACAGGGCTTCTAGACGCCGGAGCATCCGGTCCGTGCGCCAGTCCTTGGCCAGCTCGATGGCGGCGCGCGTGAGGTTGCCGTGCTGCTGCAGCTTCGCCTCGAAACGCTCGAACAGCGTGAATGCATCGGCCGTGCCGCCGGCGAAGCCGGCCAGGACCTTGCCGTCGTAAAGGGTGCGCACCTTGCGCGCGTTGCCTTTCACGACCGTGTTGCCCATGGACACCTGGCCGTCCCCGCCGACGGCGACGAGGCCGTCACGGCGCACGGACAGGATGGTCGTGCCGCGAAACTGTTGCATGCTGGCTCCTTGCAGGGGTCGGGGTGCGCGCCGGATCAGCGCCGCTTCCGCGCACGCGGGTGCGCCTGATCATAGATGCGGGCAAGGTGCTGGAAATCAAGGTGCGTGTAGATCTGGGTCGTGCCGATGTCCGAGTGGCCGAGCAATTCCTGCACGGCGCGCAGGTCGCCGCTGGACTCCAGCAGGTGGGTGGCGAAGGAGTGGCGAAACGTGTGCGGGCTCACGGACTGCGGGAGACCGAGGCGGCGCGCCCAGTAAGTCACGCGCGCCTGGATGTTGCGGGTGGACAGCGGACGGCCGTTGCGACCGATGAACATGGCGTTTGACGGCGCTTTCTCGAGCTGCGGCCTCACTTTCAACCAGTCGCGCAGCGCGGCGCGGGCCTTCTCACCCACGGGCACGATGCGGGTCTTGGCACCCTTGCCGGTGACCCGCACCATTCCCTCGGCCAGGTCCACGTCGACCAGGTCGAGGCTCGCCAGCTCCTGCAGACGCAGTCCCGAAGAATAGAACAGCTCCATGATGGCGCGATCGCGCGTCGCGAGCGGGTGATCGACGCGAATATCCAGCAGCCGGCCCATCGCATCGGCATCCAGCGTCTCCGGCAGGCGGCGCGGCGACTTCGGCGCGGTGATGTCGAGACCGGGATTCGCCTTCACGACGCCCTCGCGGATCAGGTAGGCGAACAGGTTGCGCAGCGCCGCCAGGCGGCGCTGGATGGTGCGGGGAGCCTGGCCGCGACGATGCAGGCGCGCGGCGAAAGAGCGCACATGGCCGCCGTCCACGGCCGCCCAGTCACCCACCTCGGCATTGCAGAGGAAGGTGTACAGCGCCTCGATGTCGCGGTGGTAATTCTTCACGGTCAATACGGACAGTCGACGCTCGAAACGCAGGTGGTCGAGCCACCGGTTGAGCCAGTCGCGATCGGGGCCGGCGGCGTTCATGGCCCGCCGCGGGCAGCCTCCAAACGATGGCTCGCTGCCGCGAGCGCGGCGGCCGCAAGGTCGCCGATACGCGCCAGGAAATCCGTGCTCATGGTGGGGTTGAAACGCTTCGGGTCGTTGCTGCCGATGGCGAGGATTCCCACCTCGCACTTCCGCCCCAGGGGCACCATCGCCACCGAGGCGATGCCCTCGTTCTCACCGGGAAACAGGAACTCGCGCTGGACGTCGCGAATCCGGCCGCAACGCGGACGGCTTTGCTGGATGAACGTGGCGAAGGGCTGCAGGGCGGCATCCGAGCGGTCCACGCTGCGCAAGAAACGCGTTTTCACACCCTGGACGATCTCCGAGGTGTTGTGGAACAGGACCACGACCGCCTGGCTGGCGCCGAAGTCCTCGCGCAGGCCGCGCTCCAGGCCGTCGAGCACGGCGGACTTGTCCTCCGCCCGGAGCAGCCGGAGCGCGAGCGCATGCACCTTGTCGGACAATGCCGAATTGGAGCGCGCCACGGCCACGAGGTCGCGCAGCCTGTGATCCAGTGCGCGGTTCTTTTCCTGCAGGACGCTGACCTGGCGCTCCACGAGCGACACCGTCGCGGCGCCGCTGCGATGCGGGAGGCGCAGTTGCTCGAGCAGCCCCGCATGACGTTCGAAAAAATCGGGATGGTCGGCCAGGTAGTCGGCCACGCTTTGGTCCGCCGGCAATATCGCGGGCAGGCCGCGCTCCTCTCGAATACTCACAGGCTGATCTTCCCCTCGAAGACTTTGCCGGCCGGGCCGCTGAGCCAGGCGGGCGTACCGCGGCCCTGCCACTCGACCACGAGCCGTCCGCCCGGCAGGTCGACATTCACC
>CAYTXS010000320.1:0-2751 GCA_964441585.1 uncultured Thioalkalivibrio sp.
GGATCGGCAAGATCCGCGCAGCGGCCAGCGAGGAGGCAGTTCGCACCGAACTGAACGCCGCGGATCGGGACATGCTGGCACAGGCGGTCGACCGACTCGCCGCCCGCCTGACCCGGCCCGCCGATGGCTAACGCGGCACAATTCGCTTATCTCCAGACCCGGCTCCAGGCCCGCCATGGCGATCGCCCTTCGTCCGACGAATGGCGCATGGCCGAGGCCAGCGCCGACCTGTTGCATTACCTCGACGCCCTCAACCGCACCTCGCTGAAGCGCTGGGTGCGCGACCTGCATCCGGAGATGGCGCCGGAGGAGATCGAACGCCTGTTGCGCGCCGCCTGGCGCCAGGAGGTCGACGAGGTGACAGACTGGTCGCCCGACGACTTGCGGGCCGCCGTCGAATGGCTGCGCTGGCTACCGGACCTGCCGGCCATCGAGCACCTCATGCGCGGCGAACAGGTGCCGCCATGGATGCGCGCCGATCCCGTGCTGCGCGAGTTCGCTTTCGAAGAACCCCAGCGCCGGGCCGAAGCATTGGCAGGTCTGCCGGTGGCGCCGCTCGGCGACGAAGACGTCGCCGCCGCCTGGCTGGCAGCGTGGCAGGCTCGCCTCCCCGGCAGGACGCACCCACTGCCCGCCGAGCTCTCGGCACTCGTCGCGGTCATGCGCGGTCACCTGCACGCGATGCGCGCCGGCCCCGAGGCGGACGGGCAGGCTTTGCGCAACACCCTGGCCGCGAATCTCGCGCGCCGCTTTCGCCATGGCGCCGGGACCGTGGTGGCGCTGTTCAGCCACCTGCTGCTCCAGGGCTTGGCACTGGAGCGTGCGCGCGCCGGGATCATCGCGCGCCGGCTGCTTCCCGAGCGTGCGGAGGGCCGTTCATGGGCATAAGACCCCAGGCGGCCCGCTGGTTCGAACTGCTGGTCCCGCGCGAGGAGCTGACCCGGGCGCTCGAAAGCCTGGCCGAAACGGGCGCGGTCGAACTGCAGACCCACAGCCAGCC
This sequence comes from uncultured Thioalkalivibrio sp., assembly GCA_964441585.1. GTDB lineage: Bacteria > Pseudomonadota > Gammaproteobacteria > Steroidobacterales > XN24 > XN24. The sequence goes on from CAYTXS010000320.1 coordinate 1,001, forward strand.
GGAGCACGCCCTCGAGTTGCCGGGCTTGCAGCAGGTGCTGGAAGCCTACGGCGAATACGCGCGGCGCTTCCAGACCTGGTGGCCAGCGGGGGAGATCCCGCCAATCGAGGAAGCGCTCGAGCCGGTCGGCGCGATGCAGGACGCCCTCGAACGAATCCGCGCCTGGGCGAGCGATGCCTCGCCGCTGATCGAGCGCGGCGAGGCGCTGGAGGTCGAAGGCCTGCAACTCGCGGAACTCGCCCGGGCGCTCGACGTGCCGGAAGGCCGGCTGCCGGGGCTGCACGCCCTCGCCGCCGCGGGCCCGGTGCTCGGCGCGCGCTTCTACCGCCTGCCGCCGAAGACCGTGCCGCACAGCCTCCCCGCCTCGGTGCTGACGCAGTCGCTGTTCGGCGCTGACGAGACACCCTACCTGCTCGCAGTGGGTCCGATGGCGCAGCTGGAAAGCCTCGACCGGCAGATGGCGGCGCTCAAGGCGCGTCGCATCATGCTGCCGGACTGGCTGCCCGATTCAACGGCCGCAGCGCGCGAGGAGCTGGCGAACCGCCGCCGTGCGATCGACGAGCAACGCGCTGAAGTGCGCGAGTCGCTCGCCGCGCTCGACGATCGCCACGGCCTGCGCCGCGCGCTCGGCATGATGGCGTTGATGCAGTGGTTCGCCGGGCATGCCCCGGCGTTGCCGGTGACCGAGCATTTCGCATGGATCACGGGCTGGACCAGCGACCTGGAGGGTCGCTCTATCAACGGCGCGCTCGAGCGGGGCCGCATCCGCCACCTGTTGCGCTTCAAGGAGCCGCCCGAAGGCCTCGTGTGCCCGGTAGTGATGCAAAACCCGCGCTGGGCCAGGCCGTTCGAGCTGTTTCCGTCGCTGCTCGGTACGCCGGGCGCCGGGGAAGCCGATCCGAGCCGCATCATCGCGCTGGTCGCGCCGCTGATGTTCGGCTTCATGTTCGGCGACGTCGGCCAGGGCGCGGTGCTGCTCGCGATCGGGCTGTGGCTGCGCAAGCGGGTGCCGGTGTTCGGCCTGCTGGTGCCCTACGGCACCATGGCGATCGTGTTCGGCTTCCTGTTCGGCAGCGTGTTCGCCGATGAGCACCTGATTCCCGCCCTGTGGATGCATCCCATCCAGCATCCCACCGAGGTCATGGCGATCGCGCTGGGCTTCGGCGTGTGCATCCTCACCCTCGGGCTGTTGCTCGACGCGCTCGGCGCGTTCTGGCGCCGCCTGTTCGTGTTCTGGCTCGCCACGCGCGGCGGGCTGCTGGTCGCCTACATCGGCGGGGTCGGCGCGTTCCTCGATATCCGCATGCTCGACCTTATGTGGCTCGGCTTCGCCTGGTTCGTGATCGGCACCGTGCTGACCTCGCGACACAACAAGCTGCTCGAAATCCCCAAGGCGCTCGGCGAACTCGTCGAGAGCATGTTGCAGATCGGCGTGAACACGGTGTCTTTCGTGCGTGTCGGCGCCTTCGCCCTGGCGCACTCGGGCCTCTCGGCCGCCGTCATCGGCATGGCTGCCGCGGCCGGCGACGGCCTCGGCTGGCTGTTGGTCATGATCCTCGGCAACGCGCTGATCATCGCGCTCGAGGGCCTCATCGTCGGCATCCAGACGACCCGCCTGCTGCTGTTCGAATTCTTCATTCGCTTCCTCACCGCCGAGGGCCGCCAGCTTCGTCCGCTGACCGGCCCGGGCACCGTAATTCGACCGACCGGAAGGAGTTCCCCATGAGACTCGGAATGTTCATCGTCGCCGC
>CAYTXS010000321.1:0-2744 GCA_964441585.1 uncultured Thioalkalivibrio sp.
CACAGCGTGGTCGTGGCCGACACCCCGGAGAACCGGGGCATGATCAACAAGGTCTCGTACCTGCTCCAGGTAGAGGAAGTCTGAGATGCGTCTCAACGATATCAAACGCGGCGCCGGTGCGCGCAAAGCTGCGAAGCGGCTCGGCCGCGGCCATTCGGCCGGCCAGGGCAAGACCTGCGGCCGCGGTGTGAAGGGCCAGCATGCCCGTTCCGGCGGCTACCACAAGGTGGGCTTTGAGGGCGGCCAGATGCCGCTGCAGCGCCGGTTGCCGAAGGTCGGTTTCGCGTCGCCCAGCCGCGGCCTGACGGGCGAACTGCGGCTCGGCGAACTGGCGGGCCTCGAGGGCGAAGTGGATTTGCTGGCGCTGAAGGCGGCGGGCCTGGTCGGTCAGCAGGTGAAGCGGGTGAAAGTGATCGCTTCCGGCACCATCGAAAAGGCCGTGACCATCAAGGGTCTGGCCGTGACGCCCGGCGCCCGTGCGGCGATCGAGGCGGCAGGCGGAAAGATCGAGGAATAACGAGACCTCGGCCGGTGCCGCGTGGCAACCGGGCGAGAACGCGGAGTTGATGTGGCGAAGTCACCGACGAGCATGAATCCGGCTACGGCCCTTGGCGAGGCCGCCCGACTGGGCGACCTCCGCAAGCGGCTGTTCTTCCTGCTGGGCGCCCTCGTGGTGTACCGGATCGGCACTTTCATTCCCGTGCCCGGCATCGACCCCGTGGCGCTGGCCCGCTTCTTCCAGGAGCAGGAAGGCACCATCCTCAGCGTGTTCAACATGTTCTCCGGCGGCGCGCTGGAGCGACTGTCGATCCTCGCGCTCGGCATCATGCCGTACATCTCCGCCTCCATTATCATGCAGATGATGTCGGTGGTCGTGCCGTCGTTGGCCGCGATCAAGAAAGAGGGTGAGTCCGGACGGCGGCGCATCACGCAGTACACGCGTTACGGCACCCTCGGGCTCGCGACCTTCCAGTCGATCGGCGCGGCGATTGCCTTTCAGAACCAGGGCGTAGTCATCAACCCCGGCCCGCAGTTCGTGTTCATCGCCTGCGTGACGATGGTCACCGGTACGATGTTCCTGATGTGGCTCGGCGAGCAGGTCACGGAGCGGGGCATCGGCAACGGCATCTCCATGATCATCATGGCGGGCATCGTCGCGGGCCTGCCGTCGGCGCTGGGCGGCACGCTGGAACTGGTCCGCAACGGCGAGATGCCGGCGGCCCTCGCCCTCGTGCTGTTCTTCCTGGTGCTGGCCGTGACGGCCTTCGTGGCCTTCGTGGAGCGGGGGCAGCGGCGTATCGCCGTGAATTATGCGAAACGCCAGCAGGGGCGTCGCATGTACCAGGGCCAGACGACCCACCTGCCGTTCAAGCTCAACATGGCCGGCGTCATCCCGCCGATCTTCGCCTCCAGCCTGATCCTGTTCCCGGCGACCGTGGCCCAGTGGTTCGGCACGGCGGACAGCATGGGCTGGCTGCAGACCATGGCGTCCAGTCTTTCGCCGGGCCAGCCTGTCTACACGCTGATCTACGCTGGCCTGATCATATTTTTCTGCTTCTTTTACACGGCGCTGGTATTCAATTCGCGTGAGACCGCCGACAACCTGAAGCGGTCCGGCGCGTTCATTCCCGGCATCCGCCCGGGACAACAGACGGCGGAGTACATCGACAGCGTTCTGACCCGGCTGACGTTCTGGGGGGCGATGTACATCACGCTCATCTGCCTGATGCCGGAATTCATGATCATGTACTGGAACGTGCCGTTCTACTTCGGCGGCACCTCCCTGCTGATCATCGTGGTCGTCAGCATGGACTTCATGTCCCAGTTGCAGGCCCACATGATGAGCCACCAGTACGACGGCCTGCTTAAGAAGGCCAACCTGAAAGGCTACGGCCGCGCCGGACAAATCCGCTGATCGGCACGGAACCAGGAGAGAGCAATGAAAGTACGTGCATCGGTCAAGAAGATCTGCAGGAACTGCAAGGTTATTCGCCGTGGGGGCGTCATCCGGGTGATTTGCTCGGATCCGCGCCATAAGCAGCGACAGGGTTGATGAATATTGAAGACGAGCGCCGAATCAGGCACAATGATCGGCTTCGCGTGAGCGATAGGAGACGGCGTTAATGGCCCGTATTGCCGGGATCAACATCCCAGCCAACAAGCACACAGTCATCGCGTTGACCCATATTTTCGGGGTCGGCAATTCCCGTGCGCAGAAAATCTGTGCCGCGGCAGGCGTTCCGCCTGACACCAAGGTCCGGGATCTCACCGAGCCGGAGGTGGAGAGTTTGCGCGCGGAGGTTGCTCGGATCGTCGTCGAAGGCGATTTGCGCCGCGAGACGTCGATGAACATCAAGCGGCTGATGGACCTCGGTTGTTACCGCGGTATCCGCCATCGCCGGGGGCTGCCGATGCGCGGTCAACGGACCCGGACCAACGCTCGGACGCGGAAAGGTCCGCGCCGGCCGGTCAGGAAATAACCAGGCGCCGCGCAAGCGGCACCCACGCGAACGCTAAGGTTTCGAACGAATGGCCAAGCAAGCCCCCAAGGTACGCAAGAAGATCAAGAAGCAGGTCGTGGATGCGATCGCGCATATCCATGCCTCCTTCAACAACACGATCATCACGATCACGGATCGCCAGGGCAATGCCTTGTCCTGGGCGACGTCGGGCGGCTGCGGCTTCCGCGGTTCGCGCAAGAGCACGCCTTTCGCGGCGCAGGTCGCTGCCGAAAAGGCCGGCAC
>CAYTXS010000322.1:0-2741 GCA_964441585.1 uncultured Thioalkalivibrio sp.
GCGATGATCGAGGCGGTGGTCGAACTGAGTCCCGCCTACCACCGCTAGGCGGGCCGGGACGGCTCGCTCATCGCAGGATCGTCGGGCGGCGCCCAGGCCGCCACCGGTTCCGCGGCGAGGATCGAGTTCATGATAGCCGTCTCGCGGCTGACGATGGTGTCGATGAACTCGTCGGAACCCTTCATGGCGCGGAACGCGATGAAGCCGCGCTCGATGAAATCGTGCAGCGCCAGCAGCCCGGACATTTTCGCCGGACCCTTGCCGAATTTGACGGCATTGTAGATGAAGGGCTTGAACACGACGCTGTCGAGCGAGGTGCCGACGTCCTCGACGATGCTGATCTGGCGCTGGCGGGCTTCCACGTTGCCGCAGCGCCGGTAGGCCTCCGCGTAGGACTCGGCGTCGAGGCGGTCGCCGATGTCCATCTCGCCCCACAGCATCGCGACCATGTCCAGGTCGAGTTCCTGACTGATCGCGTGCAGTTCGATGCCGATGCTGATGGTCTGCAGCGCCGCGCCGGGCATGAGCCGCGACATGATCGGGTAGACGCGCTCCACGCCTTCGTCGCGCGCGGAAAAATCCTTGTCCCCGTAAAGGTCGGTCAGGAAGAACTCCACCGCTTTGCGGTAGCGCGAGACCTCGAGCAGGTCGCGATAGGTATAGCGCAGCCGGCCGGCCTGCCATGCCGCCAGGATGCGGCACTCGGGCCGCAGTCCCTGTTCGTCATACTGGCGGAGGCGCGCGAGCCGGCTGCGCTCGAGTTGCTCGGCGAGGCGCCTGGCCCCGTCTTCCTTGATGTCTGCCCTGCCCATGGCACGGCATTGTAGATGCAGAGCGATGATTTTGCTTGCGTTAAATGACATGGCGGGAATTGAGACATGTCACTGTGACACACTGCCGCACGGTGTTATCCTGCCAATATCAAACAGTTGTTTGAGGCAGGATTATGTCAAAGAATAACGGCGGTAAATCCCTCGCGGACAATCCGATCACGCGGCTGGTGCGCGGCTCGGCCAACCAGGTATGGCATGTGGGCCGCGGTGCGGTATCCCTCGCTGAGACTGAGGGCGGCCGCCTGGTCGGTGGCCTGCTGAATATCGGCGGCCGGATCGACCGGGGCGCGAAGAGCCGCGTCTACGAGGCGCGCAGCTCGGCGACGGAGGCATGGGATCGACTCGAGGACGCCTTCGTGCATCGCGTTGCCAGGGCGCTGAACGCGCTGCAGATCCCCACAGCCCGCGACATCAAGGAACTGAACGGCCGCGTCGAGGCACTGCAGCGCGCAGTGCTCGCGCTCGAGCGGCGTGCCGCACAGGGGCAGGCGCTCGACGCGTCACCGCAGCCACGCGGTCCGCGTCCAATGCCCAAGGCCGGCGCACGGCAAGCCGGTGTAAAGAAGGCCGGCGCGCGAAAAGTCTCGGCCCGGAAAGGCGCACAAAAAGCGCCGCCGCCTCCGGCGGCTGCCGTAGCCAAGCCGAAGCCGAAGGCGAAGGCGCCACGGCCGGCGGTGAAGAAGGCAGGTAGCTGATCCGATGCTGCAGACCCAGCACACCCACCAGAAGGACAAGGCGAACGGCCCGAAGATCGGCCTCGCGCTGGCCGGCGGCGGGCCGCTGGGCGGCATCTACGAGATCGGCGCCCTGCTGGCGCTCAACGAGGCGATCGACGGCCTCGATTTCGCCGACGTCGATGTCTACGTGGGCGTGTCCGCGGGCTCCTTCGTCGCCTCCACCCTGGCGAACGGAATCTCCGTCGAGGAAATGGGCCGCCTGCTCGTCAGCCGCCGCGGCCGTCCGCAGCGTTTCGACCCCGCCCTGTTCCTGCAGCCGAACTTTCCAGAGTACCTGCGCCGCTCTTCCCAGTTGCCGCGGCTGCTGCTCGAGGGCCTGTGGGGCTTCGCGCGAAACCCGTTGAAGCAGGGCTTGCTCGAGTCGTTGAGCGGGCTGGCCAAGGCCATCCCCACCGCGGTGTTCGACAACCAGCCGATCGAGCGTTTTCTCGCCGACCTGTTCAGCAATCGCGGCATGACCAACGATTTCCGCCATCTCTCCCGCAAACTCCTGGTGGTCGGTGTGGATCTCGATACCGGAGAGGCGGTGCGCTTCGGTTCGCCGGGCCACGACGACGTGCCGATCTCCCAGGCCGTGCAGGCGAGCACCGCGCTGCCGGGCCTGTATCCGCCGGTGCGCATCGGCGATCGCTATTTCGTGGATGGCGGTCTTAAGCGAACGCTGCATGCCTCTTCGGCGCTCGACGAAGGCGTAGACCTGTTGTTCTGCGTCAACCCGATCGTGCCCTACGACGCGAGCCTCGCGCCCCCAAGCCGCGAGAAACGCCATGACTCACTGGTCGAGGGCGGCTTGCCGGTGGTTCTCTCGCAGACCTTCCGCGCCCTGATCCATTCCCGCATGATCGTGGGCATGGCGAAGTACGAGACCAGTTACGTCGATCGCGACGTCGTGCTGTTCGAGCCCGACAGCAGCGACTCGAAGATGTTCTTCACCAACGTCTTCAGCTATGCGAATCGCGAGATGGTCTGCCAGCATGCCTACCGGACGACGCGCCGCGACCTGTGGTTGCGCCGACGCAAGTTGCGCCCCATCCTCAAACGCCACGACATCACCATCAACGAGGCCGTCCTGCAGGACCGGGAGCGCCATTTCACATCGGCCCTGTCGCGTCGCCCCGATCCCATGCGGCTCGGCAACTACAAGAACGAAATGACCAACCGCCTCGACGAT
>CAYTXS010000323.1:0-2741 GCA_964441585.1 uncultured Thioalkalivibrio sp.
TCGCCGGCTTCGAACTGGTCGCCGATGGTGCCGCCGCCGCCCGTGGATTCCGTCACCGTGCCGACGAGGTTGTCGTAGTCGGTGATGAAGCCGATGGCCTCGGCGTAGAACGTGGCGCCTTCGTAGCGCACGCCGAATTCCCAGTTGGTGCTGGTCTCGGCGCCGGCGCTGCTGCCCGGGGAGGGCGGGTTGAAGCCTTCATGCACGCCGCCGATGAGCTTCGTGCGCGGCGACAGCGCATAGGTTGCGCCGATGCCGGAAATCCACTCGGTGACGGTGTTCTCGCGGACGCGGGTCGGGCCTTCGCTGCGGTCCGGATCCGTGGTGGCATAGTCGGTACGGGTCAGCTCGATGCGCTCGTACCGCAGCCCGGGTGACAGCCGCAGGGCGCCGATGTCGATGTCCGCGGCGAGGAAGCCCGACTGGACGTCCGCATCCGCAACCCGGTTGGTCTGGGTCCCGGGCTCACCGGCCGTGGTCAGCACGAGGTTGTTGTCCTCCATGCGGTAGCGGTCTTCCTTCTGGAAGCGGTCTTCGAAATCCTCGTGGAGACGAAACCCGGCGGTCAGCTTGACGGCCGCGGCGCCGGCATCGAAGTCGTATTCGCCGCGTCCCTGCAGGCCCTTGGATTCGTAGGTGCGCGCGTTGTCCCGGGCGCGCAGCGCGTCGTCGGGGCTGGTGGCGCCCTTGAGCCAGCTGAGCTCGTCCGCGAAGGTGGTGGGGTCTTCGAGGATGGCACTGAGGCCGGTGCCGGCGACATTGTTGATGCGGTACCAGGCGCGCTCGAACTCGTTGTCGTAGTAGGTGAGGGTGGCCTTCCACGGCATGGCGTTGGGTTCGATGGACCAGCTCACCTGGCGGAGCGTGAATTCCGCGTCGAGCTGGTCGATCTGGGTCGCTGCGTACAGGCGGTAGGGATCCGCGGCGTAGTCCTCGTCGGTGAGGCCGAGGTAGGACTGCTGGGCGTCCTGCTTGGTGCGGCCGTACTTGAATTCCAGCGCCTGGTAGATCGACGCGTCGCTGGCGGTGTTCAGCCGGGCCTTGAGCAGGACGTCGTTGAAGTCGAAGCCGGGCGTCGTGTTGCGGTCGTTGGCGTCGATCTTTTTGAAGCCGTCGGATTCCTGCTGCACGGTCTCGAACATCACGCCGTACTGTTCGCCGCTGCCGCCGAGGATGACGCGCGCGTCGTGCGAGTTGTTCTGGCCGTAGTAGTAATCGGCGTAGGCGCCCCACTCGTTCGGGATCGGCGTGGAGATCATGTTCAGCGCGCCGCCGATGGTGCGCGGGCCGACCGGGATCGAGGCCGGGCCCTTGAGGACTTCGGCCGCGTAGATGCGCCGCGCATTGGGGAAGTAATAGGCGGCTGGCGCGGAGTAGGGCGCCGGGGCCATGAGCACGCCGTCTTCGAGAATCGCGATGCGGCTGCTGCGGTCCTGGCCGGAGCCGCGGATGCCGATGTTCGGGCGGTGGCCGAAGCCTTCCTCGTCCTGCAGGTAGACGCCGGGCACGGAGCGCAGGATGCGGTGGATGTCACCGTAGCGGAAGCGCTCGAGCTCCTCGGGGCCCACGAAGTGCGCCGAGCCGCCGATGTCGCGCGCGGCCTCGGCCGAGCCGATGATGGTGACCGTGCCGAGGTCGGCGGAGGCTGCGGGCTCCTGGGCGAGGGCTGAGCTGGCGACGGAGGCGCCGCAGATGAGAGCGATCGATTGAAGCAGGCGGTGCGAGGCCATGAAGGCTCCTTATTCTAGTTAGGATGGCGAAACAAGGCCGGCACCATAACCGTAACGATAACGATTCGCAATCAATATTTGGGTCGGACCCGCCCAACGGGCTGTTTCTACAGGTAAAAGTTTATTTTAGGGCCGCAAAAAAGCCTTTAGGATGCAATTTTGAGGGTGAAAATCGGCTTCTAAGCGCGCTCGGCATTGCGTTGCCGCGACCAGCGCCGGACACTAGCCCGTTACGAACCACCACGGTCGTCGCATGCCCATCCAGCTCCTCGTGCCCCAGGATCGCCTGAAGCGCATCCTCTGGCTGTCGCTGCCCATCATCGGCGGCATGATGTCGCAGAACATCATGAACCTCGTCGACACGGCGATGGTCGGCAGGCTCGGCGATGCGGCCCTGGGCGCGGTCGGGCTCGGCGGATTCGCCAATTTCATGTTCATGGCACTGCTGCTCGGGCTCTCCGTCGGCGTGCAGACCGTGGCATCGCGCCGCAAGGGCGCCGGGCGGCTCGACGAGACCGCCGTGCCGCTCAACGGCGGCCTGCTGATCGTGCTGTGCATCGCACCACCACTTTCGATCCTGCTCTTCTGGCTCGTGCCGGCGATCTATCCGTATCTCAACAGCGATCCCGAAGTCATCGCGCAAGGCGTGCCCTACCTCCAGGCGCGCGTCCTCGCGATGGTTTTCATGGGCGCGAATTTCGCCTTCCGCGGCTACTGGAACGCCGTCGATCTGCCGCGGCTCTACATGGGCACGCTGATCGTCATGCACACCACCAACATCTTCCTCAACTGGGTGCTGATCTTCGGCAATCTCGGCGCCCCGGCGCTCGGCACGCAGGGCGCGGGTATCGCGTCCGCCGCATCCACGGTGGTCGGCCTGAGCCTTTATGTGTGGCTGGGCTTCCGGCATGCTCGCAGCGCCGGTTTCCTGCAACGAATCCCCGCACGTGAGCAACTCGTCTCGCTGGCAAGATTGTCCCTGCCGACGGGCATCCAGCAGCTGTTTTTCGC
>CAYTXS010000324.1:0-2709 GCA_964441585.1 uncultured Thioalkalivibrio sp.
CGGCAATGCCGGCGTGACCGTGGTGGGCTGCGGCTACACGGGCCGCAGGCTGCTGCAACGCTGTCTCGACACGCGTCGCGACTTTTTCGGCACCGTCCGCTCGGCGGATGCGGCCGACCGGCTGCGTGCCGCCGGCGCCGGCGCCGGTATTCTCGATCTCGATCAGCCGGGCGACGCCTTGCCGCCGGAATGGACTGCGCAGCGGACCTTGATCTACATGGCGCCGCCGCCCGACACCGGCGAGACCGCCCCGCGTTTTCGCGCCTGCCTGGCGCGGATCACGGCGCTCCCCGAGAGCGTAGTCTACCTCAGCACCACGGCCGTCTATGGCGACACCGGCGGCCGGACGGTCGATGAAACGACGCCTGCCGCACCCGCCTCCGCGCGAGGGCAGCGCCGTCTCGACGCCGAACACGCGCTGCGGGACTGGGGCATCGCCACCGGCGTCGCGGTACGCATCCTGCGCGTGCCCGGCATCTATGGCCCCGGGCGCCTGCCGCTCGAGCGTCTGCGCAGCGGTGCGCCGGTGGCGCGCGCCGGCGAGACCGGGCCGGGCAACCGTATCCACGTGGATGACCTGGCGGCCGTCAGTCTGGTCGCCGCGGATTACCCGGGCGCGGAGATCGTGTTCAACGTGGGGGACGGCGATCATCGCGGGATGGACGAGTATTTTCGCGCGGTGGCGCGGCTCGCTGGATTGCCCGCGCCGCCGGAATTGCCGCTGGAGGAGTTGCTCGCACAGGTCAGCCCGGCAATGCGCGGTTTCCTGGTGGAGAGCCGCCGCGTCGATACGACGCGCATGCGCGCGGTGCTGGGTTTCGAGCCGCGCTACGCGGCGATGGAGGACGGCATCGCGGCCAGCCTGGAGGCGTGACGCCAGGCCGCGACCTGCCGGCCCGCGGCGAGCGGACCCCCATCCCCGTCGCGGGAACACGGAGCCCTGATCGCCGGCCGCAGCGCGGCGAATCTGTATACAATATGCAGAACCAGCTGCACGGGACGGTTTTCATGGTCATCCAGCGCCTCAATCTCCGCGACCAGGTGCGCAACGAGTTGCTCGACTGGCTGTCGGACGGCCGCCTCGCGCCCGGCCAGCGGCTCGAAGAAGAGCGCATCAGCCGGGCTCTCGGCGTCAGCCGCACGCCGTTGCGCGAAGCGCTCGCGAGCCTCGCCGGCGATGGCCTGATCGCGGCGGTGCCGCGCCGCGGATTCCGGGTGCCGCGGCTTTCGGCGGGACTGATCCAGGACCTGTTCCCCGTGATCGGCAGTCTCGAGGGGCTCGCCGTGCGGCTCAGCGGCCAGCAGGCCCGTACCCTCGCCACCGGCCTGCAGGAGCTCAACGGCCGGCTGGCCCTGCCGCATCTCACGCCGCGTCAGCGCGCCGATGCCGACCGGCGCTGGCACGAGTTGCTGGTGAGCCGGAATCCGAATCGGGAGCTGGGGGCGTTGCTGGACCGTACCCGCAGTCGCGTCCGGCCCTACGCCGGCAGTTGGGCGCGTTCGGCCGCGGAGCTCGAGGCCTCACGGGCCGGACACGAGGCGATCGCGACGCTGCTCGGCGCGGGCCGGATCGACGCGGCCGCCGAGGCCGTGTTGCACCACTGGGTGCGGGCCACGCGGCCTGTCATCGCCTGGGTCGAACGCGAGGCGGAGCCGGGCTAACCCCTCAGGGACGGCTCGCCGGGCTATCGAGCCAGTCGGTCAACGGTTTCCAGTGCTCCCAGTCCTGCCAGGCGAGATAGTGCGGCAGCTCGAAGACCCCCAGGCCGCGAGCATAAGCCCGGACGTAATTCTGCGCGTCGCGCAGCGTGGCGACATAGGGAATCGAGAGCTTGCGCAGGTAGGCGTCGAGCTCGTCGAAACTCAGCGTGTTTTCCTTGATGCGGTTGGCGACCACGGCCAGCTTGGCCTGCTGGCGTGCGAGACGGCCAACCTCGCCGAGTTCGTTGATGAAGCTGGCGGCCGCGCGCATGTCGATGGTCGAGGGCAACACCGGCACCAGCACCGTCTCCGCACGCCGCACCAGCTCCGTGATCTCACGCCCGTGCGCCCTGGCGGGTGCATCGATGATGACCACGTCCGCGTTGCGCGGCACGGCGCGCAGGCCGTCCTCGAAGGCCGGGACGCCGACGATCGGCGGCGCATCGAGGGGGCGCAGGCCGACCCAGTCAATGCTGGATCCCTGCGGATCGAAGTCCGCGAGCGCGACGTGGTCGCCGCGTGTCGCGTGCCAGCTCGCGAGGTTGGTCGCGATCGTGCTCTTGCCACACCCACCCTTGGGGTTCATCACCAGGATATGCCGCATATTCGAAAGCTCCGCTTCTTGTCGGGCGACGCTTCGCCCGGTTGATGTTATTGGGATCTAGTCCAGTCCGAATTCGGGCCAAAGCGTGTCGATACGCGCCTTGACCTCCGGATCCATGCTGATCGGCCGGCCCCACTCGCGCTGCGTTTCGCCGCGCCACTTGTTGGTGGCGTCGAAGCCGATCTTCGAGCCGAGGCCCGATACCGGCGAGGCGAAATCCAGGTAATCGATGGGCGTGTTCTCGATCATCACTGTGTCGCGCGCCGGATCCATGCGCGTCGTCATCGCCCAGATCACGTCCTGCCAGTTGCGCACGTCCACGTCGTCGTCGGTCACGATGACGAACTTCGTGTACATGAACTGGCGCAGGAATGACCAGACGCCGAGCATCACGCGCTTGGCGT
>CAYTXS010000325.1:0-2664 GCA_964441585.1 uncultured Thioalkalivibrio sp.
GCTCGCAGCGTGACGGGGAAACATGATCGTGTCCAACGAGAAGACGCAACTTGCGCCGCACGACGATGTCCGGGTGCGGGTGGGCGGCGACGGCGCCCTTGGCAACATGGCGCAGGAAGCGCTTGAACAATATTTCCAGACCCTCAACGGCCACAAGCCGGAGGAGCTCTACGACCTGGTGATCGGCGAAGTCGAGAAGCCCCTGTTCAAAGCGGTGCTCGGCTACACGGGAGGCAACCAGAGCCTCGCGGCGACCATTCTTGGCATCAACCGGGGCACCCTGCGCAAGAAGCTTCGTCGGCACGGCCTGCTCGACTGACACCTCCAGCCGGCGAATCCAACATGGCGCAAATCAAGCGTGCTCTCATCAGCGTCTCGGAGAAGACCGGCGTCGTGGATCTTGCCCGCGGCCTCGTCGAACTGGGCATCGAACTCGTTTCCACCGGCGGCACGGCAAAGCTGCTGCGCGGCGCAGGGCTGCAGGTGCGCGATGTTTCCGAGCTGACCGGTTTTCCGGAGATCATGGACGGGCGGGTCAAGACACTGCATCCGGCGGTGCACGGCGGACTTCTCGGTCGGCGCGGGACCGACGAGGCCGTGATGTCCGCACACGGGATCGTGCCGATCGATCTGCTGGTCGTGAACCTGTACCCCTTCCGGGAAGCGGTCTCGGATCCGGAATGCACGGTGGACGAAGCCGTCGAGAACATCGATATCGGCGGGCCCGCGATGTTGCGCGCGGCTGCAAAGAATCATGCGGCCGTGGCCGTGGTGGTCGAATCGTCCGACTACGCTCTGGTGCTGGCCGCGCTGCGGGCGGCGGGCGAGATCCCCCACGACATGCGCCTGCAGCTGGCCGCCAAGGCCTTCGGCCACGTCGCAACCTACGATACCGCGGTGGCCGCCTGGCTCGGCTGGCGGGCGGAGCTCGACGGCGCCGTGCTGCCCGAAAATCTCATGCTCCCGCTGAAAAAATCACGGCAGCTGCGCTATGGCGAGAACCCGCACCAGCGCGCGGCACTCTACGCACTCGGCCAGCCGCGCCGCGGCACCATCGGCGCAGCAGTGCAGCTGCAGGGCAAGGAACTTTCCTACAACAACATTCTCGACGCGGACACCGCGCTGGAATGCGTCAAGCATTTCAAGCAGCCGACATGCGTGATCGTCAAGCATGCCAATCCATGCGGCGTCGCCAGTGCCGAAACGATTCTCGACGCGTATCGGGGCGCCTATGCCACCGACCCGGTATCGGCCTTCGGGGGCATCATTGCCTTCAACCAGCCGCTCGACGGTGAGACGGCCGAAGCGATCCTGAAAAAACAGTTCGTCGAGGTCCTGATCGCCCCCTCCATGGGTCCCGGGGCCGCCGAGGTGCTGGCGGAGAAACCGAATATCAGGGTCCTGGAGACGGGCCGCTGGGGCCCGCCAATGATCGGCACGGTGGAGGCCCGCAGTGTCGGCGGCGCCATGCTCGTGCAGGACGCCGACGACGTCGAGCTGGATACGACGCAACTCCAGGTCGTGTCGCAACGGCCGCCGAACGATCACGAACTCAAAGACCTCCTGTTCGCGTGGAAAGTCGTGCGCTTCGTGAAATCGAATGCCATCGTGTTCTGCAAGGGCACCACGACCATCGGCGTCGGTGCCGGGCAGATGAGCCGGATCTACAGCACGCGGATCGCCGCCATCAAGGCAGCCGATGCCGGGCTTGCGATCAAGGGTTCCGTGATGGCTTCGGACGCATTTTTCCCCTTCCGCGACAACGTGGACACGGGCGCGGAACACGGCGTCACCGCCATCATCCAGCCGGGCGGTTCCAAGCGCGACGCCGAGGTGATCCGCGCCGCGGACGAGCATGGTCTGGCCATGGTGTTCACCGGCGCGCGTCATTTCCGACACTGAAACGATCACCCCGGCGGCGCCAGTGATCGAGGCGAGGTAGAGGAACGTGAAAATCCTTGTGGTAGGTGGTGGAGGCCGCGAACATGCGATCGCCTGGAAGGTCGCCGGCTCGCCCCGCGTGGAACATGTCTTCGTTGCGCCGGGCAATGCCGGCACCGCACGCGAGCCGCGTTGCGAGAACATCGCCATCGGCGCCGACGACATTCCGGCCCTCGCGGATTTCGCCGCTGCGCAGCAGGTTGCATTGACGATCGTCGGCCCGGAGGTCCCCCTTGTCGCCGGCATCGTCGATGAATTCCACCGGCGCGGCCTGAAGTGTTTCGGTCCCACCGCCGCGTGTGCCCGGCTCGAGGGTTCCAAGGCTTTTTCCAAGGCCTTCTGCGATCGTCACGGCATTCCGACAGCCGCCTGGGGAGAATTCAACGACGTGGAGTCGGCTTGTGCCTATATCCGCAACCAGGGCGCGCCCATCGTCGTGAAGGCCGATGGCCTGGCCGCAGGCAAGGGCGTGATCGTCGCGCAGACGGTGGCGGAAGCCGAAGCCGCCGTGCACGAAATGCTGGCGGACAATCGTTTCGGCAGCGCCGGGGCGAGAGTCGTCGTAGAGGAATTCCTCGCCGGCGAGGAAGCGAGCTTCATCGCCATGGTCTCTGGCCGTGACATCCTGCCGCTGGCTTCCTCCCAGGACCACAAGGCGCGCGACGACGGGGACCGCGGCCCGAACACGGGCGGCATGGGCGCCTACTCCCCGGCGCCGGTCGT
>CAYTXS010000326.1:0-2661 GCA_964441585.1 uncultured Thioalkalivibrio sp.
TGAACCTGTTCGTCGAATGCGGGCTGCTGAGAGAGCTCGTGGTCGATCGCGACCGTGTTTATTACGATTCCACCGTCCACGCGCATCATCATTTCTACAACGTCGACACGGGCGAAATGATCGATATCCCGGCGGAGTCGGTGTCCTTCGCCGGCGTGCCCGCCGCGCCGGCCGGCACCGAGCAGGACGGCGTGGACGTGATCATCCGGGTGCGCAACCGCGACTGAGTCGCTGCCAGGCGTTGCCGCTGCCGGGGTCATCTCCTATACTTCGCGGCCTCTCGCAATCCCCTTTCGTGCCGGGGTAGCTCAGTCGGCAGAGCAACTGATTCGTAATCAGTAGGTCGGTGGTTCGATTCCACTCTCCGGCACCAACTCCTCACCGGGCGATGGCGGGCTTTTGCTCCTCCTCGTCGATCATCTCGAGCACCATGGCGCTGCGCTCCGGCAGGATGTGGGCCGCGCCCGGCGCGAACTCCCTGTTCACCTGCTCGGGATGCGCGGTATCGACGAGCACGCGCCACCCGCCGCAGCCATTGCATTCGGGCAGGCGCAGTTCGATCCCGTTCTCGGCGGCATTGAAGTACACCAGCAGCACGGTCTCGGGCGGCTCGCTGTCGGGCGCCACTGCGCGGCCGTTGAGCTGCATGCCGATCACCCGGGCATGCGGATCGTCCCAGACCTCGGGCGACGCTTCCTGGCCCTGCGTGTCGAGCCACAGGATGTCCGGGATCCCTTCCTCGGAAGCCGTGCGCCCGTGCAGGAAAAGGTCGGCGCGTAGCGCGGGATGCGCGTGCCTGAGGCGCGCGAGGTCTCGCGCGAATGCGAAGCGCTCCTGCTCAGTCTCGCCCGACGCATTCCATTTCATCCAGCTCGTTTCGTTATCCTGGCAGTAGACGTTGTTGTTGCCGCCCTGGCTGTGGCCGAATTCGTCGCCCATCAACAGCATCGGCACACCCTGCGAGACGAACAGACTCAGCAGCATGTTGCGTGCCTGGCGGGCGCGCAGCGCGCAAATCTCCGCGTCATCGGTGGGTCCCTCGACACCATGATTCCACGAGTAGTTTTCGTCATGACCATCACCCCCGCCGCCGGCATTGGCCTCGTTGTGTTGCCGGTCGTAGGACACCAGGTCCTGCAGCGTGAAGCCGTCGTGGGCGGTGATGAAATTGATGCTGGCGGAGGGCCTTCGTCCGGCGTGGTCAAAAATCTGTGCGCTGCCGGCGATGGCACGGGCGAAGTCCGGCAGCATGTGATCGTCGCCGCGCCAGAAACGGCGCACCGTGTCGCGGTAAAAGTCGTTCCATTCGCTCCACCCGGCGGAGAAGTTGCCGAGCTGATGGCCGCCCGGACCGATGTCCCAGGGCTCCGCGATCAGTTTCACCTGCTGCAGGACGGGGTCCTGGCCGATGGCGTCGAGAAAACCGCTGCCCGGATCGAAACCCGTCGGCTCGCGGGCCAGCGTGGTCGCCAGGTCGAAACGGAAACCGTCCACTTGCATCTCGTCGGCCCAGTAGCGCAGCGAGTCCATCACCATCTGCAGCACGCGCGGGTGCGCCAGGTTCATGGTGTTGCCGGTGCCGGTCTCGTTGATGTAGTAGCGTGGCTCGTCGGGCATCAGCCGGTAGTAGCTCTTGTTGTCGATGCCCTTGAAGGACAGCGTGGGCCCCAGCTCGTTACCTTCCGCCGTGTGGTTGTAGACGACGTCGAGAATGACCTCGAGTCCGGCGGCGTGGAGCCGGCGGACCATCTGCTTGAACTCCTCGCGCTCACCCGCGAGGTAACGCCTTTCCGGCGCGAAGAAACCGAGGCTGTTGTACCCCCAGTAGTTGCGCAGGCCCTGCTCGAGCAGGTGGCGGTCGTCGGCGAACGCATGGACCGGCATCAGTTCGACAGCAGTGACGCCGAGATCGAGCAGGTGGTCGATGACGGCGTCGCTGGCGAGCCCCGCAAACGTGCCGCGCCAGGCGGGCGGCACGTCGGGATGCAGCATGGTCATGCCGCGCACATGACACTCGTAGATCAACGACTGGCCCAGCGGCCGCGCGGGCCGACGATGCTCGCCCCAGGAAAAAGCATCGTCCACGACGCGGCACTTGGGCATGCGGGCGGCGCTGTTGCGCGTGTCGAAGGTGAGGTCCCGCGTCGCGGTGCCGACGCGGTAACCGAAGTTCGAGTCGCTCCAGCGCAGCCGGCCGACGAGCTCGCGCGCGTAGGGGTCCAGCAGCAGCTTGTGATGATTGAAGCGATGGCCTTCCCGTGGTGCATACGGTCCGTACACGCGGTAGCCGTACAGCAGGCCGGGACGGGCCCGCTCCAGGTAGCCATGGAAGACCTGCTCGGTATGGCCGGGCAGGACCAGGCGCTGGGTCTCGCGCTGGTTGCGCTCGTCGAACAGGCACAGCTCGACCTTCTCCGCATGCGCCGAAAAGAGCGCGAAATTCACGCCGCGGCCGTCGAAGGTCGCGCCCAGCGGGCGGTGGTGGCCGCTCTCGAGGCCGGTGAACTGCGGGGGCTGCGGGCGATTCATCAGGCGTCCGCGGCGGGCACGGGGCTCGCCGTTGCTTCGAGGAATATCGTCGCCAGCGGCGGCAAGGTCAGTTCGACGGACTGCGGGTGGCCATGCGCCGGCACCGGTTGAATATCGACGTGGCCGGCATTG
>CAYTXS010000327.1:0-2646 GCA_964441585.1 uncultured Thioalkalivibrio sp.
CCGCCCCAGCTCGAGCCGTCCTCGATGACGATCTTGATGTAATCGGACCCTTCCGCCAGCCGGGCCGCCACCCACGTGTCGGCGTCCGCCGTGGTCGGCGTCGGCACGGGGAAGCCGTACTGCGTGCCGTGGCCGCCGGGGACGGTGGCCAGGTAGCCGGCCGAAAACAGGTCGGCGCGCCGGGTGGCGGCGAGCGATTGGCGCTGGGCGCGAACCTGCGCCGACTCCATCGGCGGGCGAAACATGTCGAGCAGGGTCGTCACGCCGAAGCGCAGCGCGTCCTCCCGCGCCGGGCCGAAGGCATGCACATGAGCGTCGATCAGGCCGGGCAGCGCCGTCTTGCCGCGCCCGTCGATCACGGTCGCCGCGGCGGGCACTGCGATCCCGGGACCGGCGGCCAGCACCCGGCCGTCCCTGAGGATGACGATGGCGTCCTCCACGAAGTCGGTGCCGTCGAACAGGCGCACGTCGACGATGGCGGTTGTCGGCGCCTTGGCATCGCGCGGCGCGGGACCGGGCAGGCGCAGCAACACCAGCAGGAGCAGCCCGAGCAACACGCCGATTGCGATCATGTTTCTCATGTCTTTGCCCCTAGCGTCCCGCGCCGTCCAGCCGTCGCCAGCCCAGCACGGTGGCCGCGCCGAACAGCACGGTGAACGCCCCCAGGTTCGCCAGCGCCACACCCCAGTCGGCCGGTTTTGCGCCCGTGACGTCGAGCGCGAGGGCTGCCAGGTGATAGGGCGGCAGCCACACCGCGAGCCCCTGCAGGGCGGCCGGCAGCTGCGTCGCGGGAATCCATAGCCCGGAGAGGAAGCCGAGCGGCAGGTAGACGAGATTGACCACCGGCGGAGCGGCATTGGGCTTGAGCCAGAGTCCCATAGCCAGTCCCATCAGGCAGAACGGCAGCGCGCCGGCGACCAGCACCGCCGCCAGCCCGAGCCACTGGTGGGTGTGCAGGCGCACCCCCCCGAAGCCGGCCGCCAGCGCACTCATCATCACCACGATGACCAGGCTGAACAGCAAGGCGCCGAATACCTTGCCGGCGATCACCGCGTAGATCGGCGCCGGGGAGGCACGCAACAGCAGCAGCCAGCCCTGGGCACGCTCCATGGCGATGCCGACGCCGAAAGCGAACATCGCCGCACCCATCACGCCGAAGGTGGCGAAGGTGCACAACAGCCACAGCGATTGCCCCGGCAGCATCAACAGGCCGAAGAAGCTGTAGAACATCACCGGGAACAGCAGCGTCGGCAGCGTGTAGGCAGGGGTACGCACCAGGTTCAGCCACTGCGCCTCGACCAGCCGTAAAGCAGGATTTGCCGCCGTCATGCCACCGCCTCCATGGTCAACGAGAAAAACAGTTCTTCCAGGTCGTCGCCGACCGAATCCACGGGGCCCTGGTGCAGGATGCGCCCCTGATCCAGCACCACGACGCGGTCCGCCAGCTGCCGCGCCTCGTCCATGAAATGGGTGCACAGGAGGATCGATGCGCCGGCGGCGCGGCGCGCCTCGATGGCACGCCACACCTGGCGCCGCGCGGCCGGATCGAGTCCGGTGGTCGGCTCGTCGAGAATCAGCCAGTCGGGGCTGCCGACCGCGGCGAGGGCGTACAGCACGCGCTGTTGCTGGCCGCCGGACAGGCGGTCATAACGGCGCCGTTCGAGCCCCTGTAACCGGGCTTCCTCGAGCAAGGCGTCGAACGGGCCCGTGGCGCCGTAGAAACTGCCGAACAGCTGGAGCAGCTCGCGCACCTCGAGATTGCCCTGCACGCCGCTGGACTGCAGCATCGTGCCGATGCGCCTCCGGCAGGCTGGATCGGACGGCGCATGGCCCCCGAACAGCCGCACCGCGCCCGCCTGCACCGGCAACAGGCCGAGCAGCAGATGGATCAACGTGGTCTTGCCCGCCCCGTTGGGTCCCAGCAGGGCGGTGACCTCGCCCGCCGCCAGCACCAGGTCGATGCCGTCGAGGGCGAGGGTCTTGCCGTAGGCGTGACGTACGCCGCTACACGTGGCAACCGGTGGCCTGGACATGCGCTGCTCCCTTGAATGAAGTTCAGCTTCATTCTGCGCAGCGACTTGGCGACCGCCCAGTGACTTGCCTCAGCGATCCCGCGTGACAAATGTCATATGCTGGGCGCCTCGGAAGACGCACTCCAGGGAGAAGCGGCTCATGAAAATCTTCGTGTTACTCGGCGCCCTGCTGGGCGGCCTCAGCGTGGCCGCCGGCGCATTCGGCGCCCATGCACTGCGGGCGCAGCTCGAACCGCGCATGCTCGAGGTCTTCGAGACGGCCGCGCGCTATCAGATGTTTCACGCTCTCGCGCTGTTCGCGGTCGCCTGGATGATCCAGCAGACCGGGGGCGCGGCGGCGCACGTGGCCGGCTGGGCTTTTCTCGTCGGGATCGTGCTGTTTTCCGGCTCGCTCTACGTGATGGCGCTGACCGGCGTGCGTGGCCTGGGCGCCATCACCCCCATAGGCGGCGTCGCCTTCATGATTGGCTGGGGTGCCCTTGCTGTTGCGGCGCTGAAACTGAAATAAGGCAAGCGCGAGATTGAGGGACGCAATCACTGCCGCCCGGCGGCGGCGCTAGCCGAAGTTGATGCGCGCCTCGAGGTCGACGCTCGAGTCGGCGTAGGCCAGCGC
>CAYTXS010000328.1:0-2625 GCA_964441585.1 uncultured Thioalkalivibrio sp.
TGGGCTACACGCACCCGCGCGTCGGCTATGTGTCTTTCGACCGGATCGCGCAGGTGGGCGGCATTCTGGTGCTCGGGCCCGTGGCCGCCGCATGGATCAGCGGCCTCGCTTCCCTGCTATACCCCTGGCACCGGCTGTGGCGCGGCCGCTCCTTCGTTGACGTGCTGACGGCGGCCTTGCACAACGCCGGGCTGATGAGCCTCATGGTGCTGGTCTGCGGGCTCTTGTATCAGCGCATTGGCGGGACGGTGCCGCTCGCCTCCATCGGTCTCGTGGATATCGCGATCCTGCTGGTCCTGCTACTTGCCATGCAGACGCTCAATGATGTCGGCATGCGTATTTTTCTGACTCTGGCGGAACATCGGGCCGCGACCGCATTCAGCCCCTTCGCCTTCATCGTCGAATCCGGCGCCGGCCTCGGCGGCATTCTCGTGGCCGTCGTGATGAATCGCATGGAGCCGTCCGCCGTCGGACTGTTGCTGCTCGTGATGACGCTCGGGATGCTGTCCCTCATGGAACTGGCGCGGATCCGGATGCGCCTCGAGGCGCGGGTCGCGGCCCGCACCCGGGAATTGCAGGCAAAGACGCGCGAACTCGAACTGATCGCCACCCACGATCCGCTTACCGGGCTACACAACCGGCGTTACGCCGACGAGTACCTCGAGGAGCGGCTCGGCGAATTCGAGCGCTATAGCCTCGACTTTGCGATCGCGCTGGTCGATCTCGATCACTTCAAGCGCATCAACGACGACTTTTCGCACGATGCCGGCGACGAGGTGCTCAAGGCGGTGGCGGCGATCTTGCGGATGAATTGCCGGGACACCGATGTCGTGGCGCGCTATGGCGGCGAAGAGTTTCTCCTCTGCTTCCCGCAGGCCAGGATGGAAGCGGCGCGGGAGGCCTGTGAGAAGATCAGGGTCGCCGTGGCTGTCCACGACTGGGACTCGGTCGTGCCAGGCGTGGTGGTGACCCTCAGCGCAGGCATCGCCGCGATGCGGCCCGGCCTGAGCCGGCGCGAGTTGCTGGGGGCCGCCGACCAGGCCCTGTACGCCGCCAAGTCCGCGGGACGCAACTGCAGCTGCATCGCGGTGGAGAAAATGCGCGCCGCCGGCTTCGTTCAGCGGTAGCCGCGCGCCTGCAGCGAGAAGAGCCTCGCGTAACGACCGTCCAGCGCCATGAGCTCGTCATGGCGGCCCCGCTCGATAATGCGTCCCGATTCGATGACGATGATCTGGTCTGCCATGCGCACGGTCGAGAAGCGGTGCGATATGAGAATGGCGATCCGGTTCCGGGTCAGGTCGCGGAAGTGTTCGAAGATGGTCGCTTCCGCGGCCGCGTCCATCGCGGCGGTCGGCTCGTCCAGTACCAGGATGTCGGCGCCGGAGCGCATGAAGGCGCGCGCAAGGGCAATCTTCTGCCACTGGCCGCCGGAGAGCTCACGCCCCGCCTTGAACCACTTGCCGAGCTGCGCATCGAAACCCTCCGGCAGCGTCTCGATGAAGGGCAGCGCCATCCCGGCCGTGGCGGCCTCCCGCCAGCGGGTCTCGTCCTCGAAGTGCCGCACGTCGCCGGCACCGATGTTCTCGCCGACCTTGAGCTGGTAGCGCGCGAAGTCCTGGAAAATGACGCCGATGCGTTCCCGCAGCACGGTTTCGTCCCAGGCCTGCAGGTCCAGTCCATCGAGCAGGATTCGCCCCGCGCTCGGCGTGTAGAGCCTCGACAGCAGCTTGATGAGCGTCGTCTTGCCGGAGCCGTTCTCGCCCACGAGCGCCAGCGATTCGCCGGGGCGGATATGCAGGTCGATGTCCGTCAGGGCGGGAGATTCCGCGCCCGGATAAATGAACGAGACATTCTCGAAGCGGATGCCGTCGGCGGGATCCGGTCCGCGGGTTCCGCCAGGCCCTGGTCCTGCGTCGGACACCTGGCCCGCGCCGGACTCGCGACCTGCACCTGCCTCCGACACCTGGCGTTTGGGCACCGGCGTCTCTAGATACTCGTAGAGCGTCGAGAGGTAGAGATTGTCTTCGTACATGCCGCCGATCGCCGAGAGGATGGCCGACACGGAGGACTGCCCCTGGCGGAACAGCATCATGTACATCGTCATCTGGCCCAGCGTGATGCGCCCGAGGATAGTGGTCATCGCCACCCAGGCGTAGGCGCCGTAGAGTGTCAGTGTGCCGACCAGCCCCAGCACGAAGCCCCAGCCGTCGCGGCGCAGGGTGAGGTTGCGGTCCTCGCGGTAGAGCGTGGCGAAAATCTTCCGGTATCGATCCAGCAGTTTCGGCCCGAGTCCGAACAGCTGGACTTCCTTCGCATGATCCTCGCGCGCCAGCACGGTCTCCAGGTAGACCTGCATGCGCGTCTCGGGCGAGCGCCAGCGGAACAGGCGGAACGCATCGCCGGAAAACTTCGCTTCCGCGAGGAAGGCGGGCAGACCGGCCAGCACGAGCACCAGCACCGCCCAGGGCGAGAACTGCGCGAGGAGCACCCCGTAGCTGACGAGCGAGACGCCGTTCTGGCCCAGGCCGAAGGTCCGCATCACCAGCGACAACGGCCGGCTGGAGGCCTCCCGCCGGGCACGGGTCAACTTGTCGTAGAACTCGGCGTCCTCGAATTGCGCCAGCT
>CAYTXS010000329.1:0-2621 GCA_964441585.1 uncultured Thioalkalivibrio sp.
ATCTCGTTGTAAGCTATGGCTCTCGCAACGGAGAGCCACATCATGATCAAGCCCCTCCTGTTCGTGTTTGCTGCGTCCGCCCTGGTCGGCTGCGGCACCGTCATCGACTTCGGCCCGGAGCCCGGCACGCCGGGGGACGAGAGCTACCTGCACTACCAGCCCGAACTGCACGGCCCGAATGCGCCGCCGCGCGAGGCGCCGCCCGAAGCGTTCCGCATCGGCGCGAGCGACGATTCGGCGACGGCGGGCCAGTCCGCATCGGCCCCGGCCGCCCCAGGCCAATCCACCTCGGGCCAATCCGCATCGGCCCCGGCCGCCGCATCCGAGTCGACGGCGATTCCCGCTGCCCCGCCGGTGCTGCCGGCACCGCCGCCGCCGAGTGCCGCACCGCCGGCGCCGGTCTCGGAAACGATGTTCAACGACGCGATCCGCCGGGCCGTCGCCGCGGGCGAGATCGATCGCGCCTTAAGGCTGCTCGAGGAAGCCGAGCGCCTCGGCTCGCAGAGCGCGCGGCCGGCTTTCATCGATGCGCTCGAGGGACGCGACGGAAGCTAGCTGGCGGTTTCCGACTCCGGCGCCGACAGCGGCGCCGCTTCGAACCGGGCCAGGCCGGCATGCATCATGGTCACGCGATGCTCGAGCGCCCTGGCCAGCGCCTTGCGGTGCGTCGCCTCGACCGCGTGGCCGCTGGCGATGCGCACCGAAAAGCCGGGCAGGCACACCAGCCGCCAGACATGCGGCAGCAACGACTGCCCGCCCGACCACGCCAGTGCGAGGCCGATATCCACGCCGGGCACCTCCGTCTCGTAAACCAGGGCCGCGGGCCACACCGGGTGTCCGTCCCGTGCGGGCAGGCTGAGCAGCCCCGAGCGAAACGGCAGGATGCGTTCACCGGTGCCGGTGGTGCCCTCGGGAAAGAACACCACGAGATCGCCGTCCTCCAGTGCGCCGGCCATGCCGTCGAGCGTGACGTTCGCGTCGCGGCCCTTGTTGCCGCGATTCACGAACAGGGTGCCGCCCTTGCGCGCCAAGAACCCGATGGCCGGCCAGTGCGCGATCTCGCTCTTGGAAACGAAACGACAACCGGTCAGCGACATCAGCACCGGGATATCGAGATAGCCGGTGTGGTTGGTGATCAGGAACCCCGGCCCCGCTGGCAGGTCGCCCTGGACGTCCACGCGCCCCCCGAGCACGCGGCACATGGCACGAGCCCAGCGGCGTGACACGCCACGACGCAGGCTCGCGCGCCGCGCCCGATCCCACGGCCAGAGGGCCAGCAGGCCCCAGCCCAGTACGTAACCCAGCGTGACCACGACCAGCGCCACCATGCGCAGGATGGCCCTCAACAGGCCGATCGGCCCCACGGGGACTCGCGCATAACGCGGCTTGATGTCTGCCGATCCGGTGCTCACCGGAAGAATCCTGACAGCCGACCCGCGTCGAGGCAATCCTCGCGATCCGTCAGGGTGGCTTGTCCTCGCGCCGCAGACCCGGGGTATCGGGCCTTGCTGTGGCGTCGCAGCTCGGCAGACGTTCAGACTCCAGGCTCGCAAGCGGGTCGCCGAACAACGCCGCGCCCGCCAATGTCGGCCGCACCGGCACGAGTTCCAGGCGACCTGCGTATTGCACGACGCGCAATTGTTGGCCCGGCACCAGTTGCAAGGCCTCGCGAGCGGATTTCGGGAGCCGCACCTGGAACGCGGGGGAAATCACCACGGTCGCCATCACGCACCTCGTTGCTGTTTTGAATCACGCTACGAGTGTGGCGAATGCAGCACACGAGGAGCACCCGCGAAAACCGGCGGGAACGCCGCAAAAGTCGCTGTTACGAGCCCGTCCGGCTCAGCCGCCGAGTTTCTCCAGCAGCTCCGCGGTTTTCGCCTTCATGAGCGCGGCGTCGCCGCGACTCTCGACGTTGAGCCGCACCAGCGGCTCGGTGTTCGAGGCGCGCAGATTGAAACGCCAGTCGGCGAACTCCATCGACAGGCCGTCGGTGCGATCGATGGTCACGGCCTGGTCGGCGTAGGCCGCCTCGACCGCCGCCAGCACCGCCGGCGGGTCGGCGATGGAGCGGTTGATCTCGCCGGAGGCCGGAAACGCCGCCATGCGTTCCTCCACCAGCGCCGACAGCGGCCGGCCGGCGCGGGAGACGAGTTCGGCCACCAGCAACCAGGGGATCATGCCCGAATCGCAGTAGGCGAAATCACGAAAGTAGTGGTGCGCGCTCATCTCGCCGCCGTAGACGGCGTCCTCGAGGCGCATGCGCTCCTTGATGAAGGCGTGCCCCGTCTTGGACATGACCGGCTGGCCGCCGCCCTGCTCGACGATGTCGATGGTATTCCAGGTAAGGCGGGGGTCGTGGACGATCTTCGCGCCCGGGTGCTTGAGGAGAAACGCCTCCGCCAGCAGGCCGACGATGTAGTAGCCCTCGATGAAGCGGCCGGTCTCGTCGAACAGGAAGCAACGGTCGTAGTCGCCGTCCCAGGCGATGCCGAAATCTGCGCCGCTGGCGACGACGGCCTCGGCGGTGACAGCCCGATGCTCGGGCAGGAGCGGGTTGGGCACACCGTGCGGGAAGGTGCCGTCGGGCTCGTGTTGCAGGCGGACGAACTCGAAAGGCA
>CAYTXS010000330.1:0-2620 GCA_964441585.1 uncultured Thioalkalivibrio sp.
GCGGGAAAATGCTTGCCGCGGGTGATCTTCGAATTGGCCGGCAGCCTGAATTCAGCCATGTGCGCTCATCTCCGTCAGTAAGTCCGTGCTTTCGGCGGGATGGGATCCGCGTCGCTCGTCAGTGTCTGCTGATGGACCGGGCGATAGTCGATGCCGACCTCGGTGGCGGCCTTTCTCCAGGCCAGCGTGTGCTTCATCCAGGCCGCGTCGTCCCGGTCCGGGAAATCCTCGCGCGCGTGCGCTCCGCGGCTCTCCTTGCGATTTTCGGCAGAGGCGATCGTCACCAGCGCCTGGCCGAGCAGGTTGTCGAGCTCGAGCGTTTCGACCAGGTCGGTGTTGAACACCATGGAGCGGTCCGCGACGCGCACGTCGTCGAACGATGCGGCGATCCTGCGCACCTTCTCCAGGCCCTCGCCCAACACGTCGCCGGTGCGGAACACCGCGGCATGTTCCTGCATGGCGCGCTGCATCTCGTTACGGATTTCGGCCGTGGACCGGGAACCTTTCGCATGGCGCAGCTTGTCGAGCCGCGCGATGCTTTGCTCGCCGGCATCGGCCGGGAGCGGCGCATGCCGTTCGCCGGGTTTCAGCGTGGCGCCGCAGTGCTTGGCGGCCGCGCGGCCGAACACGACGAGGTCGAGCAGCGAATTCGACCCCAGCCGATTGGCGCCGTGCACCGAGACACAGGCCGCCTCACCGACCGCCATGAGACCGGGCACCACGTGCTCGGGATCGCCGTCCTTGAGGGTGACCACTTCACCGTGGTAATTCGCCGGGATCCCGCCCATGTTGTAGTGCACCGTCGGCAATACCGGGATCGGCTGTTTCGTCACGTCCACGCCGGAGAAGATTCGCGCGGTCTCGGCGATGCCCGGCAGGCGCTCGTGGATGACCTCGGGACCGAGGTGTTCCAGGTGGAGATGAATATGGTCGTTTTCCGGGCCGACCCCCCGGCCTTCGCGGATCTCGATGGTCATCGAGCGGCTGACGACGTCGCGCGAGGCCAGGTCTTTCGCGTTCGGCGCATAACGTTCCATGAAGCGCTCGCCCGCGGAATTCGTCAGGTAGCCGCCCTCGCCGCGCACGCCCTCGGTGATCAGGCAGCCTGCGCCGTAGATGCCTGTCGGGTGGAACTGCACGAATTCCATGTCCTGCAGCGGCAGGCCCGCGCGCAGCACCATGGCATTGCCGTCGCCCGTGCAGGTGTGCGCGGAGGTGCAGGAGAAATAGGCCCGGCCATAGCCGCCGGTAGCCAGGATCACGCGGTGGGCCCGGAAACGATGCAGCTCGCCGCTGTCGAGATTCCACGCCATGACGCCGCGACAGGCGCCCTCCTCGTCGATGATCAGGTCCAGCGCGAAATACTCGATAAAGAATTCCGCCTGGTGCTTTAGCGACTGCTGGTAGAGCGTATGCAACATGGCGTGGCCGGTGCGATCGGCCGCCGCGCAGGTGCGCTGCGCCGGCGGGCCCTCGCCCATGCGCGTGGTCATGCCGCCGAAGGGCCGCTGGTAGATGCGCCCATCCTCGGTGCGCGAGAACGGCACACCGTAGTGCTCGAGTTCGATGACGGCGTCGGGCGCCTCCTTGCACATGTACTCGATGGCGTCCTGGTCGCCCAGCCAGTCGGAGCCCTTCACCGTGTCGTACATGTGCCAGCGCCAGTCGTCCTCGCCCATGTTGCCCAGCGCGGCGCTGATGCCGCCCTGTGCGGCTACTGTGTGACTGCGGGTGGGAAACACCTTGGTGACACAGGCCGTGCGCAGGCCCTGTTCCGCCAGGCCGAAAGTGGCGCGCAGCCCCGCACCGCCTGCACCGACTACCACCACGTCGTAACTGTGATCGACGATCTTGTATGCGGCACTCATTTCAGCGTCCTCCGATGGCGATCTGCAGGACCGCGACGATGCCCACCATGGCCGCCGCCGCATGCAGGAACTGGAGCGCCATCAGCAACGGCACCTTGATCGAGCCCTTCACGTAGTCTTCGACGATCACGCGCGTGCCGAGTTGCGAATGCCATGCCGCGGTCAGCACCAGCAGTGCCAGCAGGGAGGCATTGAGCGGCTGCGCCACCCAGCCGATCACCGCGCTGCGATCCGCCAGTTCGAGGCCGAGGAGGCAGACTGCGAACCACACGCCCAGCAATGCAAGCGCCACGGCCGTGACGCGCTGCTGCCACCAGTGCTGAGTCCCTTTGCCGGCGGCACCGAGACCGAGCGCGCGGCCCAACGGCGTGCGCAGGCTCATGCCGCACCGCCCAACAGGATCATGGCCCATGCCCCGAGCGTCAGCACGACAGCCACCGCGATGACCAGCCGACCCGAGGCGTAGATCTGGGAAATTTCGAAACCCCGACCGGAATCCCACCAAAGGTGGCGCAGGCCGTTCGCGAAGTGGAAAAAGAACGCAAAGCTCAGGGCGACCAGCAGCAGCCTGACCGGCCAGGCCGCGAAGACCGCCACCGCGGTGGCGTATGCCTCAGGCCCGCTCGCGAGCGCCGCGAGCCAGGCCACGAGGGCGAACAGCCCGAACGCGAGCGCCACGCCACTGAAACGATGGGATATCGACAGCACCGAGGTGATCTGCGGACGGTAGATCTGCAGGTGCGGCGACAGCG